>SYKU01000171.1 GCA_005808865.1 Acidobacteriota bacterium
CCCGATACCTCCACGAATTTACGCCGGACGCGAAAAGCCAAAAATAAATTCCTGCGTCACCCCCACCCCAAACACTTGACAAGAAGCCACTTAATACACGCATCGAAGACGCGTCGCGAATCCCGGCACGTCTCCGTCATCCCCGAGCCGCCGCGCAAACCCAGCCATCCCCAACCCGATACCTCTACGAATTTACGCCGGACGCAAAAACCCAAGAATATATTCCTGCGTCACCCCCACCCCAAACATTTGACAAGAAGCCACTTAATACACGCATCGACGACGCGTCGCGAATCCCGGCCGTCTCCGTCATCCCCGAGCCGCCGCGCAAACCCAGCCATCCCCAACCCGATACCTCCACGAATTTACGCCGGACGCAAAAACCCAAGAATATATTCCTGCGTCACCCCCACCCCGAACATATGACAAGAAGCCACTTAATACACGCATCGACGACGCGTCGCGAATCCAGGCACGTCTCCGTCATCCCCGAGCCGCCGCGCAAACCCAGCACCCCCAACCCGATACCTCCACGAATTTACGCCGGTGCATTCAATCTGAAGCCTCGGCAGGGTTTCTCCCCACCATTCGCGCGCTGCAAAAACGTCGCGTCGCGACCCCGCAATCGGCCAGCCCACGCGATCCGGTCAGCTTCACCCGCCTCCACGGCGTGCCCGGTCAGCCCCCCGCGCGACGGCTAAGGAGGCAGATCGCGAACCGGAATCGCACACAGGAGTTTTGCGATGACTCAGCATTCGAGCACCGGGTCCCAAGGTGGCCGAATGGAACCGGTAGCATGATCGCGGCGCGGCTTCAACGGCCCCCATCGCGGGGAATCCCGAATTGGGGACACCGTTTCGATTCGGGCCTTCCAGGGGCCGCCAGCTCAAAATGCGTGCCGCCATCGTGACCCGGCCGCGCATCGAACGGCGAGCCGTCGGAACCGGCTGTTCCGTTCCGCGGGCACCCCCTGCAAAGCACAGGCAACCGTAAGCCGGTTCCGAAGCTCCGGCAACTGTGGCAACCGCTCTTTCACCGCACCGCCCCAAAATCTGCTACTCTATTGACGTTCGTTAGGCTGCTCGGCCGGGGCTTACCACGCTCCGGACCTTAAGGAGGATGAATGAGTACCGTTCTCACTGGCGCCCCGCTTACCGCGGATATTGTCGAATCAGACGAAATACGGTTTCCGTTCCCCGGCGTTCCCACAACGTCGGACGGAGCGGGGATGGTGGTCTGGGTCGAAACGCATATCACGCAGGGCGCTTGCGCATTTCCAATCACATCGTCAACAACTATGGGCGGCGGCTATCAACAGGAAGTCGCCAACGGAAAACGTAATATCTGGGGCGAACATCTCGCATTCATACAACCGGAATCCGAACATAGCGCCGCTACCACTTGCGAAGGTTTCGCGGTGGCGGGCGGAAGGGTTACCAATTTTACTTCCGGTCAGGGCCTCATCCTCATGAAAGAGGTCCTTTATACGATCTCCGGCAAACGCCTTCCGATCGTGTTTCACATCGGCGCCCGCGCGCTTACGTCTCAGTCGTTGAACGTCCATGCCGGACACGACGATGTCTATGGCGTGGCCGATTGCGGCTGGGGAGTCCAGTACGCACGCAACGCTCAGGAAGCGGGCGACCTCGCCCTCATTTGCCGGCGCACCGCCGAGGATACGGAGACGCCGTTCATGAACGTGCAGGACGGCTTCCTGACGACGCATACGATTGAGAACGTCCTTCTGCCGGAACCGGAGATGATGAACCTGTACGTCGGCCATCCTTCCCGCCGCCTGCGGAATTTGATGGACCCGCAGTTTCCGGTAATGTCCGGCGTCGTTCAGAACCAGGACGCCTACATGAAGGGGAAGATCGCGCAGCGCGTTTATTACGACCGCGTGATGCCCGCTCTCAAGGCCGCCATGCGGGAGTTCTACGACATGACGGGGCGCCGCTACGACGTTGTCATGCCCTACCGGCTTGACGACGCGGAGTACGCAATCGTCGGTTCCGGCTGCATGATGGAGACGGCGGAGGCGGCTGTCGATTACATTCGCGAAACCTATGGGGTTAAAGTCGGCCTGCTCCATATCACGAGCTTCCGCCCGTTCCCCTCGGCGGAAATCGTCGACGCCCTGAAACATGTGAAGGCCATTTCGGTGATCGAACGCCTCGATATTCCGCTGATGCAATCGAACCCGCAGCTAGGCGAGCTCAAGGCGGCCTTTGCCGACGCCATGGCGGGCACGCCCGGTTTTCCGTTCATCGCCCACATGCCGCGTTTCTACGGGGGCTCGGCCGGCCTCGGCAGCCGCGACGTGCGCGCAGGCGACTTCATCGCAATCGTGGATAACATGCGCAACCCTGGCGGCCGCATCTACTTTACCGTCGGCATCAAACACGCGACGGCGCTCCCGGTCACTAACGACCCGGACGTTCGCGACCCCGGCGCGTTCTCCATGCGGGGACACTCCGTGGGCGGCTACGGTTCCGTCACTACCAACAAGATCATCGCCACCATCGCCGGCGAAGTTTTCGGCATGGACGTCCAGGCCTATCCGAAATACGGCTCCGAGAAAAAGGGGCTTCCGACCACGTACTATCTGACCATCGCCAAGCAGCATATTCGAGTGCATTCGGAGCTCGAAAACGTCGAGTTCATCCCGTTGAATGACGTGAACGCGTTCAACCTGGAGAATCCGCTGGTAGGGTTATCGCATGGGGGAATGGTTTTCGTTCAGAGTCAGAACAACGACCCCGCCGCCGTTTGGGCCGCCATCCCGGCATGGGCGCGGCAGGTGTTGAGGGAAAAGGAGGCGCGGCTGCTTGCGCTCGACACGGTGTCGATCGCCCGCGAGGTCTCTTCCTTGGCGGAACTCCAGCAGCGCATGCAGGGAATCGTGCTTCTTGGAATCTTCCTCCGGCATACTCCGTTTCAGCATCAGCTTGGAGTGACCGAAGAGCAATTGTTCAAAGGCGTTGAAAAATCGATCCGCAAGTATTTCGGCAAGCGCGGCGAACGCGTGGTGCAGGATAATCTCAAGGCAGTCTGGCGCGGCTTCCACGAAGTGATCGAGGTGCCGCGGGAAATCATGCAGGAAACCGCCGCAAGCGACAGAGCGAATGCGGCGCTGAGGATTGTCTAAGGAGCCATTATGACTGAACCAACGCCTTTGTCTTTTCAGGCCAGATTTGCCGATTTCCAGGCGAACGTAGTCGACGTGGCCGACTTCAACGAGCGGGTCGTCGGAGCCTACAACGACGGCTCCGCGGAGAAGGGGCTGGAGGCGGATTTCCAGCTCGCGAAGAGCGTGATTCCCGCCGGCACGGGCGCCTTGCGCGACGTCAGCTACATCGCCCCGGACATCCCCGAGTTCATCGGGGCCAACTGCGTCGGGTGCATGGATTGTGTTACGCAGTGCCCGGATACGGCCATTCTCGGCAAGGTTGCCGATCCGGCGGTTCTTGAACAGACTCTTGCGGGTATCGCCGGCGAAGACGAACGCAAGCGGATGTCGGACCAGTGGCCCGTCACCAACAAGTACTACACGGTGCTTGAGAGGAAGGGCGTGGGCGGGGGCAAGTTCGGCATCTTTATCGATCCCACCAAGTGCAAAGGCTGCGCCGAGTGCGTGGACGCCTGCGGGGATCACAACGCCCTCAAGATGATCCGCAAGGACGAGCGCAATGTCACCTGGTACAAGCAGGCTTTTGAATTTTACAAGACGCTCCCCGAGACTCCGTCGAAGTTCATCAATGAGAAGGCCCTTTCGGACATGATGCTGACCGAGCGCTCGCTGCTTTACGTTGGCGGCGCGGGTTCCTGCATGGGCTGCGGCGAGGCCACCGCGCTGCGCATGATGCTCGCCGCCACCGGCTTTGTTTACGGCAAGGAAAACGTCGGCATCGTCGCCGCGACGGGCTGCAATACGGTCTATACGTCCACGTATCCGTACAATCCGTATCTGGTGCCCTGGACGAACTCTCTGTTCGAGAACGCGCCCGCGGATGCGATGGGCGTGCGCGCGCGGTGGGATCAACTCGGCTGGGCGAATAAGCGCTTGTGGATCGTGGGCGGCGATGGCGCGATGCTCGACATCGGCTTCCAGTCGCTCTCCCGCATGCTCGCCGCCGGATACGACATCAAAGTTCTTATCCTCGATACGCAGGTTTACTCGAACACGGGCGGACAGGCTTCGACGGGTTCGTTCCGCGGCCAGGACGCTAAAATGAGCTTCCACGGCTCGGCTATTTCCGGAAAAACGGAGAACCGGAAAGAGATCGCCAACATAGCGATGATGCACAAGGACGTGTATGTGGCGCAGACGACCTGCGCGCACATGAACCACTTCTATAAGGCTGTGATGGAGGCGAACGCCTTCCCTGGCCCGGCGATCATCAACGTGTTTACAACTTGCCAGCCCGAACACGGCGTGGCCGACAACATGGCGGAACATCAGGCGAAGCTGGCCGCGGACTCCCGCTCCTTCCCGGTGTTCATCTACGATCCACGCAAGGGCAGGCGATTCCGCGAGCGTCTCAGTCTGGTAGGGAATCCGAACGTTAAGGAAGATTGGTACAAGAATCCGAAGACGGGCGAGCAGGTCGATTTCATCACCTTCGCGCGAACCGAGGGCCGCTTCTCGAAACATTTCGACAAGGATGGCAATCCGTCGGAAGCCCTGCTCGCGTCACGGGACGAGCGTCTCGAGAACTGGCGCCTCTTGCAGGACTTGGCCGGCATCACTCAGTAGTGCGGCCGTCGCTTCGCCTGCTCGTATGTCAGGCTGCACCTGACTTGGATTGCTGACCTCGCTGCTAGTGCCCTGCCGCTGAACGGGAGAAACGTGCTGAGCCTTCTCGGATTGCAGGCGGGCGTCGTCGCTCGCGGGGCCAGCCTCAGCTACGCGAACGCCGCTTTGTACCCAACTGGAGCCGGCTACACTGTGGACAACTCCATTAACGGCGCGCGCGGCAACCAGACCGGCTATAAACTCCACGGCGGAACGAATACCAACAGCACGCACGGAATCGCCAACCCGTTTCCCAACCCGGATGCCGTCCAGGAATTCAGCGTGCAGACGAACATATCAGCCTGATCCGTCAGAATTGTAACTTCAAAGCGACTTGCACTTGACGCGGATTGTTGCCCTGGCTGCTGACCACGCCGAATGTAGCGTTGCCGAATAGCGTAGCGGGAACTCCAAACTGGACGTGGTTGAAGACGTTGAAGA
>SYKU01000172.1 GCA_005808865.1 Acidobacteriota bacterium
GACTCAACATACAGTAGTACCAGAACTAATGCAACTAGACACTAGGCTATGGAAACGGGGAGAAACTCTTCACTGGGGCGGCCCCCACCAAGCCCGCGGCGTTTCGCACGGCAGACCCCGGAGGCGAAAGCCCACAAATGACATGAAGCCAGTGGTCTCCATAAGATGCGTGGAATCCAACGCCTTCACGGATGGCCGACACATCGCCAATTGCCGGCGGTAACGTGGCACAATAGTCGCGATGAAATGCGCCCTGACGTTTCTTGTTTCCGCTGCCGCGGTGGTGTACGGAGCCGGACCGGCCTACGACGTGAAGGCACACTATCGTAAGGCCGAATTCATGGTGCCGATGCGCGACGGTGTGAAATTGCACACCAGCGTTTACGCGCCGCGGAGCATCGCGGGAAAATTGCCGTTTCTGTTGTTTCGAACGCCGTACGGGACCGGTCCGTATGGGCCCGACGCGTATCGCGCGAACCTCGGCCCTTCGGCTCATTCGTTCGAGTTCGAAACGGAGGGATTTCTGTTCGTGTTTCAGGATGTTCGCGGAAAGTTCAAATCCGAAGGGGAATTCACGGTCATGCGCCCGCACAACCCGGGAAAACGGGGTAAGGCCACCGATGAATCGAGCGACACCTTCGACACGATCGATTGGCTTCTCAAGAACATTCCCGACAACAACGGCCGGGTGGGCCAAATCGGGACCTCCTATCCGGGATTTCAAACTGTCATGGGGATGATTGACGCGCATCCCGCGCTCAAAGCTTCTTCACCGCAGGCCTCGCCGTCCGACATGTTTCTGGGCGACGATTTTCATCACAATGGCGCATTCCGGTTGTCGTACACGTTCTCATGGCTGTCACGGAGCGCGCGGGCCAGGACCGGTCCCAACGACAAGGATTCCGTTCAGTTCGATCCGGGCACTCCGGATGGCTACCGCTTCTTCCTTGAACTCGGGCCACTCTCAAATGTAAACAAGCGTCATTTCCTGGGCCAGGTACCGGTATGGAACGAGTACATGGAACATCCGGACTACGACGATTTCTGGAACCGCCAGAACATGCTGCCGCACCTTAAGAAGATCACTCATCCCGTCTTGAACGTTGCCGGGTGGTTCGATGCGGAGGACTTCTACGGTCCAATGACCATCTACGAGCGAATCGAGAAGGAGAACCCGCTCAACCGCAGTACGCTCGTCGTGGGGCCGTTCAGCCACGGCGGTTGGAATAGCCATATCGACGGAAACTCGCTAGGCAACATCCAATTTGCCGGTGCGCCCGCCGTGTACTTCCGCGAGAAAGTGCAATTTCCGTTCTTCCTTTATCACCTCAAAGACAAGGGTAAGCTCGACCTGCCAGAGGCCCTGGTGTATGAATCGGGCGCGAACGTCTGGAAGTCCTACGACCGGTGGCCGCCGCGCAACAAGACGAAGGACAGGTCACTCTACTTCCGCGCGGGAGGCCGTCTTTCGTTGACTCCGCCCGACGACGCCGAGGCCTTCGACACGTATGTGAGCGACCCCGCGAAACCCGTACCTGCAACAGCGGAGATACGTTTCGGCCAGGGCCACTTGTGGATGGTGGAAGACCAGAGATTCGCCGCGCAACGGCCCGATGTTCTGACCTACGAGACGGACGAGCTTACCGAAGACATGACGATTTCCGGCCAGCTCATCACGAAGCTTTACGCCTCAACTTCAGGCACGGACTCGGATTTCGCCGCGAAGCTTATCGATGTGTATCCAGGCGCCGCGCCGGATAACGTCCCGAATCCCGCCGGCGTCCGTATGGGGCATTTCCAGATGCTGTTGTCGGGCGAGGTGTTCCGCGCAAAGTACCGCAATAGCTTTTCGCGCCCCGAACCGATGATCCCGAACGCGCCAACGCTTCTCGAGGTCGATCTCCGGGACAAGAACCACGCGTTTCTGAAAGGGCACCGCGTCATGGTGCAGGTCCAGAGCACCTGGTTTCCGGTAATTGACCGCAACCCGCAGACCTTTGTCAATATCTACAACGCCACCGAGAGCGATTACAAACCCGCGACGCAGCGCATTTACCGGTCGAAGGCGAAGCCGTCACACGTTGTGCTTCCCGTATTGGAGAAATAGAAATGCTCATAAGGATCTTGTTCTTTCTCGCGCTGACTCTCCCGGGAGCGGTTCGTGAAACGGTTACTGTTCCGATGCGCGACGGCGTCAAGCTCGCGACCGACGTGTACCGTCCGGAAGCGCCGGGCAAGTATCCCGTTGTCATTTCCCGGACGCCGTATAACAAGTCGGGCCAGCGAAGCGTTTCGGAATACTTTGCGGAACGCGGCTACGTTGCTCTGTCGCAGGATGTGCGGGGCCGATTCGAGTCGGAAGGCGATTTCTACCCCTTCGTAAACGAAGGGCTTGACGGCTACGACGCGATCGAATGGGCGGCGCGACAGCCGTGGTCGAACGGCAAGGTCGGGACGTGGGGAGCGTCGTACCTGGCGTGGGACCAATATCACGCCGCAATGTATCAGCCGCCGCATCTGACCGCGATGTTCGCGGATGTCGGCGGTGCAAGCCTTTTCGACGAATTCGGGCACCCTGGCGGCATTCCGAACCTCGGGTGGGCGAGGTGGCTGTTACAGTCCGCGGCGACCAGCCCTGCCGCCGCGCGAGATCCGGATGCCCGCAAGCCGCTGATGGACGTGGCCCAGAATACGCGGGCGTGGCTGGCTCTCGACCCAAAGAAGCGAGGCCAGGTTCTCGTGAAGTTTCCAGCGCACGCGCGCGCCTACGCCGATTGGTACGCACATCCAACGGAGGACGAATATTGGCGGCAAAAGGGCTTCTATACGCGCGGCAACCACAAGCTGATCAAAGACGTCCCGATCTACTTTGTGACGGGTTGGTTCGACTATTTCGCCGAAGGCGTCCTTGAGAACTTCGCGGCGTTGGCGAAAATCCAGAAGACGCCGAAGAAGCTGATGGTAGGTCCGTGGCCCCATGGCACGGGAGGCTCCGAGTGCGGCAATGCGGCATTCGGGCCGGCGGCGAAGCTCGACAAGAACGCACTGATGGCAGATTGGTTTGACCATTGGCTGAAGGGCAGGGAATACGCCGTCGTGGGGCCGGAGAATGTCCGGTTGTTCAAGATGGGGGGCGGCCCGGGAGATCGCACCGCTGACGGACGGCTGAACCACAAGGGCGAATGGTTCACGGCGGCCGAGTGGCCGCCGAAGCCCGCAGGACACAGGCGCTTCTACCTGCGGTCGGGCGGCGCGCTCGGCGCGAACGAGACGGCCGCGGCTGAGGCAACCTACGTGCACGACCCCGCGAGTCCCGCCCAATCGGTGGGAGGCCGCTATGGCAACTGCGTGCAGGATCAGGGAGTGAACCGGCGGTCCGATGTGCTGTCCTATTCCTCCGAACCGCTGAAAACAAACCTCGTAATCTCGGGCATGGTAACCGCCCGCCTGTCCGTCCGGTCCGACGCGCCGACGAGCGACTTTATCGTCAAGCTGATGGACGTCTATCCGGACGGCTACGCGATGATTCTTGGCGAAGGGCAGCTTCGCGCGAGCGGGGCCAGGAATCAGTTGAACATCAACGTCGGCTCGACCAGCAATCTTTTCTCCGCGGGACACCGGGTACGCGTGGACATATCAAGCAGCAATTTTCCCCGGTCCGAGCCGAATCCGGCGAAGGCGAATAACGCTGTTTATCAGGGCGGAGCAAATGCCTCCTACATCGAGTTGCCTGAAATCGGGAATTAGACGCTTTCGCGAGCGTCATGCTAGCTTTTAACAATGAAGAATCTCCATATCAAATCGCCCGGAGAGAAGCCTGGCTTCTACCCCCTGGTGGAGCGTGGAAAGGACCTGAAATACCTCTCCTTTTCGATCCTCGAAATGTCGGGTCCGCTGCGAGAGCACAGCTTCGAAAGCGGGAGCGAAGAACTTTCTCTCGATTTCTATTCGGGCCCCGTGCGCGTGCAAGTGGATGGCTGGTCAGCCGACATCGCTCCGCGCGCGACCATGCGCGATGTTGGGTCCATGGTATACGTTCCAGCGGGCGCGAAGGTGACGATAACACGGCTCAACGGCGATGCCCGCGTTTCGATCGCCGGCGCGGAGGGCAAGCCGGGCGGCGCCCCGGTTCTGGTGACGGGAGGGGAGGCCATGAAGAACAACGTCGGCAAGGACAACTGGTCGCGGTCCGTATTTACGCACATTGCGAATAACATCGACGCGGCCCACCTCATCGCGGGCGAGACGCTCAACCAGCCGGGCGGGTGGTCGAGTTGCCCGCCGCATAAACACGACCGGTTCGCCGCTCCTTCAGAAGTTCCCATGGAAGAGGTCTACTACTTTCAGGTAGAGCCGCGTCAGGGTTTCGGATTCATGCGGGTGTACACGGACCCCTCCGACCCTGAAGCCTTCGACCACGCTTACCCGGTCGAGCACGGCGACACGGTACTTATTCCCCGCGGATATCATCCGGTCGTCGCCTGCCCGGGCTACAGTTTGAATTTCACCTGGATTCTCGCCGGTGAAGGGCGCACCTATGGCGCATGGAGTGACGATCCGAAGCACTCCTGGATCAAGACCGCTTAATGCAGAGCGCGGGCCTGATGCAGAGCATCGACTGGTTTCCTTTTTGGCTGAGCCTCCGAGTCGCATGCATCTCGACGCTCGCTTCGCTCATAATCGGTCTGTGGCTCGCGTATCTTTTGGCGAACCGGACCTTCCGCGGTAAAGAACTGGTTGACGCCGCCGCCGCATTGCCGCTTGTGTTGCCGCCGACGGTGCTTGGATACTACCTTCTTGTCGCTGTGGGACGGGAAAGCGCCTTTGGACGCCTGTATGAGTGGGCCTTCGGGCAGCCTCTGGTGTTCACCTGGCAGGCAGCGGTTGTGGCGTCGATGCTGCATGCCATTCCTCTGCTCGTCAAATCGGCGCGGGCCGCCTTTGAGTCCGTCGACCGCACTTTCGAGATGGCTGCGCGGAATCTCGGCGCTTCGGAATGGCGCGTATTCTGGCGAATCACGCTGCCCCTTGCGCGGAGGTCGGTCTTCGCGGCAGGCGTGCTTGCCTTCGCGCGGTCACTTGGTGATTTCGGTGCGACCATCATGATCGCGGGTAACATTCCTGGCCGCACGCAGACCGTCGCCGTGGCCATCTATGATGCGGTGGAATCGGGCAACGGTTCGCTTGCACGGTCACTCGTGCTCGCGATCTCGGCGCTGTCCATCGCCATCCTTTACCTCGCGAACCGTATCGAGCGGCGAAAGCAGGCCGCGTGATCGAAGCCCGCATCCGGAAGCGCTTCCCGCCAGGACCTGAGTCCGCCGGCTTCTTGCTCGACGTTGAGTTCCAGGCGGGGCCCGGCGTCTCTGTCTTGTTTGGACCGAGCGGGTCGGGCAAGACGTTAACGCTTTCTTCGATAGCTGGCTTCGTCAAACCGGATGCCGGCCGCATTCAGCTCGACGGACAGATTCTCTATGACGCCGATTCGCGCGTCTGTCTTCGTCCGCAATCGCGCAGTTGCGGTTATGTGTTCCAGAACTACGCCCTGTTCCCGCACATGAGCCTGCGAGAGAACCTGACTTTCGCGGCGGTGCGCCACGCACGGCTTGAGCGCTACAGGGCTGTCAGTGAGATGCTTGACCGGTTCGAACTCGGCCCCGTCTCCGGCCGGCGTCCTCATGAGGTTTCGGGTGGCGAACAGCAGCGCTGCTCCATCGCGCGCGCTCTCATTGGCAACCCCCGGCTGTTACTGCTCGACGAGCCCGCGCGCGGACTCGACCTGCCCTTGCGTGCCGGTCTCTACCGGGTACTGCGTCAGGTCCGCGCGGAATATCAGATCCCGATTCTGCTTGTGACGCACGATCTTGACGAGTGCTTCGAACTTGGGGACCGCATGCTCGTGCTGCGCGAAGGATGCCTCGTACAGACTGGCACACCGTCCACAATCCGCGAGCGTCCGGCTTCGATCGAGGTAGCGAGGCTGCTCGGGCTCACGAATCTGTTTCGGGTTGAGATCGTGGCGCTCGATCCGGGTCGAGATCAGAGCCGCTTGCGTTTCGAGGGCTTTGAGTTGTCCGCGGCCTACCTGCCCGGCCATCTGATCGGAGATAAGGTTTGGGTATCCATTCCGGCGGAGGAACTGCGTGTTACCTCCGGCACGCGCCCGGGTCCGAACCAGGCGTCCGCCCGTCTTGTGCGCGCCTGTCAGCGGTCTCAGTCGGTCAGGCTTGAGTTCGAGGGAGAATTGTCGGTAGATGTTCCCCGCGCGGAATTCGAAAAGCAGAAGCATAATAAGGAATGGTTGATCGAGTTCCCCGCCGCGGCGCTGCGTGTCATCGAAGGCGGGGTCACGAATGAAAACACTCGCTGAGTACGAGGTGCTGGCAGAGGCCGCGCACGGCCACATGTGCGCGGGCCAGGTGCTGGGACTTCGTATGGCTCTCTATGGTGTGAAACTCCTGGGGATCGAAGATCCCGCGGGCGTGGACCGCAAAAGGCTCGTTACGTTCGTGGAGATCGACCGGTGCGCGACCGACGCAATCCCCATCGTAACCGGGTGCCGGCTGGGCAAACGTGCGCTGAAGTTCCGCGATTTCGGAAAGATGGCTGCGACGTTTTGCGATCTGCGGGACGATCGCGCCGTTCGCGTGTCGGCGCTCGACTCGTCAAAGCAGCGGGCAAAAGAGATGCACCCCGAGATCGGGAATAAGAACCGGCAGCAGATGGAGGCCTATCGCGAGATGCCAGACGTGGAATTGTTCCGCGTCGAGTGGGTGAGAGTAACGCTCGGGCCGGAAGATTTCCCCGGTTTTCGCGGCCCCCGCGTGGTTTGCGCGGATTGCGGGGAGAGTGTCAACTTCCAGAGAGAGGTCCAGCGGGACGGCCGCGCGCTCTGCAAGGCTTGCGCGGGCGAGCGCTACTACCAGCCGCTGTGATCCGGTACTACATCACGGACCGGAAACAATTGGGTGGCGTAGGGCCTCTGCTCGATGCCATTGCAAGTGCGGCACGCGCCGGGATAGCGGCGGATTGGATCCAGATTCGCGAAAAGGACCTGAGCGGAAGAGCTCTGCTTCAACTTGTTCGCGCGGCCATCGAAGCAGCGCCGGGCGCACGTATCCTGGTTAACGAGCGCGTCGATCTGGCGCTCGCGGCCGGCGCGCATGGCGTCCATCTACCGTCGAATTCGCCGCCTCCGGGCCGATTTCGGGCGATCGCGCCGCATCCGTTCCTGATCGGCGTCTCATGCCACAAGGTGGATGAAGCTTCCCGCGCGGAAGCGGAGGGCGCGGACTTTGTGGTCTTCGGACCAGTCTTCTTCACGCCGTCGAAGGCCGCCTACGGAGAACCGCTTGGCGTCGAACGATTGCGTGAGACTTCACGTGCCGTGCGGATTCCGGTGTTGGCCCTGGGGGGGATAACGGCTGCGAATGCGAATCAATGCCTCGCGGTTGGAGCTTCGGGCGTGGCCGGCATTTCACTCTTCCAGAGCCCATGATTATCGCCTGGGGACTTAATCCTCTCACTACAAATTGCCGGAATTACGCCATAAAGCAGTATGGGCGTCCCGAAAGACGCGTTCCTCCAGCAAAATCCGTCAGCGCAGATGTGCTGTCGACCGCCTCGCGGCCGCCGCTCACACGCTCCTCCGCCGTGCACACGAATCGGCCGGGTTCGCCAATTTCAATACTCCTGGAGATGAGAATACTGAATTGTGAGCCTGATTTTTGCCGCGGCGATTGCGGGTGGTACCCGGCACGCCCGGGCTGAGCCGATGCTGCGCACCTGTTCACCTCCACGGCGTCTTTCTCCCGCAGTGTCGATTGGGGGCTCAACCTTCGCGCGCGCTACACTGGACTCAGAGTGGCTGAACACCGCACAACTGTCAAAATTGGCGATCTTTCATCCGCGCGCGGCGTGCGCGAGTGCCTCCAATGGTTCACTCGCGAGAAGCAATGGATTACGGAGCGGCAAATTCAATTGTGCCGGGTCCCCGCCCCCACGTTCCTCGAACGGGAGCGCGCCCAATGGATGCTCGACCAGTTCAGGTTCTGCGGTTGTGAAGCCTCCATCGATCCCGTCGGCAATGTCATCGCCTTCCCCGAACCGGAAACCGCCGGCCCTTATGTCGCGCTCACGGCTCATCTCGATACCGTACTCGCCCCTCGTCGCCCTGAAGAAATCTACGTCGATTCCGGCGGACGGGTTTGTGGACCTGGCGTTTCTGACAACGGCGCGGGTTTGGCCGCGTTGATCGCTGTGGCTCGCGCCCTCCAGAGTTCTCCCGCGATTGAAGGCCTCCACCGGCGTCTGGCGTTCGTGGCGAACGTGGGCGAGGAGGGCGAGGGGAACCTGAGCGGAATGCGCTATTTGTGTAGACAGTCGCTGCTCGCGCCGAAGATTGCGGCGTTTCTTGTGCTCGACGGCGCAACCACAAGCCACATCACATGTCAGGCCCTGGGAAGCAGGCGCTTTGAACTCAGCTTCACCGGACCGGGCGGGCATAGCTGGAGTGATTTCGGGATCGGAAATCCAGTCCATGCGCTGGGCCGGGCAATCGCGCTCTTCGCCGAGACTCGCGTCAACGGCGCACCGCGGGCTTCGTACAACTTCGGCATGGTGGAAGGCGGCACAAGCGTTAACAGCATCGCCTCTGTAGCCCGGGCGAAGGTGGATATTCGTTCGGAAAGCGAAGAGAAAATCGAGGAACTGGTGGAAGCTCTTTCGAGCGCCGCGACGCGCGCGGAGGACGCCGAGAATGAGCGCGCCTCTGGCGGGAAGGTCTCTGCAAAGCTCAAAGAGATTGGTACCCGGCCGGCGGGCCGGCTTGCAGACGACGCTGTTATTCTCCCCTACCTCCGTGCGGTGGACGCTCACCTCGGGATTCGGTCGTTTCTCGACTGCGCCTCGACCGACGCCAATATTCCACTCTCCCTAGGTATCCCCGCTCTATCCATTGGCGCCGGCGGAAACGGCGGGGGCGCGCACACCGCGCAGGAGTGGTTCCACCCCGACGGCCGAGACCTGGGACTCAAGCGAATCTTCCTGACAATCTGCCTGCTCCTTCGCGACCCGAATCTCCAATTGCCACTATCTCGATAGAGATAGGCATGATTGATCGAATCATGGTATTCTGAAGTAATTGTGGATCGATTTGCCCTGACCCATCTCCGCGTCCTCGAAGCCGAAAGCATCCATATCATGCGCGAGGTAGCGGCGGAATTTTCCAACCCCGTCATGCTCTACTCAATAGGGAAAGATTCCTCCGTAATGATCCGGCTGGCGCAAAAAGCGTTTTTTCCCGGCAAACTTCCGTTCCCACTGCTGCACGTCGACACAACGTATAAGTTCCGTGAAATGATTGAGTTCCGGGATCGATTTGTGAAGGAAATTGGCGCCGACCTTATCGTTCATAC
>SYKU01000173.1 GCA_005808865.1 Acidobacteriota bacterium
AAACCGACACGGAAAGGAAGTCGGCCGCTGCGCGGCCTCCTCATTCGGACTTGATTTCAGGATCATCCTGTATTGGAATCAAATCCGGTTTCAGGATCATCCTTCGATTGGAAAATGCTATCGAGAGTTCATAATCGGACTAATCGGGAATGAACCAGGGACGACTGAACTCCTGCTCGAGAGGCTTTACCGCGCCTGGAGCGCCATTGGACACGGCCTGCGACGGCGATTCCTTGCACGAACCCTGGCGGCATAAATCGGGCGTCGATACAGGATCACGGCTCTATGGTAGCGAACCCTTCTGGCGACGAAACGATCCTGGCCTCGGGGCACTGCAAATGGGACGAATCACTCATGTCCGTAAAACAGCCACGCTTCGTCCGCACGTGACATCCGGCGGTCCACCACAAAAGGGGAACGAAAGCGCGAATCTAATCAGACATTCTCGAAGGCTTCCCTGATCTTGCCATAAGTGATGTCTAGTTCTTCGGGCGAAACTCTTGTCTCCCCGATCACGGTCATGAAATTCAGGTCACCGTGCCAACGCGGCACGACATGCATATGCAGGTGCCCCGCCACTCCTGCGCCTGCGCACGCGCCCACGTTCATTCCGATGTTAAAACCAGCCGGGCTGTAAATCCCGCCCAGGAGGCGTTCAGCCGTCTGCGTGAGACTCATCATCTCGGACAGCGTCCCGGCCGGGGCCGCCGACAGCGTTCCCACGTGTTCATAAGGCACGACCATTAGGTGGCCCGTGTTGTATGGATAGAGATTCAGGATGACGAAGTTGTGCTGTGCGCGGTGAACGACCAGGTTATTGCGCGCCGGTTGCTCCGCGCCTTTCGCACAGAACAAGCAACCCTCCCCGGACGGCCCGCTGTTTACGTAGCGGAAACGCCAGGGACTCCAGAGGTGATCCATCAGGAAGGCATCGATGACGGAAGCGCTTCCTCGGCCTTGGATGCCGCCGGGCCGGAAGTATTGACAAGGTCCCTGAGCTCCTTGCTGGGCTTGAAATAAGGGATCTTCTTCGCGGCGACATCAACGCGCGCGCCGGTCTTAGGGTTGCGTCCGATGCGCGGCTTCCGCTGGCGGGTCCGGAAGCTGCCAAACCCGCGTATCTCAATCTTGTCGTTCATTCGCAAGGACCGCACGATACTCTCGAAAATGGACTCGACAATGATCTCGGACTCCTTGCGAGTCATGTCGACTACCCGCGAGACGCCTTCAATCAGGTCCGCCTTAGTCATAGTTTGTTTCGCTCCAACAGACCGATCCAGTATTGCAGGAAAAAGTAGGTTCGTGCAAGCGAACGCCTTTTAGCCGGAGCTGCTAACGCTTGTCTTCGTTGCGATCCTTAAGGCTCATCACTTCCTCAATGGTCGAAGTCGCCGCCGCTGCCTGCCGGCGGTAGTCGACCAGGCGGTTCCGCTCCTCGTCCTCGGCAATCGCCTTCATGCTCAATCCGATGCGTTTTTCCGCCTCGCTCATCTTCAGGATCTTGAAGTCGTATTGCTGCCCGATCTCGACGGGTAAATCGTCGCGCCGACCGGCGAAACCCGGAATCTCGGAATGATGGCAAAGGCCTTCGACGCCCTCCGCCAGTTCTACGAACACACCAAATCCGGCCGCGCGGCAAATTGTTCCCCGCACCAGATCCCCTGGATGGTGCGATTGGAAGAACATCTCCCAGGCATCCGGCTGTAGTTGCTTGATGCCGAGCGAAAGCCGCTTTCCCTTCGAATCGATCTGGAGAATGACGGCCTGCACGATCTGGCCCTTCTTGAGCGCTTCCGAAGGATGCTTGATACGTTTAGTCCAGGACAGATCCGAGACATGCACGAGACCGTCAATCCCATCTTCGATCTCGACGAACGCACCGAAATCGGTCATGTTCCTCACGCGCCCTTCAACGACCGAGCCGATGCTGTAGCGCTCGTCGATCGTAGTCCACGGATTCGCTTCCAGTTGCTTCAACCCCAGCGAAATCCGGCGCTCCTTCGGATGCGCCTCGAGCACCACAGCTTCCACCTGATCGCCCGGATGCACCACTTTGGCGGGATGCTTCATCCGCCGGGACCATGACATCTCCGAAATGTGAATGAGCCCCTCGACGCCCGGCTCGAGTTCAACGAAAGCGCCATAGTCGGTGACCGTGACAACCTTCCCAACCACTCGACTGCCGGGCGCGTAGCGATCCTTCACCGTTAGCCAGGGGTCGGGTGCAAGCTGCTTCATCCCGAGCGAGATCTTTTCTCTCTCGCGGTCGAGCTTCAACACTAATACAGTTACTGTGTCGCCCGGATGCACCAGCGCCGAGGGGTGCGGCACCCTGTTGTGAGCCATATCGGTCACATGCAACAATCCGTCGATGCCGCCCAAGTCCACAAATGCGCCGTAGTCGGTCAGGTTCTTGACCGTGCCGGTAACCGTATCACCTTCGCGCAAGCGTTCGAGCGCCGCGCGCTTCCGCTCGTTTGCCTCTTGTTCGATAGCCGCTTTCCGGGACACCACCACGTTGCCGCGGCGGCGATTGACCTTCACGATTTTGACCGGAATGTCCTGCCCTACCCAAGCTTCCAGATTGTGCACGAGCCGCGTATCGATTTGCGAGGCCGGCATGAAGGCCTCCACGCCCACGTCCACAACAAGCCCGCCGCTCATGCGCCCGGTCACGCGGCCGAGGATCGTGAATTGTTCCTCGAAATCCCGTTCGAGATCGTCCCAGACGCGGATGCGCGCGGCCTTCTGGTGAGAGAGCAGGACGAAGCCTTCCTGATACTCCCCATGGTCGATCATGACGTCCGCCGGGTCGCCGGGCTGAACGGTTAACTCGCCCTGTTTGTTCAGGAACTGCCCGATCGGAACGATGCCTTCGGATTTGTAGCCGAAATCGATGATGACGTCTTTGGCTGTGATGCTGAGGACTCGGCCCTTCAGGACCTCACCCTCGGCGGGCGGCGCAAGATGGCTGTAGTCTTCGAGGAGATGTTCGTACTCCTCGGCCCCTAGCTGCTGCTCCAGGCTTCCGTTCGACATGCCCTGCTTGCGCTCAGCGTTGCCGCTAGCCATTCCCAAAGCCTCCGAGGCGAGCCCCTACCTGCGGTGACGGTCCGTGCCATCGAGAAGCCGAGCCCGAAGCAACGTCAAAGGAAATTCGCCTCTCGCCACCAACAAACTGTTGACAAATCAGTATGACTCAAACAATAGCCAAGACGTGCGGCCTTGTCAACCACGCTCAAGGCTGGCGATCTCAGACCGCCACCAGCTGGGAGAAGGACAAGGAAGCGATCCGGCCGGCCAAGCCTCCTTTCTTCCGGTTTACCTTTTCTCGGATACCCCCCCCCCGGTCGGGCAACTCCCGCAGCCGGCCGGCGAAAGGCGCGATCCTCTACTACCGGCCCACTCTGGCGTCGTTCGTCTGCCGCTGGCAATTCGAGATCTTATCCCCTAGGCTTGTACCTCCGCATCATACGGCTTCCGGCTCTCCCGTCCGCCTCATCCTGATCGAGACAAGAAGACAAGACTGGCAGTTTGACCGATTGCCGCTCCGCCTGTAGAATGGTAGCTAACGTCGGTGATAGGTTAGCCGGCTAATTCTTCGGGAGGTTCACATGATGCGTTTTCCGGTACGGACTTCAGTTCCGTTCCTTCTCTGCGCGTTCGGCGCGATGCTGTTCGCTCAATCCACAACCCAGTCGATACAAGGTCTTGTCACTGATTCTTCAGGTGCGGCGATCGCCGGCGCCAAAGTGATCCTGACCAATCAGGGCACGAATATCGCATTGACAGCGACGGCGAACGACACGGGCAACTACACGTTCCCGCTTGTTCAGGTGGGCGATTACACGATCCGGTGCGAGGTTCAGGGCTTCAAGGCGGAAGTGGTCAGAAACCTACGGCTTGAAACCGCCGCCCAGGTTCGCCAGGACTTCAAGCTTGACGTGGGCAGCGTCGCCGAGTCGATTGAAGTCGCCGCGAGCGCCGTGACGCTGCAAACCGAGAACGCAACCGTGGGCGCGGTGATCGAAAATCGCCGCATTATCGAATTGCCCTTGAACGGTCGCAACATGCAGAGCCTTGCCGTGCTCGTGCCGGGCGTCCAGTTTGGCGAGCGTACGGGCCGAGGGGACGGTTCGGGAGGTTTCCCGATTCCAGGCCAAGGCTTTTCGGTCAGCGCGAACGGTCAGCGCGAGACCAACCAGGTGGCTTCACTCGACGGCGTGGACGCAAAGGATCCCCGTATCCACATTATGAACTTCGTTCCCTCTATCGAGGCGATCGAAGAGTTTAAGATCCAGACCAACGCCTACACGGCCGAGTATGGATTCGGTGGCGGCGCTGTAGTTAACATCACCATGAAGAGCGGCACCAACTCGCTCCACGGCGCCTTCTTCGATTTCCTGCGAAACGACAAGTTCGATGCCGAAAACTATTTCCTCAATTTCGAACGCTCACCCAGTCTCGAGCGCCTTAAGAAGAATACGCTCCGCCAGAATCAATTCGGCTTCGTGCTGAGCGGGCCCGTGCTGATTCCAAAAATCTACAACGGGAAAAACAAGACGTTCTGGGCGTTCAACTGGGAATCCCGCCTCTCGCGCGAAGGCGTGGTGCAGACCGCGAACTTCCCCATCGACGAGTTCCGCAACGGCGACTTCAGCCGTTTGCAGCGCGGCTATACGGCTAACGGCCGGTTCGTGGCTCCGACGCTGATCTGGGATCCGGACACCGGAAACCTGTTCCCGAACAATGTTCTGCCGGCGTCCCGCATCCATCCAGGCGCGAAGAGGATGCTCGACACATTCATCCCCAGGGCGCAATTCGTCCAGGAGGATCCGCTCGACTTTACCGCGCGCGCGGCCGTTGCAACGCCCATCGACGTCAACACCTATTTTGCCCGCGTCGATCACCATTTTTCGGACAAGGACCGCGTCTTCGGCCGATTGGCATGGGACCGTTCCGGACTCACCCGAACCAACATCAATCCCAACCTGCCCGTCTTCGTCGACTCCGACGTGACCAACCTCGCGACGCAGTGGATTCACACGTTCAACTCGAGCATGATCAACGAACTCCGCTTCGGATTCAACATCTCGAACGACCTCACTTCGAATCCGCGCACGGACAACACCAGCTTTAGCATGGATGCGCTGGGAGTCGGATTATTCCGCGTTCCCTCCGACGGGAACCGGGCATTGACGCCCCGCGAGCACGGCATTCCGCAGTTTACCGGGCTGCCGTTTACCCTTCAGGAGCTCACGAACGGTAACGGGTACGATCGTCTGCGGACCTACCAGCTCAGCGACCACCTTTCGTTCTTCCGCGGGAAGCACAACATTAAAATTGGCGCGGAATATTATGGGATCGACATCGAGCGCGGAGCGGCTAACCTTGAAGAGGGCCTGCTCGGATTTAGCGGCGCTCAAGCCGGCTACTCGCTCGCCTCTTTCCTCCTGGGCCGCCCCAACACAACTCAAACCCCGGAAGGAATTCCATTGACGTTTCCGAAGGCGAACCGCGGCGGCGCTTACTTCAACGACGACTGGAAGGTCACGCCGAAACTGACGGTAAATCTCGGCTTGCGTTTCGATTACAATGGCTGGCCGGTTGATCAGAAAGGATTGCAGCGCACGCTTGATATCCCCGGTCTAGGCACGGATATGGGCAGGGGAAACAGCTTCAGGAAACCCGACGGCACCATCATTCCGGTAGTCTTCCCGGGCGCATTAGGCGAAGCCGGCGCCAAGAAGCTTGCCAATCAGCAGGTCCGGTTTTTTATGCCTCGCGTGGGTATCGCGTTCCGCCCGGCAGAGAAGTGGGTCATCCGGACAGGCGCGGGCTGGTTCGACAACATTCAGCATCAGAACACTTTCACCATTTTCAACCTGATGCCCCCTAAGGCCGGCAGCCAAGCCTATCTCACCTCGATGCAGCCCGCCGGCACGACGAACATCACGGGAGCGAACGGCCAGGTGTTCCCGATCACCACTCAGAGGTATGCGCCCGGATCGAACGTCCTGACTCTGGACGATCCATTCCTGACGCGAGGCGGCGTTTCACAGGTTCGGCCGATCGACGTGGTCTATCTTCCGCCAGACTACAAGGACGGATCCGTGTGGAAGTGGAGCTTTGACATCCAGCGTGAGTTGCCCTGGAACATCGCGTTAACCGTCGGGTACGCCGGGAGCAAAGGGTACAACGTAGGCAACAGCGTGATCAACTGGAACGACCCCCTCAGGCCGGGTACGACATTCCGTCAGGCGGACCGCCCGTACCCGGAATTCTACGATCCCGCGACGGCGCAACTCGGCGTGCAGGGCTTGGGACGCATCCGCTACATCGACTCGTTCGGTGAGTCGTTCTACCACGGCCTTCAAATCAAGGTCGATAAGCGTATGGCGAGGGGTCTGACGTTCGGTCTCGCATACACATACAGTAAGGCCCACGGTGACGGTGAGAATGGCGGCCAGGAAGGCGCATCGCTGCAAAATCCGCGCGACCGTCGAGGCTCCCGCGGCCTATTCCGCTTCGACCAGACGCATCGCACGGTCGCGAACTGGGTATACGAACTTCCGGGCCAGCATTTGAGCGGGCCCGCGAAGCACATAGTGGGTGGCTGGCAGGTGAACGGAATCCTGAGCATCGCCTCAGGTTTCCCCTTCACTGTTGGTCAGGGTGCCGGGGATCTCGCTCTGCCGAATGGCTCAGTCCGTCCCGACACAGTCGGCAATCCTGAGTTGTCCAGTCCGACGCGGAAGCTCTGGTTTAACACCGCTGCTTTTCAGCGCGTCACTTGCCAGATCGCCAGTCGCCAGGACCTTTGCCGCCTGGGAAGCACCGCCTACAACAGCCTGCGCGGTCCCGGCGAACGCCGCATCGACTTCTCCATGTTCAAGAATTTCAACATCATGGAAAAGGCGAGGCTTCAGTTCCGTTGGGAGGCTTTTAACGCAACGAATACTCCCTGGTTTGGCGATCCGGCCGGCATCAGCTTTTCAAACGCGAACCAGATCACGCCAAACGGTACGCGAGACGGAGAAATCCGCAGCATTCGCAATCCGATGCGGCGCATGCAGTTCGGTCTGAAGCTGCTGTTCTGAGCGCGTAAACGGTTAAGCGGCAAAAGGGGAACTCCGGGATAGCCGGGGTTCCCCTTCTTTTTTGAGTAGCGATCGGGAATCACTTAAATTATTACGGCCGGCACAAGCTCGCTTTCAAGGAAGCGTAGGTTTTCAAGAATGAGGCCGGCATTGTTCCGCGCGTGGATGATGCCGGCTTCCAGCGGGAGAGTGAACGATGGCTTGAGGCACAGCCAGAGGACCAGGAGCATCGAAAAGTCCCAGCCGGCGGAAACGCCTGCTCGCCCTTCGACCCTGCGCGCTCCGGAATCACAGAGTCCTCCGGGCGTGAGCGACGTGATCGCGAACAGGAACAGCATCGTGGCCGCGTCTCCGGCCAGACGCGCGGCTTCCGGCGAGAGTGGGTTGTCAACCAGAAATCTCACGAGCACCGTAGGAAGCGGGAGTTCACGCTCCATCACGGGGCGCCGCGAATCGGAACATTCGCGGATGTCCTCCGCCCGGAGGTCTGGGTAAGTCAGCCAGAAGCTTTTGCTCGCTCATCGAGCTAGCCTTCGAAGCATGGTCGCAACCGGGACACGCAGTCGCCGGATGCGAGGGACGCCTTCATCCGGTTCGGATTCACGTTGATGCGTACGAAATTTGTAGACTCCATATCCCGCCTACAACCATAGGGAGCCCGGTCTCGATGCAATCGTCTGCCGACATGGACGGGAGCCCGGCGCTCTATCGCGTTTTCCCCGGCTTACTGGGCGCTTTCTCCGGTGTGGTCGAGAACCACCTGAATGAACCCGAGCGCCGCCTTTGACAAAGCCTTGTCCTTCCGGTAGATCAGACCCAGCCGCCTGATCATCGGCTCCGGACCGAGCGAAATTGCGTTAATCCTCCCGGCCGCCATCTCCTCGCGGCAGTTCGAACCCGCGAGAAACGAAACGCCCAGGCCGGCCATGACGAAACGTTTCATCATTTCGGTCGAATCCAGTTCCATCGAAACTGTGATCGCCTCCTCCACCGGTTCCAACCAGGCATTCAGGCGTGTCCGGGTTGTCCCCGATTTGGGAAGAAGCAGCAGATGCTTCGTCAAATCCTCACAGCACACCCATTCTCGTCCGCAAAGCGCGTGCCCCGCCGGGACAATCAGCTTGATCTCGTCCTTGTGGACCCGCACCACTTGCAGCCGCTTCTCTTCCACCGGCAACTGGGCGAAACCGAAATCGGCGACGTTTTCCGTCACGGCTTCGACGACGCGTGCTCCATACGACCGGTCCACCTGTAGTTGCACGCCTGGAAACTGATCCTTGAAATCGGAAAATACCCCAGGCAGAACATAGATGCAGGTGGCTTCGTTCGCAGCGATCACCAGTTCGCCCTTGGGCACCTTTTCGAGCTCACTGATAGCGTCCTGGGCCCGCCGTCTCAGGTCGAGCATCTGCTCGGAATACTCGGCGAAAATGCGTCCCGCCACCGTAAGCGAGATCCGGCTGCCAAACCTTTCAAAAAGCGCCGATTGCAGCTCCTGTTCAAGCTGGCGCACTTGCGCGCTGATCGCCGGTTGAGTGCGGTAGCATGTCTGGGCGGCCTTCGAGAAGCTCTTCAGCCTCACGATCTCGAGGAAGGTGCGCAACTGATCGAAGTCCATAGTGCGAACGGCGTTCGAACAAACTTGTGTATCGGGAGGATAGAAAAAATCGATTTCCTTTCCAGGAGGTACTCCGCGTCTAATTGTAACAGACGGAACTGGGCTCAGCGGAAGAACTCGTGGAAGGCAGCTACGGCCACAAGTGCGACGTTTTTGCCTCCGAGGCTGTGCCCCAGGTTTCCGGCTGGAACTAACGCGCTCCTGCCGGGTATCAGCGCCAGGGCCGCCCGCATTTCTTCTATCGTTCCGAACGGGTCTTTCGTCCCGTGCACGAAAAGCGCCGGCGTTGCGAGCCTTGGGAAGTGTTGCGTCCGAAGCTGCGCCGGACGCCCCGGCGGGTGCAGCGGATAGGAAAGCAGGAACAGGCCGTCGATGAGATCCGGCTCGTCCGATGCCAGCATTGTGGCCTGACGTCCTCCATAGGAATGTCCGCCAAGAAAAACCGGACCCACCTTAAGCCCTCGAAGCGCCTCCACTGCATGCTTGAGACCCAGCCTGTCCGCGGTGCCGGTTGCGGGTGAGGGCGGACCTTTCGGGCGAATCTGGCGGAAGGGGAGGTTGCACCGCAGGACGTGGAATCCCTCGGCGGCGAAGACCTCCGCCAGGGATCGCAGCAGTGGTGCGTTGCAGTCCGACCCGGCTCCGTGCGCTAGTACGAGAGCACACCTCCCGGCGCCGCCGGGCCGGTGCAGGTATCCCTCGACGGGCGGTTGTCCCTCCTTTTCGCTGCGGAATTCGGTCACCGAATCGGACACTACAATCCTGGCCTTGGAGGGAAGGATCGCGAAGAAGCCTGGAGTGAGGAAAGTGATCTATTCCCTTCTGAAATGCTACGCGTAGAAATTCGAACGGCGGGCCTGGAACAGACCTGGTCAATCGAGTTGAGATCGTCACCGGTCGAAAAACAGAGTTCTTTCCGCGATGCCACTAGACCAAAATAGCACCGGTTACCCGCGGGAGCCCCTGAGCTCGCCCCCGGACCCTCGATCGCCCTTGCGCCGGCGCGCTCACGGCAGACGGAAACACGCATCCATCATCCAGGTTCTCCATCATCAGCAATCTGCCGGCGATAAGCCGGTGGTCTGCCGGCGAATTCAGTAGTACAGTTTCAACCCGAATTGCATAATTCGGGCGGGGTCCGCACCCGTGACGATCCCGAAATCGGGCTGGCCGAACGTGATCGCCGGGTTGCGGAAGTTCACCATATTGAACGCGTTGAACAGTTCCGCGCGGAACTGTAAATGAAACCGTTCGGTAACCGTGAAATTTTTGAGAATGGACACGTCCCAATTCCGCTGCGGGGGACCGGGGTTGTCCGGCAGGAAGCGTCCCACGTTTCCAAAAGTGAACGGCGGAGCGTCAATAAAGGCCGCCTTGTTGAACCAATTCCTGATTCGACCCTTTGCCGGGCCCGCCGTTACGCTGGAAATGCCCGCTGAATTTGGCCGTTGTCCGCCGCCCTGAGAAGCCGTAGTATTGTTGCGCGAGTCGATCGAAATGGGAGACCCGGATTGAAGCGATGTGATTCCGTTCACGGTCCAGCCGCCCGCGATTTGATTCAGCACCCCGCCGCGATTCAGAAAGTATTTTCCCTTCCCGAACGGCAGTTCCCACTGATAGTTGAAGACTAGGTTGTGCGGAATGTGGGAACCCGAGATGGACCGGTCCAGATCGCGCCGGTTGTTATTCGTATAGCCGGGGTTCTGATCGCCAAGGAAGCCCGCAACGGAAGAAACGTCGTCAATTGTCTTCGACCACGTGTAGGCGGTTAGAAATTGAAGGCCGTTCGAGTACCGCTTCCTGAATTTGGCCTGCAAGGCGTTGTAACTGGAATGCGCCAATGTGCCCCACTGCTGCGTGAGTCCGGTGAGCCAAGGGTAAGGACGCAGGAGTTGGCTCGCGGTCGTCGTGTTGCGGCCGATGGTCGAGGCGGTGGGCAGAATGCCGAAGAAAGGATTCGCCACGACGTTGTTCAGTGCGTTGCCTAGCGCGAGGCTGGTGTCTGGAATCTGGTTCAGTTGCGTGTTGGCCTGAAGCTTTACACCCGCGTTGCCCGCGTAGGCAACGTCGAGCAGCATGTTGTCCGGCAGTTCGTATTGCAGGTTGAAGTTCCACTGCGCCGCGTAAGGGACACGGTCATATCGAAAATTCCCGTTTATGCCCTGTCCGATCAGGCTGAGCAATCCGAACTGGCCGTTCTCCGGAACGATGTAGCCGTCGGGATACGGGTTGCTAAGCGTGGCGTAGGGTGTGCGCCCGCCATCGATAGACGACGTGAATGGCGTGATGGCATTAAAGCCGAGCGCGCCGGCCGTGGTCGCGCTGGGGCCGATCCCGGTTGTCGGCGCGTAGAAGAAGCCCAGGCCGGAGCGCAGCACCAGACGGCGATTCACTTTGTAAGCGAGTCCCACTCGAGGGGCGAAGTTGTTCTTGTCCAGATCCTTGACGCCGCGTGACGCGCCTGGGGTACGCGCGCCCGCGAAGACAAGCCCTCCACGAAACGGATTGTAGCCGGGAACCCGAAGTGGAATCGGCGCGTCGAGGTCAAACCAGGAAGCGCGGTCGAAACGCTCGGTCTGAGGAAAATCGGAATCCCACCGCAGGCCGAGATTGAAAGTAAGCCGGTTGTTGATCCGCCAGTCATCTTGAAAGTAAATGCCCGCGTACTTAACCTGGATAGCCAGCACGGGCTCGGAGCGAATCTGCCCGCTGCTCGCGAGCCCCAGCAGCATCGACGCGATCGCGTCACCACCGCCGGTCAGGTTAAAGACGCGTCGGGTGAAGCCGTCGTTGAAGGTGTACTGGCCTGCCGGATTGTTGGGCCGGAAATTCGAAGCGCGATTCAGCCGGTAGGTCCCGCCGAACTTGAAGGTGTGGGTTCCGACGAGCCGTGATGCATCGCCGCTCCAGGTATGCGTCTCAAACTTGTTGCCGACGATGTAGCTCGATTCAGGTCCGAGTTGACTGTACCCCGCCACCGTGATGGATGGAAAGATCGGAAACTGCGCCACCCCGTCGACACTCGCCGGGAAGCCAATCTCGGAAGGCCGAATTGTGTTTTCAAGGGGGCCGCGCGGGTTGGCATGGTACGAGTAGCCATAGTTCCCGTGAAGGATCCAGGAACGCCAGGTGTAGGAGTCGTCGATCGTGCCGCTGCGATTGCGCGCGCCGGTGAAACCCGGCGTTGCCGTAGCGGCGTTCCCATAGTGATTGGCGGAATTGGTGGTGCCGTTCTCCCAGGAGAAGCGTCCAAACAGGTTCTGGCTTTGCGAAATCCTGCGGTCGATCTTGAATGAAACGTTGCTCCGGTTCGTGCTCGATCCGGCCTGTGAGAAGAAGTTGTTGACCACGCCGCTCCTGTTGGCCGCCGGATAGAACGACATCATCTTCGCGCCCACGGAATTGAATCGCGCCGGTGGAATGCGGTTACCGGGAAAGGGCTGACGTACCCCGGCGGCATCCACCGTGTTGGGGTCGAAAACGGAACCGGAGATCTGGGAGAAATCGCCCTGCCGCATCAGCGTCGTGGGCACGGTGAAAGTAGACGAGCCGGGGTTCACCTGCCGGATGCCCTCGTAGTTCACGAAGAAGAAAGTAGTCTGGCGCGAGGGCGTCAGCGGCCCCCCGGCCGTGAATCCGAACTGGTTGTAGCGAAACGCCGCTTTTGGGCGGCCGTTGAGGTTATTGAAGAAATTGTTAGCATCGAGGGCGTTGTTGCGTAGGAACTCGTATAGCACGCCATGAAACTTACTTGTGCCGGACCGGTGCACCATGTTGATCACGGCGCCACCCGTGCGCCCGTATTCCGCCGACATCGAGTTGGTCTGGACCTTGAATTCCTGTAGCGCGTCCGGCGACGGCACGTAGGCTGGCTGGTTGTAGCCCATTACTTCCTGCGGCGAACCGTCGAGCATTACCGCGGTCGATACGTTTCGCCCGCCGTTCGCGGAGAAGCCGACAGCGGCGATACTGCCGCCCCCCTGGCCGCTGTTATAGAAACTCGTATTGGCGTTGATGCCGGGCGTCAGCGCGACCAACTGAAGAACGTTGCGGCCGTTCAGCGGCAGGTTTTCGCTCGTTAGCGAGTTCACCACTTCACCGAGGGTCGAGCTGGCCGTTTCGAGCAGGGGAGACTCGGAGGACACCTGCACGGTCTCTGTCACCGCACCCACTTCCATGACGACGTTCAATTCGGCGATCTGCGCCACTTGAAGGATCAGACCCTCGCGGGCGAATTGCTTGAAGCCTTGCGCTTCGGCGCGCAGCCGGTAGTTCCCGGGCGGAATCTGCGGCAAGTTGTATGCGCCGGATTCGTTGGTTCGCGTGACCCAGGGACGGTTCTGATCGACGTTGGTGAGCGTCAGCGCCGCGTTTGGGACCCTTGCGCCTGAAGAGTCTTCGACGACGCCCCGGACGGATGCGAACTGGGTCTGGCCGTGTAGCGGCGAGAGAGATGCTGAAAAGCACAACAGCACGGGAGCCGCCGCGCGGCGGAACTGGGGCAAGGACGGCACGAGTTCACCTCGCCCAGATGATACTATGATCGCGGTCCGGAATCACAACCCGGCTTACGGAAATGCCCCATCTTGCTCCCTGCACTGAATTCGCACGCCAACTTCCGGCCTCAGAGGAATCCAGTCCGAGCCGAGGCGCAGGCCCGGACCCGGGAAATCGTCCCGGTCGCGCCATGCCTCAGTCTTGCGCGTTACCCTGGAGATCCAGGCACGAGACCAGCAGGTCGAACCTACAGAGGTTGCACGCGCCAGCCAGGACCCCACCGGGTGGAGCGTGAGATCGATACGGCATCGCCACGGTTCACGCCGTACTCGACAAAATACCCGTGCCCACGCAGAAGCCGGTTCAGGTTTGGCACGCCGATGCACTGGGCCACGGAGTTCCGGCGAAAGTGCGCGACGTGCCCGGTGTTGAGATTTATTGAGCCGCTACCTGATATCATCTCCCTGCAAAGTTTTCTGCGAGGTCAAAACATGCTACTTCGAGCCGCGCTGCTTGTAACGGCACTTACTCTCGGCGCCTGCGCGCCCTCCGAAAGACCCCGGGAGGCAGCCCTGCCTGCCCCGGCGCTTCCGGCGCAGTCCGCTGTCATGATTGCATCCGATCCCACATGGGGTAACACCGAAGGCCCGGCTTTCGATTCCAAGGGCACACTGTTCTTTTGCGCCCGCGGGACATTCAAAGGCATCGTGGCCTGGACGGAAAAGGAAGGTGCGCGAAGGCACGTAGCGATCGATGCGATCAACGGCCCGGGCGGCCTCTGGATCGACGATCAGGACCAGATTTTTGTCACAGGCCCAGGCGAGCGAAAAGTCTGGAAGGTGACGCCCGCGAGGAAGATCTCGGTGCTTGCCAGTGGCTTCGAGGCCGATCCCAAGCAAGCTAGGGGTCCGAACGACTTGGTGGTTGCGCCGAACAAGAGCGTTTACTTTACAGACCCGAATGGATTTTACGGCGACGCGCCCGCGGGCACCGTATATCGCCTCACTCCGGAAGGGAAAGTCAGCGTCTTCGACAACACCATCGTCGGGCCAAACGGCATCACGATCAGCCAGGACGGCAAGACGCTGATCATCGCCGGAAATGTCGCGAAATCAACATCAAAAATCACGAAGATCCTGCTCCAGGAGGATGGTTCCGCGGGAGCCAGATCCGAGCTTGCGACGATCGAAAACTGCGTGGCCGATGGCATGGATGTCGACAGTGCGGGAAGAGTCTGGCTGGCATGTTACTCGTTCGGTACTGCGTACCGGATCGGTCCGGAAGGGCGAATCGAAGAGATACTCACGACCGCCCAGAAGGCGCTGACGAACTGCTTCTTTGGCCGAGGCGCGGACCAGATGAACCTTTACCTCACCAGTTCCGATATGGAGCGGGTCACGGGATATGTCTACAAAGCGAAAGTGTCGACGCCGGGTTTTCGCTGAGTTGGCGTTCGCGCGCGCGCGAGCCGTCGTTAGACATTGGTCTGATCCCACCCCTGTTCCGTCTCGTCTAAAAGAGGACATCTCTATCTGACAGAGAACCGGGTGTCCCTTTCACTCAGTTAACGCAACAGGCTGTGCAACAGGGTTTGTCCGCTTGATCGTGGCGTCGTAGCTGGCAGGAGGTGTAGTGACCGCCTGTTGCAACAGGCGAAGGTAGAGCTTGCCGCGGCTCTTGGATCTCCGGCAAGTGAAGGTTCTGGAGAGCCACTGCGCCCTGGTGGGTGCCGGGCAACCGGCGCTTCAGCAGCGAAGCAACCTGGTGGAACGCGCGGCGTCAACTGAGAAGCCTCCTTCTCGCGTCCCCTCAGTTTCGTGGATCTCGCGCGGGTAGGCCGTACTGTCGAGACCAGCGTAGCCCTGCCAACCGTCGGTGTGAACCGCGCTGCCTGCGTGAATGCAGTCCTTCACAAAGGCATGCAAACTCGCCGCTAAGGCGTCCGCAATCATCCGCATCCGAATACGCCCCGCTGGGTATCACTTTGACTCAGTCGGCCACAACCTGTAGATAGAGCCGGTCTCCGACCATGGCCTCAAAGCCGTCACGCTTATTCCTCTGATCGCGTTCCCCTTGATTTCGGCCTCGTCCTCAGACACTCCAAACTCGCTCGCCGGGACCACCTCACTGCCATTGCCGTCGCTGCTCAGTTGCGCGCCGGGCGTCCAGACTCTGCCCTCGATTCGAGCACCGGACTGCGTGGCGCGGCCCTAGCCAGCCCCTTGAACGCGCCCCTCCGCTTGCGCACACGCCAGCGGACGGCACGCACTTGCCTTATTTCCCCTGGCAAACACTTCCTCACAAAAGATCCACGAAACTTCCCCCCTACAATGGCACCTTCAGACCGCTGCTGTTGGCGCAAAATCTGCTCTGCGAATCTCCAGCACCATCATTCCTCTCAAGCCTCCCACGATTTCCGGCCGCTGGTATCGCTTCCCCGGCTGATGTGCGAAAATGTGCGACGTTCCTGATTGACACGTTGGCGGGTTCTTGCTAGCATCCTCACAGCATTCGCGTCAGGTGCAGCGGAGAGAACCATGAACGCTTCGAGTCCTCTAAGGCTATGCGCGGCACTCCTGGTTGTTACCGGAGGAGCCACATTCGCACAAACAGAGTCCCGGCTGACAGGAACGATCTCGGACACCAGCGGCTCCGTTGTCGTAGGGGCCGAAGTTACGGCTTTGAACACAGCGACTGGCGTTGTCACGCGGGCGCTTTCAAATGACACCGGTACCTATGTGCTGCCATCCCTGCCACCCGGGCCGTACAAGGTCGCCTGCCAACTCGCGGGGTTCAAGCGGGCGGAGCAGGAAGGTATCGTCCTGGACACCGGTTTCGTGCGGACGGTCGATTTCAGGCTGGATCTGGGCGACGTCACCGAAACCGTGCAGGTAGCGGCGACCGCGCCGCTGCTGGAGGCGGAGAGCGCCACGGTGGGCCAACTTGTCGAGCGCAACACGGTGTTGAATATGCCGCTCGCCAGCCGGCGCACGGCATCGCTCGTGAGATTGGTGGGTGGTGTCGCATTCGTGGATGAGGGCGGCGGCGCCGAACAGCTTCCGTTCTTTACGATGGGCGGCGGCCGCGCGCGGAATCAGAACTGGCAGCTCGACGGCGCCAACATCCAGAACAACGCGATCGGCAACGCGCAGGTGATGTTCAACCCTCCATCGGAAACCATCGAGGAGTTCAAGGTGGAACTCAGCAACTACGCGGCGGAGCTCGGACGCAGCGGCGGCGGCTTCATCCAGCTCACTACGCGGGCCGGCACCAATCAGTTCCATGGTGCGGCCTACGAATTCCTACGGAACGACAAGTTCGACGCGCGTACTTTCTTCGCGCCCCGAAAAGCCCCTCTGCGCTACAACATTTTCGGGGCGACTCTGGGCGGTCCGGTGATTCGCAATAAGACGTTTTTCTTCTTCAACTACGAGGGCGCGCGTTATCGGATCGGCCAGACGCTTTCGAGCGACGAAGTGCCGCACCCGGCCGAACGGGAGGGCAACTTCTCCGCGCGCACCGATCTGACCGTGCTCGATCCCACCACGCGGCAGCCCTTCGCGGGCAACATCATCCCCACGGCGCGCATCGATCCGGTGTCGCGCGAGCTGGTGAAGTACTATCCGCTGCCCAACGTGGCGTCGAACGACATCCGCCGCGCCCCGCGCGACAACTTCGCGCTCAACGGCATCGATCCCACCAATATCGACTGGTACACGACGCGCATCGATCACAACCTTAGCGAGAAAAACCGGCTCTTCGGCCGCCTCATCATCGGCCGCAGCATTCACACCAACGTCACCGTCTACCCCGAAACCATCGCCGACCCGCGAGGCGAATTCCAGGACCCACGCACCTTGAGCGTGGCCGTGAGCTGGCATCGCACCATCAAGCCGAACCTGTTCAACGAAGCGCGCTTCAGTGTGGTACGCGCGCCGCAGACCCAGACCTCGCTTGGCAACGGCTCCGGGGTGAATGGCAGACTGAATCTTCGAGGAGTGAATCCGGACCAGTTTCCGCGCGTGCGCATTGAAGGGCTTTCCGGCTTGGGCGGAAGCGGCCAGCACTATCGCAGCGTCCAACGCGACACGGCGGAAGTTTCCGACCACCTCACCTGGATCCGCGGCTCGCACCATGTCAAGGCTGGCTTCAACCTGCGCTATTCGCGCTTCCTGAACGAGTCCGACACGTCCTCGGGGGGCTTCTTCAACTTCACCGCACGCGCGACCAATGAGGGATTTGCCACCTTCCTGCTGGGCAGCGTCACGAACGCACAATTCCTGGATGGTGTTCCCGTTATCGGACGCACCGACTATTGGGCCGGCTTCCTATCTGACGACTGGAAAGTCACGCCCCGGCTGACACTGAACCTCGGCCTGCGCTGGGACATGGACTCCCCGCTGTGGCGGAAGGACAACCTGCTCGGGAGCGTCGACCTGACCGCGGTGAACCCGGTATCCGGGACGCGAGGCGCCACCGTGTTCTCGCCTTTCCAGGACACCGGGAAGTACGGGCATCAGTTTGACAAGAACAACTTCGGGCCCCGGTTCGGCTTTGCGTGGAGACCGGTGAACGACATGGTGGTGCGGGGCGGTTATGGTGTTTTCTACAACGGACCGTACCTCAACGTCGCCAACGTGATGACTTTCGCCTTCAACCAGCAGTCGGATTTCACCTCGTCCGACGGCGGCTTTACGCCGGCATTTCCGCTGCGCGGTGGAATCCCGGCCTTGCCCGCGGCGCAGCAGCTTGGCCCCGGCTTTGGCGCGGTCCCCGTGGGAACAGCGCCCCGGTTGAATCCTGATTTCATGCAGCGGAACCACGTGAACGGCTACCACCACCAGTGGAACCTTTCCATTCAGAAACAGTTGATGCGGAACCTGCTGGTGGAGGCGGGCTACATGGGGAACGCCGGCCACAAGCTTGCCGGCAGCAGCGTCAACATCAATATGATTCCGCTCGTCAACGGGCGCGGACCCGCGGCACAGGATCAGCGGCTGCGTCCCTTCCCCCAGTACGGCAACGTCACCCAGGTCGGACTGCCGTGGGGGAACTCAATCTACCACTCCATGAATCTTCGCGCCGAGAAGCGGTATTCCGGCGGGCTGAATTTTCTTGCCAATTACACTTGGGCGAAATTTATCGACAATATCGACGCCACGAGCGAACTCGGTCGCGAAGCTCCCTACACGCATGTCGAACTGCGCCGCCTCGACCGCTCGCTGGCGGGCAGCGACATGCGGCACCGGTTCATCGGTAGCGCGGTGTACGAACTGCCGTGGGGGAAAGGACGCCGCCGCCCGCTGCCGAATGGAGTCCTGAACCAGATTGCAGGCGGCTGGTCCGTCGCCACCATCGGCGAGATTCGCACCGGGGCTGTGTTCGGCGTCACCGAGCTCACCAACCGCTCGAACGCGTTCTCGGTCAGCCAGCGGCCGAACCTGCTACGCGATCCCTCCCTAAGTCGGGACCGCCCGCGCGCGCAACAAGTGGCCCAGTGGTTCGACACCTCGGCCTTCGAGCAGCCGGCCGTTGGCGTCTTTGGGAACGCTCCCCGCGCGTTGTGTTGCGCTCCGAGGTTCATCGGCATTGACCTGTCCGCGCAGAAGTGGTTCTCGCTCTCCGAGCGGTTCCGGCTGCAGTTCCGCGCCGACTTCGAGAATCTGCCGAACCGCACCAATCTTGGCATTCCGGCGCTCCAGCGCGGCGCGGGCGACTTCGGCCGCATCAGTTCCATCATCGGAACAAGCCGCCGCATCCAATTGGGATTGAAGCTGGAATTCTGATTTGAGATTCAAGGACAAGCGCATCGGGTTCGCATACACGCTGCTCGCGGCCTGCCCGATGCTGCACGCCGGGCAAGCCGACCGGCTTGCCGCGGGATGGGTGCTCCGCGCCGGCGGGAAGGTCGTCGTCGAGGGCGACCTCCGCATGATTCGCTTCGCCACAGACCTGCCGGGGGGCGATTTCCGGTTGGACACAATCGACCTGCTCGGATCCATCATCGAGCCGAAGGATCTGGTGAATCTGGCCGGACTGCGTCACCTTCGAACACTGTTCCTGCCTGGGCCAATGTGGAACCCGACCGCGGGTGAGAAAAAAAATCAAAGCGCCGAACTCGGCCACCTGCGTGACATCGTCTCGCTCGCGCGCCTTCACATCGGGCACACCTTTAATAAGGAGATTCAGATCTCCGATACCGGCATGGACCGTATCGCCTCGCTCACGAACCTCACCGAACTGCGGCTGGCCCGCTCGATGGTCACCGGGGCCACTCTGGTGCCTTTCCACGAACTTCGCCGCCTCGACCTCACCGAGTCCGATGTTACCGATAGCGGCATGCGCGGTATCGCCGGCCTGAAAGACCTCGCCTCACTGTATCTCGGAAACACTGCAATCACCGATGAGGGCCTGCGTCACGTACAGGGGCTTTCGGGACTCACCGAGCTTGAGCTCGACGCCGCGGCAATCACCAACGCCGGGCTCGAACGACTCGCCGGCCTTCGCTCCCTTCGCCGGCTGAGCCTGTCAGGTACGAACGTCAACGACGCGGGGCTCGTCCATCTGGCGTCGCTCGAAAACCTGGAAGAGTTGAACCTGTATCGCACCGGTGTCACCAATGCGGGCCTGCAGCATATCGGGAAGCTGCCCAAGCTGCGTGAGATCGATCTGCGGTATACCCGAACCACGGACTCCGGGGCGAAACTCCTCCGCACGGCTTTGCCGAAGTGCCGAATTCTCGCGGCGGAGAGCGGCGGGCGCGTGGCGGGAAAGATCGTGAAGGCGCCAGGCGGCGAATCCCCGGCAGCCATCGTGAAGTGGGTGCGGGATCTCGGCGGGTCCGCCCGTCTCGACGCGGTCGACCTCTCGGGCACGGCGGTCCCCGAGCAGGACCTCGCTCACCTGGCGCCTCTCACAAATTTGAAGCGCCTCGATTTGAGCGCTACCGAGACGGGGGATCTGGGGGCGAAGACCCTCGCGCGCCTCGCCTCTCTTGAAGATCTCAATTTGACGAACACGTTGGTTTCCGACGCCTCCCTGCAGGGCATCTCCAAACTCGCGTCACTGACCCGGCTGGTCTTGAGCTACTCCCTGGTGGAGGGTGCGGGCCTGTCCGCGCTCCGCCCGCTGACGCGCCTCAAGCGGCTCGAGCTGAAGGGACTGGCTCTCAGGGGAGACAGCGCCGGCCAACTGCGCCTGCTGACAGGGCTGGAGTCGCTCTTGCTCGGATACTCCAACGTCACCGACGCAGCCATGCCTCATGTGGCTTCGCTCAGCGAGCTGCGCCAACTGCAACTGATCGGTACACAGGTCGGCGACCATGGGGTGGCGCACCTGCGCGGCCTGGCGAACCTCGAAGAGCTCTCGTTGAGTTATCTGCCCGTGACGGACGCCGGCATCGAACACCTCAACGAGCTGCCAAAGCTTGCGCGGCTCGACCTGGTGAAGACGCGGGTCACTAACAAGGCGCTGCGGTCGCTTGCCTCCATCGGCACACTCACGCATCTGAACTTGGACTACACGCAAACCGGCGACGAGGGCATCGCCTTCCTGCGTACTCTGTCGAATCTTCAGGAGATTCGTCTCGATAGCACCGATACGACCGACGCTTCCGTCGAGATCTTTCTGCAACTGCGGAAGTTGAAAGTGCTGAACCTGTATCATACGCTGGTCACTGAAGCGGGCTACCGGAGGCTGAGGGCCGCGCTGCCGGATTGCGAGATCATTTGGGAAAGGGACGCGATCCTGCCGAACCGGCGCCGCGGATGAGGGAATGCATGTTGCTGAATCTGTGCCTCACGATGCTGGCAATCGCCACGGCCCATGGCGCCGAATCCTGGGTGACCGCGCTTGGAGGTGTTGCCGTCACAGGCCCCGGCGGGGAAGTCACCGGGTTGTCCTTCCGCGCCTCGTGGGTGACGGATGGCGAGCTGGCACGGATTGCCGAATTCCCGAAGCTCCAGAGATTGGACCTGTCGCGCACCCACATCAGCGACCACGCTCTGGACGTTCTGCGGAAGCTCCCTTCGCTGACCGAGCTCGATCTCACATACGCCGAACACATTACCGATGCGGGCCTGGCTCGCCTGCGCGATTTGCGTTCGCTCCAGCGTCTTTCGCTCGAAGGTGCGCGGATCACCGATTCCGGCATGAACTCAATCTCCGCCCTGATTCATCTGCGGCTGCTTAACCTGCGCTCCACCGAGATCACCGATAGCGCGCTTGAGCAGCTCGAGCCGCTCGTGGAGCTGGAGGAGCTGGCCATCGGCGGCAACCGTATCGCCGGCTTCGGGCTCACCTACCTGCAGGCGCTTCCGAAACTGAAGCACCTCGATCTGAGCGGAGTTCAATACACTGACGATGGCATCTGGTCGGTTGGGCTGACGGATCTGAACATACAAGCCGTCGCCGCACTGGAGCACTTGGAGTCGCTCAACATCGGCGGCTCCGACCTGCCGCAGCCAAGGTCCATTCCCGATGGCGGCCTTCGTGAATTCGCGAGCATCCGCATTACCGATCTGGGCATTGAGAAGCTGCATGGCATGAAGAATCTGCGGTCGCTCGACCTGTCGCGAGCGCGGATTACTGCCAAGGGCGTTCGGACTTTGGCCGGTCTCCCCCATTTGGAGCGTCTCATTCTCGCCTGCGCCAAAGGGCTCGATGAGTCGGCGCTCCCACTATTGCAGTCGATGAAGCAGCTACGAACGATCGATTTATCCGAGGTAAAACTTGCCACTGGTGGATTGAAGGCCAATGTGATCCGGAGCGGCGAATGAAGGTCTTTCGCTTGGCACTGGCGGCATTCTGCTGGGTATCGGCGCTTGGAGCCGAGCCAACTGACCCTGGGTACTTCGCGGCCAAGGTCTATCCCGTCTTTCAGGCCGCCGGGTGTCGCGGCTGCCACAGCATGGAAGGGGTAGCTTCGGCAACACGACTCCGCTTCCCGGAGGATACGGCCACGGCGGACGAGATCGAGGTCTTCGGGCGAAGCTTGGCCGCAATCGGCCCGCTGCTCGCGGAGAAACCGACGGGCCGAGTCGCGCATGGCGGAGGCGTCCGCGTCCGTTCCGACAGTCCCGAGGATGCCGCGGTGCTGTCCTGGATCCGGCGCCTCGCGACGCTGCCGCCCCCGGACAAAGCGGCTGCCGGACACCGGACTTCGACCGCCTCGCCGCTCCAGCGCCTGACGCACAGCCAGTACAACAACACGGTTCGCGACCTGCTCGGCGATCAGACCCAGCCAGCAAGGCAATTTCCGGGCGAGGATTATGTCGATGGCTTCAAGAATCAGACCGTCGTGCAATCGGTCTCGCCGCTGCTCGCGGGCGCCTACGTCGCGGCTGCCGAGAAGCTGGCCCGCAACGCCTTTCGCTTCGGCGGCCAGCGCGGCTTGCTCCCTTGCCGCCCGGCTTCTCCCTCCGACGCCGATTGCGCGTCTTCATTCATCGGGAAGTTCGGACTGCGCGCGTTCCGCCGCCCCTTGAGCATAGCCGAGCACACCCAGTTCGTCGCGCTCCTGCGGAAGGAAGCCGGGCGCTTGAACGACTTCCATGCTGGCGCGCAGCTTGCCGTGGAGGCGATGCTGCAATCTCCCAGCTTTCTGTTTCGCATCGAGCGCGGCGGCGAATCGCGGCACTTCGAAACGGCCTCGCGGCTTTCGTTCGCGCTCTGGGACACAATGCCCGACGAGGAGTTGCTCCGTGCGGCGGCGGCGGGCGGGTTGGACACGCGCGACGGGGTGGAGAAGCAGGCGCGCCGCATGCTGTCGAGCCCTCTTGCGCGAGAAGCATTCCAGGAGTTCCTCTCGCAGTGGATGCGCTTCGACCGCCTCCAGTCGTCAGTGAAGGACCGCCGCCTCTACCCCGAATTCCTGCCCGCCATGGTCGAGTCCATGGCCGAAGAGACGCGACGGCTGGCCCAGTATCTGGTGTGGACGAATCGTAACTTCATGGAGTTCTTCTCGGCGGACTACACGTTCGTCAACGCCGATCTTGCGCGCTTGTATGACCTGCCGGGTCCCGCCGAGCCCTTTGCGATGTTGAAGCATCCCGCGGCATCCGAGCGCGCCGGCGTGCTGGGACACGGACTCTTCCTGGCGCAGACCGCCAAGCCCGAGGAGACGTCGCCGACAGAGCGCGGTATATTCATCCGGGAACACTTTCTTTGCCAGACCGTGCCGCCTCCACCTCCCGGGCTGAACGCGACGCTGCCGCCGTTCCTGATCGGGGCAAAGCCGATGACCAATCGCGAGCGTCTCACCGCCCTGCATCTGACGAGTTCCACGTGCAGCGGATGCCATCGTCTGGTGGACCCCATCGGGTTCGGCCTGGAGCGGTTCGACACCATCGGACGCTGGTACGCGAAGCAGCAGCTCACCATCTTCCCCACAAAGGACGTGCGCGGCCGCGTCAAGCCGCAGAAGCATGAGCTTGAACTCGACACCAGCGCCAGCATCCTGGGCATTCCTGACTCGGGCTTTTCAACCGCGAAGGAACTGGGCAACCTGCTGGCGCGCGACGCTACTTGCCAGAAGTGCGTCGTTCGCCAGTGGTTTCGCTTCGTGTTCGGAAGGCGTGAGACTGACCGCGATGCCGCCGATCTGGACCGCGTTTTCGAAGACTTCCGGCGCGCCGGATTCCGGTTCCAGGATATGATGATTTCATTGGTAACCTCGGACACATTCCGGAGGACGCAGTGATCCTCAAGAAGAATCGCCTTTCGCGGAGAACATTGTTGCAAGGCTTGGGCGCGGCTGGTTCGGTGATCCGCATCGGACTTCCGCCGCTGACCGCGATGTTCAACTCTCACGGCACGGCCTACGCCTCAGGAGCGCAGATTCCTACTCGATTCCTGCTCTGGTTTAACGGCAACGGCATTCCCGAGAAGTTCTGGATTCCGATCGAGACCGGGCCTGGCTACGGCCTCACCCCCTGCCTGACGCCGCTGGCGCCGTTTCGCCGTGACATTCACGTACTCTCCGGCCTGGATAGCCCGAATGCGCGCGTGCCAGGACCGGGCAATGAGCATATGCGCTCGATGAGTGCCCTGGTCTCCGGCCAGCGCTTCACGGGGGCCGGAGCGGGTGGAGCTTCGATCGACCAACTTATCGCCGCGAGGATCGGTGCTGGCACCCGCTTTCGCTCTCTCGAAGTCGGCGTCTGTCAGGAGTCGTTCGGACACAGCATCCAGCGGAACTTGAGCTGGGCCGGCCGCGACCGGCCGCTCCCGCCCGAAGTGACGCCGCACAAGCTGTTCGACCGCCTGTTCGGAACGCGCGACTACACCTGGGTCAACCGGAAGAAGAGCGTGCTCGACGCCGTGTATGCCGACGCCGCGCGTTTCGAGACCTCCATCGCCGGCGACGATAAGCAACGAATCGACGAATACCTCTCGTCGATTCGCGACATCGAGAGAGCCATTGTTCAACTGCCTCCCGAGTATGCGAACGTGGTCCCGCCGGACCAGGACACCGACCCGAAGGACTGGCCGCGGGTCGCAAAGCTCCAGACGGATCTGCTGGTCCACGCCCTCGCTTCAGGACAAACCAGGGTCGCCAGTTACATGCTGACGAAGTGCCAGGGTCTTGCCCGGTTCCCCTGGCTCGGGCTCGGCTCCCAGCGTCATCACGACTACAGCCATCTGCAGGGTGGTTCGGCCGTGCAGCAGGAAGTCATGCGCGATATCTGCCGCTGGCACGTCGAGGAGTTTGCCTACCTGCTGGGAAAAATGAAGTCCGTGGCTGAAGGGGAGCAAACTCTGCTCGACCGCAGCTGCGTCCTTTACCTGCACGAGCACGCGGAGGCCAATGACCACAAGAACAGTGGCCTGGCTGCCATCGTAGCCGGCCACGCGGGCGGACTGATTACGGGCAGGCATACGAAGCCGCCCGGCACCATCGGCGACCTGTACCTTACGCTGGCGGACAAAGCGATCGGCGCGCCACTCGACCGGTTCCCCACCGCTTCCCGCCCGCTCGCCGGCATCGTGGCTTAAGTCCTAAGCCTAAGGGCCCGTCAATTGAAGCAACTCGTGCAATTGACAGCCGGTAGCGCATGTGATCGTTTTTTTGTCGACTGTTGAGGACGGTCGCGGCGTCGCGCGCATTTTCATGAAAACGCGGGGCGGCCTGGCCGCCTCGCCGGTTTGACCGCGAAGTCCATGCGTGTTCCGGCCATGCAGTTCCGCGAATCCTGCCACCGCGCCCCCACGCCATCTTCCTACTAATTGGCTAACGGTTCTCCGAGGCGAAGACCTGCACCCGGCCCACCCTGCGGTATCCCATGCGGGTGTAGAGTGCCACACCCTGCTCGGTGGACTGCAAGATCGATCGCGACAGGCCATGGCTTTCGCGCGCCCGTTCGAGCGATGTCCGGATCATGAACTCCGCGTAGCCCCGTCGACGGTACCCTGGGAGAGTAGCAACGTTATAGGCGCCGGCCACGCCGCCCGCGATGAAAGTCAGCGCGGTCGCGATCGGCTCTCCGTCGAGATACCCGACATATCCCGCCGCCGGCCCTGCCCATACGTTCTCCGGAAGGAAAATTTCACGGAACCACGCCGGAGGGACGTGAAAACACACGCAGCCTACTGCGCAAAACGCCAGGCGCGTGCCTTCGTCGCCGACCCGGCGCACCTCAAGAGCGGGAAGCGTGCGGCGCGGCGGCGCGATGCTGTCGGCGATCATGGCGGGAAGATCCGACGCCGTGGGCATGCCGTGGGCGTCGAAGATGCTTCTTGCGCGGCGGCCGGCCTTCGGGTCCAGGAGATGATCGCAAACCCAGAAGGACCAGCCCAGACCGCGCGCACCGAAATGGACTTTGGCCGAGACGATGCGGCGCTCCAAATCCGTGGCGCTCACAGCGGCGTTCGGATCGAGGAACACCGAGTTGAACATCTGAAAGCTCGCGGCAGCCGAGGCAATACGCAGTCCCGTGATCTCCCGCACCTCTCCTTCCGCGCGCCGCGAAGCGAGCCACTCGAACGTCTGCCGCAGGTTCTGCTCGACGGATTCCATTTCCCTAGTTGCAAACTCGGCCTAAACGTGTTCTGATTACGGATTCCTATGGCCTCTCAGACCGCTATGCACAGCCACACGGGCGAACGTCCGACTCGCGTCCGCTACTGGGTAATCGTATTCGCCGTTACCCTCGCCATTGTCACCTATATCGACCGCGTTTGCATCTCCCAAGCCGCTGGGCCGATACGCGCGGATATGGGGTTCAGCGAAGTTCAGATGGGCTATGTGTTCGGTGCGTTCACGTTAGGGTACGCCCTGTTTGAAATTCCCGGAGGCGTGCTCGGCGACTGGATGGGCGCGCGCAAGGTATTAATGCGGATCGTCATTTGGTGGTCGGCACTCACGGCGCTGACGGGTTTTGCCTGGAATTATTTTTCGATGATCGTGGTTCGGTTCCTGTTCGGAGCAGGCGAGGCCGGTTGCTTTCCGAATCTTACCAAGGCCTTCACGGTGTGGTTGCCGCACGAGGAGCGCGTGAGGGCACAAGGAATTCTCTGGATGTCGGCGCGGTGGGGCGGCGCATTCACTCCTTTTCTGGTCTATCAGGTCCTGCAATTTTTCACTTGGCGGCAGGCGTTCATGATATTCGGCGCGATCGGCGTCATCTGGGCGTTGATCTTCTATAGCTGGTACAAGGACAAGCCGCGCGACAACAAGAGTCTGAATGACGCTGAACTGAAGTTGCTCGAAAGCTCCGAGCATTTGGCCGAAAGTCACGGCAATATTCCGTGGGGCCTGTTTCTCAGATCGAAAGCAGTGTGGCTGCTTTGCGCCCAATACTGCTGCCTCTCTTACGGCTGGTATTTCTATATTACGTGGCTGCCCACATACCTGAAGCAGGCGCGTGGTCTCGACTTGGCCAAGGGGGCAGTCCTGGCCGGGCTTCCGTTGTTCATGGGTGGAGTCGGATCGCTATTTTGCGGCTTGATTTCCGCACGCGTAACCCGTTCCATCACGGGAAGCGTTGCCAAAACGCGCAGGTTAATGGCTATCATCGGCTTCGTGGGCGCGTGTAGTCTGCTGCTTATTTCCACCCGCATGTCGGACCCGGTTCTGGCGGTGGTCGTCGTTGGACTCGCCAGTTTCTGCAACGATCTGGTGATGCCGGGCAGTTGGGGTGCATGCATGGACGTGGGAGGCAAGTACGCGGGAACGCTTTCCGGGGCCATGAACATGATGGGAAATCTGGGCGGTGTCGTGTCGCCGATCCTCATCGGTTACATTCTGACCTGGACCAACCGCAACTGGGACGTGGCGCTGTACGTATCGGCCGGGGTTTACTTCGCCGGAACCTTTTGCTGGTTGGCGCTTGATCCGGTAACGCCGCTCGAAGAGCAGTAGGCATTGAAATCCGCCGCGATATGTGCTAATTTTTGGCATGTCAGCCGGCCGCGTTGCTGCGCTTCCGCTCTTCGCCATGCTGCTGCCGGGAGTTGGTTGCCTGGCCCGCGGGCCACAGGCGTACAGGCTGGCTGCGCTCCGGACCCCGGATGACCGCAGCCGGATCCTGACGCCGCCCGGCGTGGCCAACGCGGCGGCTTCCCGCGCCGTGCTCCGCGTGGACGGGATCTCCTGGCGCCCGGAGTGCTCTCCAGCCGGAAACGGCGTCGAAATCAGCGCGCGCGGGAGGAGAGCTCGCGTCACCGTTGCGAGGGACGAACTGAGCCGGCAACCGGCGGGATGGCTCAGCCGGGTAACCGCGGAGATGGAAGCGCAGGGTTGCCTTGCCCAAGGCGGCGCCCAGAAACTGACCGCGCGAATTCTGGAGGCGGTTCCGCTTGATCCGGCGGTGACCTACCGGCTCACGCATGCCGACAGCCTTGACAAGGGTTTCGTCGATATCGGTCCGGAGCATAGACTGCAGGTCGTTAGCCCGGTCATGAAGGTGGGCGTCGCAGCGGACGCGCCCGTCGTTGAGAGCGCCACAGTGTCCGGCAACGCAAGTCAAATTGAGATTACAGCGAGAAGTATGGACAACCTGACCGGCGTGGAGACCGCCTGGTACGCCTTCGAGGACCGGACGGATCGCGCCGGCTTCGCCCTCGTTCCGATCTCGGTCGAGCGAAGTATCCAGGGCAGGAATGAACCCGCAATCGCGCCCATCGCGAACTACTTTGGGTCCTTGCCTCGAAGCGCCTATTACCGGCTGTTCTACAAGAGCGCCCTCGACGACGCAGGCACCAGGGAGATCCTCGTTGTGGCCGCGACTCGGGGAGAATTGGAGCGCCGGACCGAGGCGCTCCTTGCGGATCCCACGTTTTGTCAGGCTCCGGACCCGGACAAGTGCGCGATCATTCCCCGGCGCGTAGCGGTTAACCCGCTCCTATTTGTGAGTGTGAACGGAGAAGAAATCCGGCTGCCCATTCGGAGCACTGTCAGACGGGCGGTAGCCGAGGGCGGGGGGCCAGCGAGCGTCGAAACAGTCCTGCCGCGATTGTCCTTAATGAAGCCCTTCAAGGGGAAACTGCGCGAGGTTATATTCGACCGGAGCGCCCCCGATATTCTCGACCTCATGTTGACAGGCGGGAAACCCTTTCGTGGAAGTGAGGAACCTCACCCTCGGCGGTGAGAAATGAAATCTAGCTTTGGGCCGAGTGCTTCCCGCGTGGCGCGGAAATCGAACAAGCCACGCGGGAAAATGTGGATGGTGCGGCGCACGAAGGCCACTCTGACGCTAACGGCAACAGCTCTTCACGCGAAAACGGCATTTCACATCGCGTGCCGCCCGACTGTCCCCATGACACCCCGGCTCCCTATTATTGCGCCACTGTCTGGATCTCATGTGTCTCACCCAGCGTGAGCTTCATGAACGCGCCGGTTTGTGGTATTCGCCGCCCGGGCCGGACGCTACGCCGATCGCCGTCGTCGGCCCGCCAGCAGGGCGAGAACCGCGCCGGAAACAAGCAAAAACGATCCCGGTTCGGGCACGTTATTATTGAAATCCGCGGACTCGAAGCGCGCCGCGCCTGTTTGGGATTGAAGCCAGCTTTGGCCTCCGTCGATGCTCAGTTCGATGAACACATCGAAGAAACTATCAATCTGGAAATTGCCGCCACCCAAGTCTGAAATCTTCGTTTTGCCCAAGGATGCGAGCGTTGGAGACTCCCGTAGTCTAAGTGGACCCAACGCTGACAGACCATCTAAGTCTAACTGGGTCACTTCGATATCAAAGACGCCGGTACTGCTTAGAGCTGGGCGGCCAAAAATGGTTACCCCGTGTGGGCCCGCAGCGCCTATCCCTCCCGCGGGTGCTCCTCCAACAGTCAGAGCGCCCGACAGGGCAATGGGACTTGTTGAAGTCTGATCGGGTCCATTCTGCACGACGCTCGGCGGGTCTGGTGTGAGGGTCGCCGACGCCAGGCAGAGGGCAAGCCCTGCGGGGTCGTAACAGAGGGGACCGCTTTTCAGGTCCAACGGTGCCAGGACAACGGCAGCATTCATGTCGATCGCTGCCGCGACCAGCAGGGAAAGTGTCGCGCTGAGTGTTGAAAGCTTCATATAAATCCTCCGAAGATCGAGTGTTGAATCAACTCGTGCCCCGATCTTACAACAATCTGCCTTGAAATGTAAGTATCAGTACCAACCTGTTGGTACTAGTACCAAAGGAGCTGCAGTTGCCTGACTGAGTCTCAACCGCAACAGTGGCTCGCCCGAGTGAACGAGACAGGACTCCACATGCGTGGGGTGCAGGATAATGTTCGGTAAATTCATCGACGCTCGCGTTCGCCTATCGACCACGAACGAACGCGCATTTCCTTGACGTAGTGCGCGCTTCTGCGAGCGGATTCCTCGCTTCGGAGATTGCATGCCAGTTCTGATCGAAGGCGCGCAGCAAACGCGGCAAGGTCGAGGCCATGCAAATGCCGTGATCCTTCGTTACTCCGCCGCGCGCTGATGCTGGAACTACAGTTATCGAACGACTTAGCCAGGACACCCGGTCGGGGGGCCCTCCATCCGATTTGCTTGCCCCGCCCGCACCTTACGCAGACGGACGGGTCCGCGGACTGCCACGGCATCACCTTGACCCATCTTCTACAGTGATCGCTGATTTTTGTCGGTAAGTTGTTGATTCGCGAAGGAGGGATGCGGTTCTGGCGTAAATCCTAGTGTCACGTTTATTTGCAAATGGTTCGGTATATCGCTAGTTTGTTCTTGTAA
>SYKU01000174.1 GCA_005808865.1 Acidobacteriota bacterium
CATCCACTTCCTCGGTCATTACGCTTTCCGAGACAACCAGCACCCCATCGATCTCGATGCCATCCTCGCGTGGGTGAACTTGCAATAGCTCACTCCTTATTACGGTATGGATCAATTCCGCTGTTTAGGGCTTACAACCCCATTATCCGAAGGATTCGTTCGCGCGATTTGGTCTTACAACGGAGTTTTCCACCTTTCCACCTGGTGGACGCTTGGCGCGAACGAGATGGCCAGCGCATGGTCTTCAAGTTCAAGTTGACCGCAGTGGAAGGTACTGAGTGCGCGCTCCTACTCGGCGATGTCAAAAGGGAGCGCCGGCGAATCATCCCCACCTTCATTAAGATGCAGGTCTGGAAACGTGACGGCGGGAAGTGCGTCATGTGTGGCGCAACTGACGAACTGCACTTCGATCACGACCTCACATACTCCGTGGGTGGCACATCGATGAGGGTCGAGAACGTTCAACTGCTGTGCTTTCCATCCTCCTGTTCTTCACACCACTCTCAACGCTCGTGGCGCAGTTCGATGCCGGCCAGATCTCGGGCCTCGTCCGCGTTACGTCTCAGTCTGTCGCCGCCGGTACGGCCGTCGCCGTAACGCAATGGGGGCACAGGCAAGCATCATAGGCTTCATGTGCGGTTCGAGTTCGTCAACATGTTAAACTACGCTAGCTGGGGCGGCGCGAACAGCAATCCGGCCAGCGGACAGTTTGGCCTCGTCGTTGGTTAGAGCAGCAATCGGACTATCCAGCTTGCACGGAAGTACATTTTCTAGTGGACAACAAATTCTTTGCTACTGGTACGGCACGACGGGACTTCACCGCGACAGCACCTCGCGGCGCGATCAGTCTAGCCGCGCCCAGTTTCATGTCGCGCGCGAAGAACGCGGCCCTCCCTTGGTACCGCCGGGCCTATCGGTGGGGCCAGACCAGCCGCACGGAAAAGGACCCCGCGCCCTACGGCATCGCCTGCTGGCGGCGGCACTGGAAACGAACCGAGGTACATCGCCTGCATGCCGGTGGATCTCGACCGGTGCTACGCGAAGATGCATCTGCCCGATCACGGCGATCTTCCTGCGAACATCGTAAGATGGGCCTCGCACGCCGTCGCCCCGATAACCGTGGAAGGCCCGGGCTGATCGGTTGTCTCTTCTTTAGGCAGCAGGACCGCGTGATCGTGCATCTTGTCAACCTGACCAGCGCGGCCACCTGGCGCCCGCCGGTGGAAGATCTGATCCCGGTAGAGCCGTTCAAGATACGCTTGAACGGCTTAACGGGCCGCCCGAATGCCAGGCTCCTCCTGGCGCGCGTGTACCGCCCCATCGCGCCTGGCTCCAGCGCTGTAGCGGCGGTTTTTGAAGTTGCGTCAATCTTTGACCACGAAGTTGTCATCATCGGTTAATACCTCCAACGAACATGGCTCTCTTAACAGACAAAGTTTCGCTTATCACGGGCGCGGCCGCCGGTATCGGCCAGTCCATCGCGCGGTTGTTTGCGAATGAAGGCGCACACGTTTTCCTTCTCGACATCGACGGCCCGGGCGTCGCGAAGGTAGCCTCTGAAACCGGGGGCGAAGCCTTCACGGCGGACGTGCGGAGACGTGGCGATATCGCCCCTGCCGTCGACGCCGCGATCAGGCGTTTCGGGCGTATCGACATTCTCGTAAACAACGCGGGCGTCTACCCGCGCCAGAATTTTCTTGACATGACCGAGGAGCAATGGGACGCCATTCAGGAAATTAATCTGAAATCGGTCTTTCACTGCACAAAGCTGGTGTTGCCCCACATGGTGGCGGCGGGCGCGGGAAAGATCGTGAACGTGTCTTCCGTTACTTTCCTCAGCGGCTACAGGAACCTGACACATTACGTTGCGTCAAAAGGCGGGATCATCGGCTTCAGCCGCGCTCTGGCGCGCGAAATTGGCGAACACAACGTTCACGTGAATTGCGTGACGCCGGGATCGATTCAGGTTGAAGCCGAAAAGGCCGTTTCCACCCCGGAACAGATTGCCGGCGCAATCGCGTCACAGTGCCTGAACCGGCGCTTACAGCCTATTGACGTGGCTCGTGTCTGCCTCTTCCTGGCGTCGGAGTTGTCGGACGGGGTCACGGGCCAGATCGTGAACGTGGATGGCGGGCGGGTGATGTGGTAGGCCTGGGCCCCGGTTTGGAGAACGCCGGATTCGCCGGCAGTTAGGCTACGTCAACGCCCATGCTGCGGGCGGTGCCGCGCACGGAGTTCATCGCGGCTTCTACCGTGAAGCAATTGAGATCGGGCATCTTGATCTTGGCAATTTCTTCAATCTGTTTCTCAGTGATCTTTCCGACCTTCGTCTTGTGCGGCTCGGCAGAGCCTTTGGCGATGGCCACAGCGCGCTTGATCAGTACCGGAACTGGGGGCGTCTTCGTGATGAACGTAAAGGTACGATCCGAATAGATCGTGATCACCACCGGGATGATCAAGCCCTCCTGATCCTTCGCCGACGTCTTAGCGTTAAAGGACTTGCAGAAGTCCATAATGTTGACCCCCTGCGGCCCGAGTGCGGTGCCGACCGGCGGGGCCGGTGTCGCCTTCCCCGCGGGAATCTGAAGCTTGACTTGTCCTGTTACTTTCTTTGCCATACGAAATCCTCGATACTCCCCGCGCGGCCCGTCCGGCGCGCGCTAACCCTTTTCTACCTGTAGAAAATCCAGTTCGACCGGCGTGGCACGTCCGAAGATCGTGACCAGCACGCGAAGCGTATTCCGCTCCATATTCACTTCGTCCACCTTGCCGGTGAAATTTGCGAACGGACCATCGACTATGCGAACGGTCTCGCTCTTTTCGAAATTCACCTTCGGCCGGGGGCGATCCGCCGATGCCGCCTGTCTGTTCAGAATGGCGTCAACTTCCGCCGGCGTAAGCGGCACCGGCGTGGTGCCTCCACCGACAAATCCCGTAACCCGCGGCGTATTCTTGACCTGATGCCACAGGTCATCGCTCATTTCCATCTCGACGAGTACGTAGCCGGGAAAAACCATACGCTTGCTGGTGACCTTCTTGCCGCCACGCACCTCGACAACTTCCTCGACTGGGATCAGGATCTGGCCGATTTGTTCGTCGAAACCGAAGGCCTGCGATCGGGTACGCAACGACTCCGCCACTTTCTGCTCAAAGCCGGAATACGTGTGAATGATGTACCAATTCTTAGCTGGGGCCGCCACCGGGCTTTCCGTACCCCCCGCACTTTCCGAGGCTTCCGCGGAAATGTGGGACTTCCCCAACGTCTCCCCATCAGGCGCTATTTCCGCTGCTTCGCTCTCTGGCAGGATGTCTTCGTTCATGTTTTCGCCGTCCATGGTGATACCCAGTCGTCTGAAGTTTACCTGGTAAGCACGGCGTAGATCTTCGTGATGCTGCGGGTCAGCAACGAGTCGACTACGGCGAAATAGGCGGCGAATGCGAACACCGTCAGGATCACCACCAGCGTGGTAGCCTGCACCTGGCTCTTGCTGGGCCAGTTCACGCGTTTCATTTCCAACTGCAACTCTCCGAAATAATTCCGGGTTGCGGCCGGCCATTCTTTCATTTTCTCGATTGCTTCCATGACGATCCAGTCTCGAATTGGCAGGGGCGGAGGGATTCGAACCCCCACTCGCGGTTTTGGAGACCGCTGGTCTGCCGTTAAACCTACGCCCCTTCAGTCACTGCTTTACTTAATTTCCTTGTGCGGCTGATGTTTCCGGCAGGCCGGACAAAACTTCTTCATTTCAAGCCGCTCCGTCGTTGTCTTCTTGTTCTTGGTACTCGAATAATTGCGGTTCTTGCATTCGGTACATTGGAACGTGATAATTTCCCTGGGCATCTCAGACTCCTATCTTAATCCTAAGGCGATTCGGCCAACAATTCATTATGCCAGACCGTTTAAGCCAGAACTTCGGTCACGGTGCCGGCGCCGACGGTACGTCCGCCTTCGCGGATCGCGAACCGCAGCCCTTTATCCATCGCCACCGGGGTGATCAATTCGATTTCGAGCGACACGTTGTCCCCCGGCATCACCATCTCCGTCCCTTCCGGCAACTGCGCCACTCCCGTCACATCCGTCGTCC
>SYKU01000175.1 GCA_005808865.1 Acidobacteriota bacterium
GAGTTTCCGAACGGACGTGCGCGGCCGCCATACGTTCGCCGACCTTCCTTTTGGCCGTTACCGGGTGGAAGTTCAGAGCGCCGGATTCAGCACGCAAACGCTCCCGATCGAAGTGGCGTCGAAGACTCCCATTTTGCGCACAATCACGATGACGGTTGGCCCGGCTGCGGGGAGCGCGATCACAGTGGTGGGGACAACGCCGCTCGCAGGCGTGGGTCTCGCGCCTGAGCAAATTCCGGCGCCGGTCCAGGCGGCGAACCGGCTCGAGATCGAGAAGAGCGGCGCCGCCGATCTTTCCGATTTCCTGAACCGCCGCCTCACTGCCGTGCATGTGAACGAAATCCAAGGGAACCCGTTTCAGCCCGACGTGAACTATCGCGGATACACGGCATCGCCGCTGCTGGGGACGCCGCAGGGGCTTTCGGTTTACGTGGATGGGGTGCGGCTCAATCAGCCTTTCGGCGACGTGGTCAGTTGGGACTTGATTCCGCGGATCGCAATCGAGGAGACGACGCTCATGCCAGGGTCGAATCCCCTATTCGGGTTGAACACGCTGGGAGGCGCGCTTTCGATACATACCAAGGACGGTGTGAGCGGGCCGGGCGCAGCCCTTCAACTGAACGGCGGCAGCTTCGGCCGAAAAACGGCGGATTTCGAACACGGCGGCTCGCGCGCCAACGGACTGAACTGGTATCTGGCCGGCAATTTGTATTTCGAGGATGGATGGCGGGACGGGTCTCCCTCGAACGTGCGCCAGTTCTTCGCGAAACCGGGCTGGCAGAATTCGAGGACCACGCTCGCCCTCACCGCCGCGTACGTGAACAACAGCTTAAACGGCAATGGAATGCAGGAGCAGCGACTCCTCAGCAGGGACCACGCGAGCGTCTACACGAAGCCCGATTTCACGGGGAACCGCGCTACATTTCTGAATCTCAGCGCGCGGCATCGCGCTGGAAATTCGAAGACACTTTCCGGCAACGCTTACCACCGGTTCATTCGCACGAGAAGTTTCAATGGCGACCTCAACGAGGATTCGCTTGATCAATCCGTGTACCAGCCAGGAGCCGCCGAACGGGCGGCGCTCACAGCGGCGGGATTCACGGGATTTCCTGCGTCCGGCGCGACGGCGGCGAACACCCCGTTCCCATTCTGGCGCTGCATCGGCAACGCGCTGCTACAGGATGAGCCCGGCGAAAAATGCAACGCCCTGCTCAATCGCACCAACACCAGCCAACACAACTACGGGTTCTCCGGGCAGGCGACGTGGTTCGCTTCGTCTTCGGGCCGACGTAATCAATTCACGGCGGGCGCGGCCTACGATCGCAGCAACGTGGGTTTCAGGCAATTGACGGAACTCGGGTATCTCAATCCGGACCGTAGCGTCACCGGCGTCGGCGCGTTCGGCGACGGCGTAACCGGGGGCACTGTGGACGACGAGCCATATGACACTCGCGTGCGCCTGGATGGACGCGTCCACAGCGGGAGCCTTTTCGTGACGGACACGCTTTCCGCGGGCAACAGATGGAATTTCACGGCAGCGGGGCGGTACAACCGGACTACGCTGGATAACAGCGACCGCATCCGTCCGTCGGCTGGACCGGGTTCGCTAACTGGCCGCAGTGTTTTTGGCCGCTTCAATCCCGCGGCGGGAGTCACCTTCCGGGCGTGGGGTGATCTGAACGCCTACTTCAGCTACGGTGAGGGGAGTCGCGCACCCACTTCCATCGAATTGGGATGCGCAGATCCGGAGCAGCCCTGCAAGCTTCCTAACGCGATGGCGGGCGATCCACCTTTGAATCAGGTGGTTACCAGAACGTTTGAATCCGGCGTGCGCGGCGGCCTTGAGAGCAACTTGCGCTGGGATATCGGCTGGTTCCGGGCAGACAACCGCAACGACCTGCTTTTCGTCGCGTCGAGGCAGACCGGGTTCGGTTATTTCAAGAACTTCGGAAAGACCCGCAGGCAAGGGTTTGAAGCGAATGCGCGTGTGCGGTGGGGCCGCGTGGCTCCCTCGGCCGGCTACACCCTCCTGGATGCCACTTACGAGAGCACGGAGACTGTGAACGGTTCGAGCAACAGCTCGAACGACGCGCCAGCCAAGGGTTTAGACGGCGTAACGCGAATCGGGCCTGGAGACCGGATTCCGTTGATTCCGCGGCACGCACTAAAAGCCTTCGTCGATATTCAAGCCACGTCGAACATGGGGGTGGATTTTGGCCTTGTGGCCATGTCGAGATCCTATGCACGAGGCAACGAGAACAACCTGCATGAGCCCGACGGGACACATTATCTGGGGCCGGGCTCGTCGCCGGGTTTCGCGGTTGCAAACCTCAACGCACGCTATCAGGCATCGCGTCGCGTGCAACTGTTCGTTCAGGTCAACAACGTGTTTGACCGGCGATACTCCTCCGCGGCGATCCTCGGGGTCACTGGCTTCACGGCGCAAGGGACGTTTATCGCGCGGGAGTTTCCGCCCGTGGACGGCGAGTACCCAGCACGGCACGCAACGTTTTACGCGCCGGGAGCGCCGCGGGCAGTTTGGGGAGGCGCGCGGATCCGGTTCTGACTGCGACCTGGCCGCCGAGCCTACTGACGCACAGTGTGCAATATCGGCTTTGCCTGCGGAATGGTCTGCCGCTTCTTCATCTGCTTCCCGATCACCGCGGCCACGCGGCGAATTCCCTGTTCCCATGAGGGATAGAGGTCGATGTACTGGATCTCGCGCTGAATCCTCGCGGGCAGGCGGCATGCGTCGAGCCGCACCGGAACGATGAATACTTCGTCGAGCGGCAGGCGCCGCGTACAATCCAGTGCGTAACGGATTTCAGCCTGGAATCCTCCCTTCTTCGAGACCGACTTCTGGGAAAAGCATGGAACGAAAAAGTCGGAAGTTTCGATGGCTTCCTCAATGGAACGCGGCCAGTTTTGGCCGGGAAGAAGCATCCTCTGATCGATCCAGGGCTCGAAGCCGCGCTCCCGAAGATCATCAAAAATCCGTTCCGCGAATGGCCGGTCCTCCTCCACGTAGGCCAGAAAGATCTTTGTCTGCGCCCGGGGAACGAATTCGTAGAACCCCCGCCCATCCGGCCGGAACACGCCGAGGCCGTCGATCTCCACTTTTTTCCCCTCTTCCAGGCATTGGCGGAGAATGCGGGCGACTTTTTGTGTGGTACTGGGTCCCCTACCTGGCATTGGCGTCCTTCTCGAACCGGAACGACCATGTCTTCCCGGGCGAGAATTGGCCAAGCCCGGGCAGCGGAGCCGGTTGCCCTCTTCGCAAACGGGATACGATCCGGCGAACAACTCTGTCGACTTGGTCCGCGGCTTTCGCGTTCGAGATCCGGGACTGCTTCGCCAGAATCCGGACGATTTGCGTTTTCTTCATGCCAGGCACATGCTAGCAGAACGTCCTGGCCACGCCGGGCGGCGCCGTCGGGCTGGAGAGCCGAAACGTCCCCGCAAGGTTTTGATTCGGAGACACTTATTCCCGGTCAAGAATTGAGGAAAAAAAGTCCCGAAGTTTGTGACCGCCAACGCCCACTTTGAATCTATTTTTGTGAACGCTCGACTCTAGCGCGGCCGCGGAACATGACGCCATGGATGCCGCCTGAATGGCGGCGCTCGAAGAACCGGCCGACAAGCTCCACGCGGCGGGGCGCGCGCTCATCTTGAGCGGCGCGTGAGCAGACGGTACGGCTCATTGCGCAGGCGGAGTCTGAGCAACACGTAGGGCTGGCGAATATCCTGTCCGAACGTCGCGGCGGCGCTGGAGCCGGCTCGAACGGTGCATGCGGACATGCGGTTGACCCGGCTCACGTCCGGCACTCAGTTCGCTTCGTGAGCAAAATTGCCGATCGCCGCCAGCCGCGCTCCGGGAGTGGAAGGAAGGACCGGCGACCGCTTACACCTTAGGCTTCGGCGGGGGTAATTCCTTCGCGATGCACTCGGACTTGAACCCCTGCCGCGCGTGGCTGCCGTCGCAGAAAGGTTTGTTGTCGCTCAGACCGCAGCGGCAGAGACCGATCGCCGTCCGGCCTGCGAGGCCATAGTCCGCGCCCGAGGCATCCGTGATCGAAAAGTCGCCTTCGAGACGCAGCGGACCGTTGTTGAAAACCGTAATTTTGGAAGCCATAGTGGATAGCCCTCTATTCTACCGCCGTCAGCGGTTGAACAGGAAGGCGTTGCTGTTCAGGAGCGCCCACATAAGGTCCTGCGCGCGCTCGGCGCGGTTCAGGCCGCCGGCGAGGTACGTCTGCGCAAGGTCCATTTCTCGCGGCTCCGGGGGCCGGTTGAGCGCTGCGAGATAGAGATCCTCCACAATCTTGCGGTCGTTCGCGCCTCCCAGGACCAGCTTCGCGATACGCCCTTCCTCGTCCGCAATGGCATCGGCGATCGTGGAGCCGTTGAGCAGGTTGAGCGCCTGCACCAGGCTGACGTCGCTCCGCCGCTCGCACTCGCAACTGGTCTGGCGCTCCGGCCTCCCGAAAACGTCGAGAAATCCACCCAGGCCGACCGTTGAGTCTGGGAACTGCTGCGCGCGAAACAGTTTCGGCACGTCGCGAAGGAACGGATGGCTGCCCGTGGCGAGGTAGATGCCGTCGTACAATTCCTCCGCGCTCAGCCGCCGTGGCTGGGCATGCGAGAAGTTGATTTCGTCTTCCGCATTCCATTCGTTTGTCCGGTAGCTAAGCTGATACGTGCGGGAGTTCACAATCGTCCGCATCAAGTGGCGAAGATCAAAGTTGTGATCGAGGAAATCCTTCGTCAGAGCATCGAGCAACAGGGGATTGCTCGGCGGATTGCTCGCGCGGATGTCGTCCACCGGTTCGATAATGCCGCGTCCAAAGAAGTAGCTCCACATGCGGTTGGCCATGGCCTTCGCGAACAGCTCGTTGTCGCGCGAGGTGAGCCACTCCGCGAGGCTCTGGCGCAATTCGGCCTCGCGCGGAGCGAGTTTCTCGCCGCCGAACAGGAACTTGGCCGGCATCACGCGCCCGTCTTTCGGATGCTTGATTTCGAAGTCCTCACGCTTCTCGAAGACGATCTCCTCGTTCGAGTCCATACCGTCTTTGATGCCGACGCCCCCGAAGAACGCCGTCAACTGGAAGTATTGATTCTGCGTCCATTTTTCAAAGGGATGGTCGTGGCATTGCGCGCAGACCATACGCACGCCGAGAAACAACTGGGTCGTCGTTTCCATGGCGAGCTTCGGATCGCGTGTGAAGCGGAAGTAGTTCGCGGGAGGGTTCTGGAACGTGCTGCCCCGCGCCGTGATCAGTTCACGAACCATCCTGTCATACGGCTTGTTGGTGGCGATGGTCTCGCGAATCCATTCGCGAAAGGCCCACATGCCTTTGTCGCCCAGGCGATTGCGGTTGACCTGCAACAGGTCCCCCCACTTGACCGACCAGTGGTTGACGAATTCGGGTTTCGCCATCAGCTTGTCGATCATCTTTGACCGCTTCACGCGGGCCTCAGTCTTGTCTGCGAGGAACGCGCGTGTCTCCTCAACGGTTGGCGGCAGGCCCGTCAAATCGTAGGACAGGCGCCTCAGAAATTCGGCGTCCCCGGCGAGATCCGAGGCTTGAAGCTTCACCTTATCGAGCTTCGCCGAGATGTGTTTGTCGACGTAGTTGTTCTCCGGAAAAGCAACGCGCTCAGTGCCCTGCTTTTCGGGCAACACCGTCACGTTGACGACGGCAAGCTTGCCTTCGTAGCGTACGAGAACGGCCGCCTCACCCTTGCGCAGGGACTCAAGCGCCCCGGTGTCGTTGACCTCAGCGATGACCGGGGTGTTGCTTGAATAGAGCGCCTCTTTTGTGACGTCGCGGGTGGCGTTGTCCGCGAAGTGGGCCGTGACCTTGAACTGTTGTTTCCCTCCCGGCTTCGGCAGCGTCACCTCGGAAGGAACGATATCGAGCTTCGTAACCTGCGCCGAAACAGGATCGCCAAATTCGGCGCCCTGCTCAATCCATTTGAGAATCGTCTTGTAATAAGGTGAGTCGATCTCGATGCGAGTCCCGCCGCCGTGGGGCAACTGCTGCGTCGGCTTGAGGAGCATCAAGCTGCGGGCGGCGTCGGCGCGATTGAACCGGCGGCCGGACAGGTCGTGAATCAGGGCGCTGTAATCGAACTCGGGATCGTAGCCGCGGAGCGACAGCTTGAAGCCGTTCTTCCCTTTCGCCGCGCCGTGGCAGGGGCCGGAAGTGCAGCCGGCCTTGTTCAGGATCGGCATCACGTCGCGAACGAAACTGACTTGTTCCTGCGCGGACGCGGCCGCAGCGGCGCATAAGGAGATTGCAAGGAGCGGTTTCATCTATTCACCATCAGTTTCATGTTCAAATCCGGAATCTTGTACTCGGCCTTCTGCTTGCGGCCGGTGTCGGGCGCGGCAGAGTCGATGCGCACGTCAAAGGCGCCGGGCTTCGCGGCGACGCCGGCGCTGCACACAAGCGTGAACGCCGTCTTACCGCTTGGTATGACTACCTCAGGGCAACTCACGTCATCCGGAAGGTCCTCGACGTTGACCCGGATTTCTCCGCCCTCGAACGTCAACTCCCGCCGAACACTTCCCGTGATTTCGACCTTGCCGCCCGGCGCCACTTCCGCGGCCATCTTCGATAGTTTAAGCTCGTAGCCCGGGACGACCTGAAATGTGACAATCGGCGACGGGATACTGACGGACTTCCCGTCTATTTCGGTCTGCGCTTCAAGCAGCATGTCGAACGTGGTGACGGGCGTGGCGAAATTTGTGGATACCTGGAAACTCCCGTTATCTCCCTTCGCCGTCTCGCCCTTCAGAATTCGCAGATTTCCAACCAACCCCGCCGTCTGCTGCGTTACCTTCACGGGCCCCGCTCCCGCGGTCCTGGAAACCTTGTAATCGAGCACATACTCGAAGCCCTGTGCAATGCGCACGATCGGAGTCGACGACGAAACGGCGACGGGCAGCGGAGCGCTCACCGCCATGGGCAACTGCATGTCAAGCCACGGCGCGCTGAACGTCTTCTCCTTCACGCCACGCACCGCCACCAGCATCCCAGGACCTCGCGCAACGCGTTCAATTGAAGTTCCATCGGGCATAAGAGCCTCGCCGAGCACCGAAAGATCGAGTGCCTGCGGTTTCACATCGGGACGCGCCGTGATTGTAATCACGCTCCGTTCGCGCGTTCGACCCGTATTGTCGGCGGTGAAGCGTTGCGCCGCTGCTTCGGGCGGTACGTGGCCTCCGGCCGCGGTAAACCCTTCGGGCAGATTCGGGATGGTCAATTTCAGCGCGCCCGAATACCCGCGCCGCTGCACTGCGACGGCAACCTGCGCCGTGCCTCCGGCCGGCACGTTGACAAACGGAGTGCCGAGTTCGACCGAGAAATCCGGATTCTGTTGCATCGCCTGCAAACGGTATCCGTACAGAGGGCCGCCGCGGCCGAGCAAATCTTCCACGTGAAGCACGAGTTCCTTGACGCCGTCAGGGACCGTAAAGGGAAGCACGGGGTCGACGCCGTTGCCGTCGTCGCCCGCGGCGATTTTTTTTCCCGCCCCGTCGCGCACGGTGAGAGTCGCGTCGAGTAGAGAGGTGCCGAGCGAGGCGGCGCTCAGCTCGAAGACCCACTTCTGGCCGGGTTCGACACGCAATTTATAGCGGTCAACTTCGCCGGGCCTTGAAATCCGGCCGTTCATCACCGTCGCCTCAGCAAGAGCAATAGGACTGCCTCCATCCGCCGTTTCGATTGTCTCCGGCAGATCGCTCACGGCGAGTAGAAACGGCAGCGCGGAAGAGGATGGCACACGCACGGGTACAAATTCCGACTTCGAGTGGAAATCCGTCTTCACTCGTACTGGAACGCTCAGGTTGCCGCCGAACAATGCGATCTCGACCGTCTCGCCGCGCTTCCAGCCGAGCGGAAATACGCCCGAGGCGAACGAATACGACCCGATCTTCAGGCGGTAGAAATTTTGTACCTGATCGCTGAATTTCGAATCGTGGATCTGGACGCGGTATTCGCCTGCCTTGGCGAAAGCCACCTCGACGCGCGAATCGACACCTAGACCTTCCGCATCGTCGTTGCGGGCGATCTCGCGGCCAGCCGCGTCGAAAATCTCGATGGACGGGTCAATGGCGGAACCCACACGACGAGCCTCCACTTCGAACACCAGCTTTTGTCCCGCTTTCGCGCGGAAGGAGTAGTTGTCGGACTCGACGCCGGCAAGAGTACCGTTGATGACCACGCCTGTTTCGATACGCTGCGCCTGCTCTGGGAAGTCGTTCACTTGCTTGAGGTCCTTCGATTCGGTCTCCTCGATTTCCGTCAACTCGCCAACCGGGAACAGCACGACATTCGAGATGCCTTCAGGAGTGACGACGCGAATCGGGTAGAGCCCTATGGGTGTGCCGGGTTTGAGCGCGACCAGAAGCGGGAGGACCGAACCGGGCATTCCGCCGCCCGCGTTCGATTCGGCAAGCGGATTCGTACTGCGCGCGAGCCGCGAAAAACTCGCTGGGAGTGTGGAGCGAATCTGAGCGCCTTGAACCAAACCTTCGCCCCGCAGGTAGAGAGTGAACGTCTTTCCCTGTTGCGCGCCTCGCGGATAGACATCGCGGAGCACGGGCGCGGCAGCCTGCGCGTTTGCCGCAAGAAACGCGGAGGAGGCAACAATCGCGAGCGGAAGAAACAGTTTCATCTTTGAGACACCACTGCCTTTTCAACCGGAACCGGAACAAATTCGGACAGAACCTTGCCGCTGAGGTCATAGGACCGCACCACGCCGTCGAAGCCCGCGGTAACAAGGCGTTGCCCATCAGGGTGAAATTGGACCGCGTAGATACCGCCGCGGTGGCCCGCGCATTTCGCCACCGCATCGCCGGTTGCGGCGTTATACACGTTCACGTTTCCGGCGGCGCTTCCGGCCGCAACCAGTTTGGCATCCGGGCTGATGGCGAGCGCGAGAATCGGCCCGTCCTGCTTTTCGAACTTGCGGATGAGCGTGGAATCGTCCGCGATTCTCATCGCGCGCGGGCGGTCCATCATGTAAAGGTATGGAATGCGCTCTTCTCCGCCGATGAGGACCCAGTCCTTGCGCGGGTGGCGGACGACGGCGTTCAGACCTTCTTTCAGCAGGTTCACGTTCTCGAGAAACATGCCGGTGTTGGCGTCGGTCAGTTTGGCCGCACGATCGCGGCTCACGGTGACCAGACGCTTGCCGTCGATTCCGAACGCCGCGCCGAAAACCCAATCTTCGTGGTGATCGATTTTGCGAATCTCCTTGCCAGTGGCTGCGTCGAACAGGCGGATGGACTTGTCCGCGCCGCCCAATACGAGGCGGGCTCCATCGGGCGAGAACGAACCGCCGAAGAGCGTGTCGTTCGTCAGAACCGTAGACTTCCGTTGCTTGCGCGAAGCGACATCCCAAATCTGAACTTCGCCAAAGCGCGCCGGACTCCCACCGACCGCGGCGAGCGTCTTTCCATCCGGCGAAAACGAGAGGCTGTGGATGCGGTCAGAGAGACCGGGCAGCCGCGAGGCGAGGCCCTTCCCTTCTTCGTGGAGCAGAATTTCACGGTAACCGGAGACAGCGATCAGCTTGCCATCGGGCGAGATTGCGAGCGCGGTAATGACGGGCGGCACGCGGTAAACGGTGGGCTTCGAGAGATCCACAGTTTCGGTTTCAGCGGGCGAATCGTCCTTGGCGCCGGCCTTGATCCAGCGCCGGAACAGGTCGATCTGTTCGTCCGGCAGCGGCCGTCCCCCGAACGGCATCTGGGGTTTGGCAGCGCCGGTGAGGTAAGCGATGACGAGGGACTTCTCGGAGTCGCCGGCGACAAACGCCGCACCCTTGGTTCCACCCGCCTTGAAGCCCGCAAAGGTAGTGAGCAGCAGATCGGACTGCTTCGACGCCGGCTGATGGCACGCCTGACACTGCCGGGTCAGGATGGGCCGGATGTGTTGCTGGAAGCTAACCGGCTCCTGCGCGAACGCGGACGCAAGCGCCAGCACTACAGCGGAAGAAAAACGCAGATATCGCATTTCAAGGCCAATTATACACATGTTCAAGGTCCTGCGGACTAACTGCGGAAACTTCGAACTATGGAGCGCAGAGACGTCAGCGCGCGTGCGGAAATGCGATTTGAAGGAGGGAATTAGGGGGGCCCTGTAGATTCGCAGGCCGGCCTGCCGCCTTCAGGCAGTCTGAAAACCCTAAGAACGTTGTTCGCGAGCCGCAAAACTTAGATTCTCCTCGCGTCTAGTCGATTCGCGATCTCCATCAGGCCCAAAAACCATGCGGAACCTTGACCGATCCGGATTCATGCCAAAAAGCTACAGCGAGCGTTTTCATTTCAATACACTCCCAAGGGCACACCTCGCCTTCATTTCTTGGACGCGAGAAGCCGGTCGATTTCCCGGAACAGCCCGTCCCCTTCAAAAATGTCTTTTGTGAGCAAATTGTAAGGAAAATCGTTACGAATAATTCCCTGAGCGTCGACGAGAAAGACGTGGGGAAGATTAATCGTCGGGTTTTTGGGCGTGACCTTGAGGAACGACGCCGAGACTTGACCGCAGTCAAACAAGATCGGAACACGGTTACCGTGACGCGCCATGTACCGGCTGACCGTTGTCTGATTGTCCGGCGGATTCGTGATCGCAATCGCGGCGACCCGGTCACCGTACTTTGCCAGGACTTTTTTCAGGACGTCCGAAAAGACCTCGCAATGGGGGCAAGTGGTTTGCATGAATTCGACGATCAGAATCTTGCCCCGGTAGTCCTGCCCGTCGTGGAACTTGAGCTCGACGTCCGGCAGGGCAAAGCCGGGGGCGCGGCCGCCGGATAATTCACCTGAGGCGCAGAGACAGGACGCGCTGAGAGCGATCGCAAGGAAGAGCTTCATTCTTGTACGGTAACATGGCCGCCGGGTTGAGCTAACGCCTGCCCGCGACAAGGAACAGCGGGCGGAAACACCAGTGGCCGTCTGACTCATGTGCCTCGTCGATGGTGCCGTGCCTTCGATAACTAAACTACGGAATCGGCAGACCTCAAGTGAACTGTTGTCGAGTGTTGAGGCCCGCGGTTGTCAAGCCCGTGCTGCTATCGATAAAGCCGCCGTTACCGCGAAGCGACGGAACACGCCGTGGACACGGTCTTTGCCGTTCCCTCCGCCGCCGTCCAGATCCATACCTCCGCGTCCGGCTGTCTGCACTCCCTGCCCTCGGACGGCTGGAGAATCTATGGTGGGGACCGGACTCAATTCCGTTTGCACCGTCCGTGGACTTCGTCTATAATGAGGCCACGTTAGTCAGGTAGCCCAAAATGGAGGTACTCGTATGTTTTTGAGGCGCCGAATTGCGGCCGGCTTTTGTGTCATCGGGCTCGCGCTCGCGCAGACCGACCGTGGCATCATCAATGGAACCCTCACCGACTCCACCGGAGCCACCGTGCCGGAGGCGCGAGTCAACGCCACCAACACGGCCACCGGAGTTACGTTCGCCACGAAGACCACCAGTTCGGGCGATTTCTCAATTCCCACTCTCCCCGTCGGGTTATATCGCTTTCGCGTCGAGAAGCAGGGATTCAAATCCGCCGTCCGCACCGACGTCACCGTTACGGCCGGCGGTACCGTGACCATCAACGCGCAATTGGAGGTGGGCGCCGTCACCGAGGCGATCCAGGTATCGGGCACGCTGGACCTGTTGCAGACCGCGACGGCCAAGGTTTCCACGGCAGTCTCGAACAAGATGGTGGATGAATTGCCGCTCGTGGTCGGCGGGGCGATGCGCGGCGCCTTCGACCTGGCGTTGATCACTCCGGAAGCCAACCAGCCTTCCGACCTGGAATTCAACGTCGGCGGCGGGCAGGGGGGCGCTTTCGGCGCAACGCTAGACGGAGTAACGGTTCTCACTGGCCGGGTCAACTCGGTGGAGTGGACCAATGTCAACACGCCTTCGGTGGACGCGATCACCGAGTTTGCCGTGGAGACCAATGGCTTCAAAGCGGAATTCGGCCGCGGCCAGGGAGGCATGATCACCTTCTCCTCCAAGTCCGGCACCAATAACCTCCACGGAACCGCTTATGAGTTCCTCCGCAACGACGTGCTGGATGCCCGCCGGTTCTTCGAGGACCGGAAGGGCAAGTACAAGCAGCACGACTTCGGCTGGAGCGTCGGTGGCCCGGTGTGGATTCCAAAGATTTATGACGGACGGAATAAGACATTTTTCTTCGCCTCCGGCGAGTGGTTCCGCAACCGGGTGGGCGCTGGAAGCGGCCGCTTCAGCATCCCGGCACCGGAGATGTTCAACGGCGATTTCCGCAATTGGGTGGATGGCAACGGACGCTTCCTTCCTATCTATGATCCGGCGACGACGACGCCAAGCGGCACCGGCTTCACCCGCCAGCCGTTCGCTGGCAACCAGGTTCCGCAGGGCCGGTTCTCGACACTGTCGCGGAACTACGTGGCCCTCGTCCGGGGAATTCTGACACCGAACAATGGAGCCGCCCCTGGAACCAGCGACTACGTCCGCAACAACTTCATCAATAACGTGGGCAGCGCGCTCGACCCTTGGACGAAGTTCAGCGCCAAGGGCGATCACAATTTCGGGCAGAACGACCGGGTGAGCTTTCTGTACAACTACGGCCTTCACGAAAGGCTGCCGGGCGCGGAGGGTTTCCCGGGGCTTCCCTACCCGTTGGCCGGAGATCTTACGCTCAATGATGGCAGTACCGTGCTTCGCGGTTCCTATGACAAGGTGCTTACTCCGACCATCGTGAACCACCTGTTCGGTGGCTTCAACGTGTTTCGCAATCGCAACACCGCCCAGACGTTCAACGGTGGATGGGAGGCGAAGGGCATCTGCCTCAAGGGTGCCTGGAACTGCGATCGCAATCTGCTGATCGCGGATTTCTCCGACTACAACAGGTGGGGGACGCGGTCATATGACGGGTCTGAAAGCTTCGCTTTTTCGATGGGCAATGACCTGTCAATTACGAAGGGAAAACACACTTTCAAGTTGGGGTACCTCTGGGAGCGCATTCACTACAATGGCTACGGCCAGGCGACCATCGGCGGCCAGGTAACCGGGGACCGGCGCTCCACGAGCGTTCCCAACGACAACAACCTCTCCACCGGCGGCGGCAACGGATTCGCCTCATTCCTGCTCGGCCAGGGGTACACGGGCGGCACGGAGAACGAACGTTTTCTCGGCCAGCAGTGGCGCAGCCACGCCTGGTATTTCCAGGACGATTACAAACTGACGCCCAAGCTGACACTTAACTACGGCGTCCGGTACGAGCTGACGCTGCCGCCGCTCGAGCAGACAGATAAGTGGAGCGACCTCGATCTGAGTCTGCCCAACGCGAGGGCGGGAAACCTGCCCGGTGCCCTGCGCTTTGCCGGCTTTGGCCCTGGACGGGAGAATAAGCGTTCGCTCACGCCGGGGTGGTATGGCGGTATCTCGCCGCGCTTCGGCCTGGCCTACGGATTGGACAGCAAGACCGTACTCCGCGCCAGCGTCGGCCGCAGTTTCGGCGTCGCCAAGACCGTCACCGGAAGTGCTCACTTCGAAGGCGCCTTTTTGATTTTCTCCGCCTCCAGTCTGGATAATGGCGTCACCCCAGCCTTCCAGTTCGATCAAGGCCTGCCCCCCTACGTCAAGCCACCAGTGATCGATCCCACCTTTGTCAACGGCGGAACCCCTGCGTACTGGGACGGGGAAGCGATCCGGCTGCCCGAGAATTATCAATGGTCGTTGTCGCTCCAGCGCCAGGTGACCAGCTCGACGGTGGTGGAGGTGAACTACCACGCCACGATCGGCGCGCATCTGGTGGCCGGTCTGAAGCGTTACAATCAGCTTCCCGTGGGCTTGCTGGAGCGCTATGGCCGGGGGCTGCTGTCGAGCAGCATTGACTCGCCTGCGGCCCAAGCCGCCGGTCTGCGACGGCCCTATCAGGACATCAACTGCCAGTTCAGCACCACCTGCGCGCCCGTCAGCGTGGCGCAGGCTTTGCGTCCGTACCCGCAGTTCCGCGATATCAATACCGCCGCTGGACAGGGTGACAAAAGCGGACACGCCAGCTACCATGCCCTGCTCGTCAAGATCGACAAACGCTATGGCCACGGCTCGACGCTGCAGGGTTCCTATGTATTCTCCAAGTTGATCACTGACGCCGACGGCTACAACCCCGACAACGCGACTCTGGATCACCACAACCGGCGGCTGGAAAAATCGATTGGCGAATTTGATCTCACCCACAACTTCAAGTTCACCTACATTTATGAACTGCCGTTCGGCAAGGGCAAGAAGTGGATGGCCACGGGGCCGGCGGCGTGGGTGTTTGGCAATTGGCAGATCGCCGGCACCCAGTTCTACTCGAGCGGCTATCCGCTGCCGCTTACCAACAACGCCGCCCTGGGGAGCGTCCTGTTCAACGGGCGGAGCGCGGCGACCATCACCACCCACGACGGCTGGATTGTGAACAAGGCCAACCCGGACTGGAAAGGGAGCGACCGCTTCTTCCGGGAGCCTTCGTTCTTCGGGCCGCAACCCACGGACCGGTTGGGAAACTCGACCCGGCATAATCCCAAGGCCCGCCAGCCAGCAAACCTGAACGAGAATTTCTCTCTGGCCAAGAAGTTCCCCATCACCGAGTCCGTACGATTGGACCTCCGCTGGGAGATGTTCAATGCGTTTAACCGCTTCCGCCCGGCCACCGGCAGCACCAACGTTCAGGATCCGAACTTCGGCCGTGTGTTGGGCCAGTTCAACTCACCGCGACGGATGCAGTTGGGGCTGAAGCTGTACTGGTAGGTTTTGCCTCAGCCGTAGCTCAGAACCGTCGTTCGCCAGGCTTGCGCGGCTCTGGACTCCGCCAGCCGGCTATCGACAACACCGAGCCGATGAAGGTTACCCGAATCGATGCAGTCAAGTTCCGCATAGAGATTCGCGTCGGCGGATCGGGAGCGTCGGATGGGGCACGGTTCTGCCGGGTTCGCCTCCACATCGGCAAAGGCATCATCGGAACAGGAGAAACCTATCCGCTTCGGCGAAGTTGGATTTCTACAATACATCCGCTGACAGCGGGCATGATGGATGCCGCCCAGGACCAACTTCGAAATTTCAGACCTGATGGCCTCCCGCACGCTGCAAGCGGTGACTGCCGCAGAATACGACTCAACCACTGACTGTCCCGGCGCTGATCGTCCTGTCCGCACCCGTCCTGAGCGCATGCAGCAGAAGGCAACTGAATCTTTGCGAGAAGCCGGGGACCAGGTCGGCACAAACACTACCAAGGTTTATTTTATGAGTTCGGGCGCGCAGCGTGCCTGTTGTCTGGTACGCGCACTGAATTCCGACTCCGTTCCAAGGCCGCTCGGCTTGCAAACGCCTTTTGGACGGGCTTGAACCCCCGGGGCTCTTCATGGCACCCATTTACGCCGTAAATGCCGTTGTCTGGTAGTCTTGATCCACGGCTGATCTTCCAGTCTTGGAGCCGCTCGGTCGAATCCGGTCACCGTTCCGTTCCAGTTGTTTTTTTTCGCGGCAAACGCCAACCATCCGGTCGAATTCAGGCCGCCAGCAGCCTGGTCCCAATCCACCGCCGAATCTTGCAAATCAGATCCCGCGGATCGAATGGCTTCTGAACCAGGGGAAAGCCCATCGATAGACACGCCTGCTCCTCCTGTTCCGAAATCCTCCCCGACATGATCATGATCGGAACATCTGAGCGGACCCGGCGCAGGTGTGCTCCGAGACTCACGCCCGATCCGTCGGGCAGGAGGTTATCGAGGAGTGCGCAATCGAAACTTTTCTCCGCGGCTAATTGCTTGGCCTTCGACGCGGAGTCCGCCAGGAGCACGGTCCATCCCTCGGCAGCCATGAGCGTGTTGAGAAAAGCGAGCAACTGTTCGTTGTCGTCCGCAATCAGCACCATGGGCGGCAAGGACCTCGCCGCCGCCGAACCGAGTATCTGAAGATCGAGAGACTCTCCATCTCTCGCCAATTCCGCCCGCACCCCTGCGCCGGGTTCAATTCGCCCCACCGCAACCATCGCCGCCAGGGGCTGGGTCAGGTGACGGTGAATAGTGCGATTCAGTTCGCGCGCGCCGTATCGGGCGCTCGCCCCGTTCCTGAGCAGGAAACTCCGGCTCTCTTCGGAGACTTCAATCGCGAAACATCGAGCGCCGAGACGTGTATTCACGTGTCTCTGCAGTCCTGCGATCTGCTGATCGAGAATCAACGACAGCGATCCGGCGTCGAGCGGCTGATAGGTGATGACACAGTCGATCCTGTTTACGAACTCAGGCGAGAATCGTCTTCTTACTGCGGCAAGCCCCACTCTTTGAAGCTTGCCCCTCATGTCGCCGCGAGCGGCTGGCGCGCCCGCCTGGAAGCCAAACTCGGGAACCAGTTCCTTCATCATTTCTCTGGCGCCTAGATTGCTTGTCAGAAACACGACGCTATTTTCAAAATTGACGGTCGTGTTATCGCCTAACCGAAGCGTAGCCTTGTCCAACACCCCAAGGAGCAGGCGAGTCATGGATGGCGCGGCTTTCTCTATCTCGTCGAACAGGACAACGGAAAGCGCGGAATGCTCCGACGTGGCGGCGTTGAGCTTCTGCTGAGACAGCATTGGCTGTGTCTCGCGATGGCCCAAGTAGCCTGGCGGCGCTCCCACCAGCTTCGCCACCTCGTGTTCCATCTGGAATTCTCCACAGTCCACCTTGAGCAGGTTTTTCGCGCTTCCGTGGAGAGCCTCCGCGAGGACTTCGACCGTCCGGGTCTTCCCGGTACCCGTAGGACCCAACAGGAGGAAGACGCCCACGGGCCTTCCCGCCGGGGCAAGGTCCGACTGGAACATTTGAACGTAGGGGACAATCGCGTCCGTGGCGGCAGACTGTCCGACCACTTCCTTCGCGAGGATCGCCCTCAAATCCTCCGGGGAATCTACCGCTGGCTTTTTCGATCGTGACGATGGATGTGGGGACTTCGCTCGTTCCGCCATGTTGATCCCAGTCTAGGCTGGGACAGTGGAAAAGCGGACCGTCGGGCTCCTCGGAACGGCTTATTAGAAGAGGGCTAAAACCGCACTTTTCCTTTTGCTATCTTCGGCGTACAGTATCCCCCGCCGGTCCCGGAAAAATTTTCCGAAGCTCGTGACTGACTTGCTGAGCCTTAGCGGTCCCTGCGAAATCCGCCGCCACCGCCGCCGGGCCCGCGCGAGCGGAATCCGCCACCACCGCCGCCGCCCTCGCGTTGGGGACGAGCTTCGTTTACGTTCAGCGCGCGCCCTTTCAAGTCCTTGCCATTGACTCTGCGGATAGCTTCGTCGGCCTCCGCGTCGTCGTTGATTTCCACGAACGCGAAGCCCCTGGACCTTCCCGTCTCCCGATCCATGACAATCTGCAAACTGGCCACGCTGCCGAATCCGTCGAATAGCGTACGAAGATCATCTTCCGTCGCACTGAAAGGAAGGTTTCCCACAAACAATTTCTTCATCGTTTCACCTTTTGAACCAGGCGCCAGTAGCGCCTTTGCACAGCCAGAATATAGAATCCGTCGCTGCGTGTCAATGAGGTGCCCAAGGACTAACGAGGCGACGCCGCGTATGCCCGCCGCCGGCAGAGCCGGGAAGCGCGCCTCCTCACGCGCGCGGCTCCCGTGACATATACTAGTGTGCAGATGGAAGAAAAACTAAAAATTGCCGTCTTCATCGATTTCGACAACATCGAGATCGGAGTGAAGTCCACACTGCAGCGTGAGTTTGACGTCGCCGCAGTGCTCGACGCCCTGAAAGAAAGGGGCGAAATCGTCACCAAAATCGCTTACGCGAATTGGGGGCGGCAGGAGACGTTTACACGCCAGCTCTCCGAACACGCGATTCAGATGGTCCAGCGCGACCCCTCTCCGCGCGGCGACAAAAACGGCGCGGATATCAACCTCGCTCTCGACGCGCTGGAAATGGCGTTCACGCACGACCACATCAACACGTTCGCAATCGTCAGTGGCGACAGCGACTTTATTGCGCTCGTGAACAAGCTCAAACAATACGACAAGACGATTTTCGTGGTCGGAGGACGGGCCTTTACTAGCACGATCCTGCAGAAGAACTGTCACGAATTCATCAGCTACGAGTCGCTGCTGGTCGATCCAACCAGGGTTGAAAGCAGGCCCCCCCGCCAGCAGCATTCGTCTCAACAGCATCAGGCCTCACAATCGCAAGGACCGCAGCAGAGCGGGCACCAGCAGGGCGGGCAGGGGCGCCCGCAGCGTGAGCCGCACCGCCGGCCTGCGCCGCTCGAACTTGCGCAGGCCATGCCGCTGGTGGAGCGCGCACTGCAGGTCCTTGAGCGCCGCGAGGTACGACCGCAGCTCGGCCTGCTGAAGTCCACGATGCTTCAGCTCGACTCCACGTTTAACGAGAGAGCGTATGGTTCGGGGTCGTTCAGCGATTTCATCGAGAAGCTGAAGAAGAACGAACTGGTCCACGTCTCAGGCGGCGAGGGCCGCTATATGATCGAGCGGCGCGACCGTGGCCACGGCGAGAAGTCCACCGCCGTGAAACCCGAAGCCGCTATCCCGATTCTGCGTGACGTGCTTGAAACGCACCGCTTCGATATCGACAATGGATGCGCGGCAGACACAGTTGCCGAATGGGTCGCCGCGGAGCACGAGGGCTTCGATTGCAAAAAGTACGGCTTTCAGGAATTCAGCGAGTTGCTGAATTTCGCCCAGGACAAGCTGCTTGTGCGCATCGATCCGAACGAAGAGAAAGGCCTGACGGTGTTCCTGGGCCCTGAGTTCCACCCGCCAGCCCCCCCTCCCGAGCCTGAACCTCCGCCTGTCGAGATCGAACCGGAAGAGGAGCAGCCCTATGTGAAGGGCCAGCCCACGGCGCGAACGCCGAAGCCGAAGAAGACGGCGCGTAAAACCGCCGCTCCGAAAGCGGCCGGGACGAAACGCTCTGCTTCGCCTCGAAAGCGCGTCAACCGGGAGGCCGCCAAGGACCCGGTGCTGACGCTCCCGATGGAATGAGAATCCCAGAGCTCTCCTCCGCCGATCTGAACCTGCTCGGCCAGTTCGACACGCCCACGGTTAGCAACGCGATCGAACTCTTTGACGTACTGCCGCGTACTGCCGGCTACATGGATGCTCGCATTCGCGCGTGCTTCCCCGAGATGCCCCCGATTGTGGGATACGCATCCACGGCCACGATTCGCTGCGCTTTTCCGAAGGCAGCCGGAGCCGTCTACAATTCCCTTGACGAACAGGTCGCGGCATTCTCCGGCATCCCGGGACCGCCTGTGGTGGTTTTCCAGGATCTGGATGATCCGCCGGCCGCGGCCACGTTCGGCGAGATCATGTGCTCCACCTACAAGGCCTTCGGCGCCGTTGGGCTGATTACGAGCGGCGCGGCTCGCGATCTCGATCAGGTGCGCCGAATCGGATTTAGCGCCTTCAGCAACGGCGTGATCTGCTCGCACGGTTACAGCCATATTCACTCGATTCACGAGACAGTGCGGGTGGGCGGCATCGCGGTTCATCCCGGCGATCTGATTCACGCGGATTGCAATGGGGTCACGACGATTCCGCATGAAATTGCGGGTGAAGTTGCTCACGTCTGCGCGGAATACATGGCCGCGGAGTCCGTGATTCTTGATTACCTCAAGGCGGCGACGCCGGACGTCAAGGGGTTCTCCGAAGCCCGCAAGGAATCCATGCGTCAGATCAGCGAGTTGGGCAAGCGCGTTCGCGCCTCCAGAGGGACGGCTATCGCTTAGGGTTTCCACCATGACAGCGGACGAGGCGTTCGAACGCGAGACCAATCCCTGGGTTGCAGCGGAAACGCGCTTCGACGAAGCCGCCACCAGGCTTCAGCTCGACGACGGTTTGTGCAAGGTGCTGCGCAATCCTTCGCGGGAAATCACCGTTCACATTCCGGTCAGGCTTGATGACGGCCGCCTCGAAGTCTTCACGGGATATCGCGTCCAGCACTCGATCGCGCGGGGTCCGGGCAAGGGCGGCATCCGTTACGCGCCCGATGTCACACTTGACGAAGTAAGAGCGCTCGCCTCCTGGATGACCTGGAAATGCGCCGTGGCTAACATCCCGTTCGGGGGCGCGAAAGGCGGCGTTATTTGCGATCCAAGCTTGCTGTCCGATCTGGAGTTGGAGCGGATCACGCGCCGGTACACGGCTGAATTGGGAGAATTTCTGGGACCCGAGCGCGACGTCCCGGCTCCCGACCGTAACACGAACGAACAAACGATGGCGTGGATCATGGACACCTATTCCATGCATGCGCGCCATACGGTGACGGCAGTCGTGACCGGGAAACCGCTCGATCTCGGCGGGTCGCGGGGCCGCCCCGAAGCGACAGGCCGGGGCTGCATGATCGTGACGCAACAGGCGCTCAAGTATCTCGGAAGGGATGCGGCGTCGACGAGTGTGGTAATTCAGGGATTTGGCAATGTCGGCGGTATGGCTGCGCGGCTGATGTCGAAGGCCGGCTTCAGGATTACGGGCATTATTGAGTACGACGGCGCCGTGTGTAACCCGCGCGGTCTCGATATTCCAGCACTTGCGGCGCATCGCAAGGAGACTGGCTCGATCCGCGAGTTTCCCGGCGGCGACGATGTCGATTCGGCAGAAGCGATGCTGTTGCCGTGCGACGTACTGATTCCCGCAGCCACGGAGAACGCGATTACCTCGCGGAACGCAGGGAAGCTCAACTGCCGGATTCTTTGCGAAGGCGCAAATGGTCCGACGACGTCTGCCGCCGACCGGATTCTGGCGGACAAGGGGATTTTCGTCCTCCCGGATATCCTGGCCAACGCGGGCGGCGTCACCGTAAGTTACTTCGAATGGGTGCAAGACCGCCAGGGGTTTTTCTGGAACGAGCAACTCGTCAACGACAGGTTGGAAGAGATCATGGTGTCGAGCTTCCAGGCAGTCGTAAGTTACGCGGAAAAGCACGGCGTGAACAACCGCACAGCAGCGTACATGCTGGCGCTCGACCGGGTGGCATTCGCGATTCGGTTGAGGGGACTGTACGCGTAGTGGAAGCCTCGCCGGACGCAAGGATTCGCCCTGCGAACGGCGAGCCGCTCCACACCGCCAGCCTTTACATCTCCTCCTCGACGAAACCCCGCCGTGGCCGCCCGCAAAGAGGATGCCCTGGGCTCCCAGATGCGAAGGCAACCCGTCGCGGCGCGCTACTTCTTCTTGCCCTGGAGTAGCTTCACGAGGGTTGCCGCGATCTTCTCCGGCAATTCCCCGCGTTGTGACGCGGATGACGCGTTGTTTGACCACACCGAAGCTTTCTCCTTGATGCTGTTTTTCCACAACACTTTTCCCGTTGCGGAGTCCTTGATGGTGAATTCGATCGTTGCGCTTGACCTTCCACTGCCCATGCCCACGAGCACGCGGGTTGCCATGTTCCCGGCAGCGAACTGCGTCAACTTTGCGCTGATCTCCACCAACGTAGCCTTGTCTTTGTCCTTTGCCTCTTCTGGAGTCAGCACGCCGGGAAAAACGTTTTCATCCTTGAGGACTACAATCACAGCCGCGCGCGTTGCGTCCGGGAACCCGCGCGTCTTCTCCAGGGCGGTTTCAAACGGCAGGACAACCGCGATTTTCGACGTGTCTATCTTATTATTTGCCACCTGGCCGAAGCACACGCTCCCCAAAAACAGACTCAGCAAGATGCAGAAACGTGGCAAGCATCCCATCGGCGACTTCGTGAACCTAAGGTTAATCATAATAGCCTCCTCTCGCTATCATCAAATCCTTTACAAAACCCTCGCGCTCCGCGCCGCCGAACGTCACCCAGTGGAACGCGCAATTCGGCGTGATGAGCAATCAATCGCCGACCGCAGTTCGCCTAAGGGCGATCTGTCTCCGCGCGGGGGCTGCTATTGGCTGGCGCAGTTCGAATCCGAAAGTGCGGAGTCGATGCTTCCCCAACTGGACGAGCGCGTCAGTGAAAGCGCCTTGACCCGGATTGAATAGCTGCCCGTGGTCTCGACCTTGACGCAGATGGACGGTTGATGCCCCTCGTCACTTTTCATAGTCTTTCCGGCCTTGGTAACGGCAATCCGGATGTTGCCCATTCTGGGGCAGCCACTGGCCGCGAACCAGTAGCTCTTGCCGGCCACGAGATTCACGACTTCGTTCCGCTCTTCGTTAAGGTTGAAATCGCCCGCGATAGTCGCGCGGGTCGCGGCCCCGGCGGGCGATGGGTTTGCGGGCCGTGGCGGAGTGTGACAGCTCTGCGCCCCGGCGTGAGTGTTGAACCTGAGCTATGCGCTGTAGGAGGCGTCTCGGCGAAGTGAATTGAGAGCCAACCATTTGGGGACCCCGTTATCATGGGGTGAAACTGAAACTTTGCGGAGTCGCGAGCTTCGCAAGCCAACCGCATGGAGGCCACCCAAA
>SYKU01000176.1 GCA_005808865.1 Acidobacteriota bacterium
GAGGACGGCGGTCGAGGAAACGGAATCAGGAGGAGGCGAGAAAAGATAGAGTCAATCCAATCGTAAAGGTCACGCGAGGATCACGCAGCGCCGACGAAGAGCCGACGCCGAAGGCTTTTTCGTGCATAATTCAGGTTCAACAAGGTAATTGCGGAGGCGCAGCAGAAGAACATCGAGATGGCGGGCATGCCCGAGTGGAGCGAGGCGGATCAGACGTTGGCGAAGGCGCTGCAAAAAGAAATCGGCGCTCCCAAGACGGACGGGCTGAAACTCAAGGTGAAGCCGCTTGAAGCGCCGAAGGAGCCGCGCGGCGGCGGGTCGGACGATATCGGCGACATTTCGTGGAATGTACCGACAACGTATATGAGGTATCCGGCGAACATTCCGGAGTTGCCGGGGCACAGTTGGCCGAACGCGGTGGCGATGGCCACTCCGATCGCGCACAAGGGGTCCACTGCGGGTGCTAAGGTGCAGGCGGCGACGGCGCTCGATTTTCTGCTGCGGCCGGAGTTGGTGGAACAGGCGTGGAAGTACTTCCGGGAGGTGCAGACGAAGGATCAGAAGTATCAGCCGCTGATCGCGCCCGGCGACCAGCCGGCAGTGGACCTGAACGCGGAGAAGATGGAGAAGTTCGCGCCGAAGCTGAAGCCATACTATTACGATCCGGCGAAATACGGTACGTATCTGGAGCAATTGGGTATCGCGTATCCTACGGTGCGGAAGTAGGCATCCACGCGGCCTGTCGCTCCGGGAGGCCCCGCATCAAATCCCCAATTGCTCTCTGAATTGCGCAACGAGGGTATTCCGTAGCTGACGTGCACGCTTCCATGTCCGCGCGGCGAGCGCAACCCGGTCCCGACGATGGAGCACCGTTTCAAAGCATCCGCACAATATCCTCAGTACCGCACCCAAATCGGGCTCGACCATGCCAACTGACCGGCCTCCTGCTCCACGCGCACATAATAATAGCTCTCGCCCGGTTTGATGTTCGTATCGCGGAATTCAAATGACGCAGACGATCCCTCTGGACGCACCGTGTGGACAAACGTATTGTTCTTGATCACCTCGATGCGTTCGATCGGGCCCGTGCCCTCCACCTTCACGACGAAAAGATGTCGCCCATCAGATGATCACGGATGCGAACATCCACGATGATGTTGTCCGTGGCGGCGTACACATGCCGCGCACGCATCGCGTTAAGCAGGTCCTCGCGCCCGCGCGGCTGGTCAGGAAAGGAACGGTGCGGCCAAGCTTGAGATCGGCAATGACAAAGGAGAAGTTACCCGAAGAGGTTCTTACCTCCGCGCGTGCGCCAGGCTGGGCATCGATTGTGGCAACGATTCCATTCGGGATCAACTCCCACGGCCGTGTGTGCACCGGGTCGTACCCGCGCGTTGAGGTGGAGTCCATGTAGTTAGTGGCGCGGCTCGTGAGCTTCCAGCCGCCCGGGCCGGTGATGGCATCCTCTCGCTCGAAGCGCACTCCGTTGACGCGTTGGACGTTGCCGCGGTCTACCGTGATTTCGCCATCCCACGTCTTGGGGTGGATGCGCTTTACCTCAAAAAGCCAAATTAATTCTATGCTTATGTCTTACCACCCGGTCATTGAAACATCTGTGATGGTGTCAGCGGGATCTCGGCAAGTGCGATTCCGCGGGGACAATGCGGCCAAACGCCGGGTGCGGATAGTTCGAGCTTCCGTCGCGTCGCTCCGCGCTGCCGAGTTTTATCCGATCAGCATGATTAGCCTCACAGCCATCCAACTGATGGCCGCGCAAATTGGGAATGTCAGCAACCAGGCGATCATCAGTTCGCGGGTCACGCCCCAGCGCACGGCTCGCGTCCTGCGCACTGCCCCCACGCCCATGATCGACGTCGAGATCGTATGTGTCGTGCTGAGAGGGATGCCGAATGCCGAGGCCATGGTGATCGTGCCGGCCGCCGCCAGTTCAGCGGCGAACCCTTGGTGGGTCTTCAGATTCGTAACCTTCGTTCCTAGCGTTTTGATGATCTTCCATCCTCCGATTGACGTGCCTAACGACATGACAAGTGCGCACAGGAGAACTACCCATATCGGAACCTGGAACTTTGGCACTGCGCCGCCGAGAAGAAGGGCCAGGACGAAAGCGCCAATGAATTTCTGCCCGTCGTTGGATCCATGGCTGAAAGCCATGAAAGCCGAGGAGCCGATCTGAAGCCAGCGAAGTAAGCCGCGGACCTTACCTGGCACAGCCTTGCGGAAAAGCCAGTAGACGGCGATCATTATGCACAAGCCGGCGCCAAAGCCGAGGAAAGATGAGAGGGCGAGCCCGATGAGGACCTTTTTCCAGCCGGCCCACACCAATACTGACGGGCCGGCCGATGCCATCCCGCCGCCGGCCAATCCCGCAACCAGGGCATGACTCTCGCTGGTCGGGATACCCCATCGCGCTGCCAGGCTGGACCAGACGATGATGCCGATCATGGCTCCGCCGACCGTGGTCAGGCTCACCGCACTGGCATCAATGATCCCGGTGCCAATGGTTGTTGCGACGGCCGTGCCGGACATAACGCCGATGAGATTGAACACAGCAGCCATTGCCAACGCGGCACGTGGGGAGAGCGAACGCGTGCCGACCACTGTTGCGATGGCGTTGGGGGCATCCGTCCACCCATTGACGAACTCGGCCCCGAGGATGAGAAGGAGAACCGCGAGGAGTGCGAGTTCACCTGAGCTGGGTAAGAAAACGAGGGCTGAGCCGACGGCGAGGATGCACGCAACAATAACCAGCATCCTCGAACCGCGCACCTTTGGGATCTGATGCGCGGTGCCCGCCACGTCATTCAACAGTCAGGTCAAGGCTTCGTCACGATCGGTTCTTCAACTAGCGACGCTGGCCGCGATTCTGGCTCCAAGCGGGCCAGGGCCGGCGCTGCAGCCGGCAGGCGAAGTAGCGACATCACCACGGAGCCCGCAAGCAGGAACGCGATGACGACCAAGGAGACTGCGAACGGCACCCTGTAGATGTCCGTCCAAGGTCATCTTGCAGCCGGCAAAGACCAACACCAGCGCCAAGCCGCCTTTATTTTACTCCGAACATCACGCGCACGGCAATCGATTGCTCCTCACGCGCCTCGCCGGCGGGTGTGGGACTTGTCTGCGCCGTTTTCAGGTAAGCGCGGACCGCGAGCAGAGTGGCTGCGGCTGTCCACAAGAGAAATCTGTTTTGCACGTTGGCCTCGTTGTGAACTTCAGTCTATCCCGGATTTGCATGCCTGGCTCGGCGCTGCCACACGACGGGAACAAGTCTGAGACGGCGCCGGCGCTCGCGCGATATTGCCGTCAAGCGGTACGTGCAGGCTTGAAATACCACCTGCCGGCTCCGGCGAACAGCGGGAGACGACCAAAGCCGATCGTCTGCTCCCCGCACACCTCCTCAACAGCGCGATAGTTCCGTGTTACTTAAGCAGTGAATGTAGCTTCTTTCACGGCAACCCGAATGTCAGCAGCACCGAATTCGCGGCGATCGCCACATACTGCCTGCCATCAACCCGGTAACTGATCGGCGAACTCAGGATTTCCGCGCCGGTCTGGTAGTGCCACAGCAGCTTCCCTGTCAGAGAATCGACTGCCACCAGATTTCCATCCTTCGACGCTCCGAACACGACTCCCCCCGCGGTTGCCAGCACGCCCGCCGACCATGACCCCGTGTGAAGCGGGTAACTCCACTTGATGTTTCCCGTCAGTGGGTCGATCGCGCGGATCGCGCCCGGTCCCCCAACCTTGGGGTCTTCCTGTTGACCGGTTCCCACATAGGGCTCTCCCGGGCGCGGTGGCTTCGTGCTGCTTGTGTAAACCGCGCACGCCTCTCTCACGGCGACATAGAACAGCTTCGTTCTCGGGTCGTAAGAAGGCGACGCCCAGTTCGTCCCGCCCGCCGCATCGGGGCAAACGTAATTCCCCTCGGGCGTCGGCGTGGTGTTCGGAAGCACGATCGGCCGGCCTTTGTCGTCGAGTCCCTTCGCCCAGGTCTGCTTTGCGAACGGCTTGCCAAGCAGGAACTCGCCGGTCGTGCGGTCGAGCACATAAAAGAATGCGTTGCGGTTCGCCTGAATCATCAGCTTGCGCGGTTTGCCGCGAAATACGGCATCGATCAGGACGGGCGTCTCGTTTGCATCCCAATCGTGCACGTCGTGCGGAGTGAACTGAAAATACCACTTCATCCGCCCGGTCTTCGGATCGAGCGCCAGGACGCTGCACGTGTACAGGTTGTCGCCCTCGCGCACGGAACCGTCGTAGTCCGGCGAGGGATTCCCCGTGGTCCAGTAAAGCGTGTCCGTTTCGGAGTCGTAGGTTCCGGTCATCCAGGTAGGCCCGCCGCCGAACTCTGCCGAGTTGCCCGACCAGGACGACTTCCGCGCCGGGTCTCCCTCCTGCGCGATGGTCCACGTGCGCCATAGTTTCTTGCCGGTGGCCGCGTCGAAGGCGTCCACGAATCCGGTGAGCGCGCATTCGCCCGCCGTGACGCCGACGATAATCTTCCCGTCGATCGCGAGCGGAGCGTGCGTGATCGAGAAGCCCTTCTTGTAGTCGTCCACCACTACATCGAAAATCACGTTGCCGGTCTTCGCGTCGAGGGCAACCAGATGAGCGTCGAGCGTCGCCATATACAGGCGGTCGCCCAGCACCGCGAATCCCCGGTTCGTCATCACGGTGCAATGGCTGTGCACCTCAGGGATGGACCGTGTGTATTTCCAGATGGGACGGCCGGTGCGCGCGTCGAGGGCAGCCGCGTTGTTGAGAGGGCCGGTTACGAACATCAAGCCATCGACCACAATGGGCGTGACCTCTACTCCCGTGCCCGCGAACTGATACGACCACTTCGATGCGAGCGATGCCACGTTCGCTGGAGTGATGGAGGCCAGTCCGCTGTAGTGGCGTCCTCTCAAATCGCCCCAATAAGTGAGCCAGTTCTGCGGCTCGTTCGCGGCATTCTTCAGCCGGTCGAAGCTCACATTAAAGTCCGGGGCGGGCTTCCACGCGGACCCGCCGTCGCTTGCGCGCGCGGTTGCAAGAAACGCAATCAGGTCCTCGACTTGCGGGCCCGGAAGCTTCGTGTTCGGCATCATCGAGACGTGCGGCTTATCCACCTGCTTCAAATCCTTCTTCAGCAGCAGGTGCAGCTTTTCGTTCGCGTCCATGATCTGGATGGAAAACGTATCGTCGTTTTTCCGCACGCCCCGCACGCTTCTGCCATCGGCGAACTTCACTTCGGCGGTTTCAAAACCCGGCCGGAGGCTCTGGCTGGGATCGAGAATCGCCGCGCGTAATTCCGCAGGTTTGCGCTCGCCGCGAATAGCCGTAAGATCGGGACCGAGCCGGCCTCCCTCTCCGGCGTACATGTGGCACCGCGAGCATTGCGCGGCGCCGAAGAACAGCCCGCGGCCTGACTCCGCGTCGCCGCTGATCTTCTCCTCGGGCCCCGCCGCCTTCAAGGACCGCAGATACGCCACAATCGCGCGCGCTTCGTCGTCCGGCATGGGAAACGGAGGCATCAGCGTGCCGGGGATTCCCTTCTGAATGACGCGTATGAGATCGGCGTCCGCGCCGCCCCAGCGGAAGTTCCCCGACGTGAGATCGGGGGCGCGCCCGCCCTTGGCGTTCTCACCGTGACATCCGGTGCAGGATCGCTGGAAGAGGCGGCGTCCCGCGGCATGGTCGTCCGGTTGCGCCAGGAGCGCGGCGGCCGTAAAGGGCATGAGCAGAGCAATGATTCGCATCGTGAGTAATCTAGCATACGCCAGGGCTTCCTGCTTCCGGGTGCTGCCACTGGCTCCCGTCCTGCCCTCTGCTGCCGCGCGGGGGCATGTCGCGTCAGATGATGATTTTCGCCGGTCGCGCGGACGTAGCGGAAACGCGGCGCTCCGCTCCTTTGGCGTCAAGTCGTACGAGCCGGCCTGATTCGGCTGGCGGCACAGCGGCCTTCTTCGTGGACCCGATCACCGAAGGCGCCTGTTACACAGCCGCCGGCGGGCATGGACAGGACTACCAGAAGACATTGGCCTGCGAACTGCGGTAGAATCCTGAATCGAAGAGGAAACACTACTATGCGCCGTCTAGCCCTATCACTCTCAATCTGCGCTTTCGCGCTGTCCGCTCAAAACAAGAAGATCGTCGTCTCAGGCTCCGACCCGGAGACCATCAAAGAACTGCGAGCCGCCTCGCCCAAGGCGAACATCGTTCCGGTGACAGCCGCCACCGTGATGCAGGAAATCGTGGATGCCGACGCCTATATCGGCGCCATCAAACCCGCTGAAGTCCGCGCCGGCAAGAACCTGAAATGGGTCGGCATCATGAGCGCGGGTGTTGAGACCGTGCTCCACAAGTCCGGGGGTAGCGACCTGCGGGACAGCAACATCATCCTGACCAACAATCAAATCGTCCAGGGCCCCGAAATCGCCGACCACGCGCTGGCTATGCTGCTGATGCTCTCGCGCGGCCTGAACAAGTCCTTCCTCCAAAAGCAAAAGGAAATTTGGCAGGCAAGGCCTTACGGCGGCATCGAACTCGCCGGAAAAAACGCGGTGGTCATCGGCGTCGGCGGTATCGGCCAACAAATTTCTATCCGTGCATGGGCATTCGGTATGAACGTGATTGGCGTGGACCCGGAAGACATTCCGTTCTCGCCGTTCATAAAGAAAGTCGTGAAGCCCGATCAACTCGACGAAGTGATCCCGGACGCCGATGTCGTCTTCATCTCCGCTCCGCACACGGAGAAAAGCCACAAGATGATGGGCGCGAAGCAGTTCGAAATGATGAAAAAAAATTCCTACTTTATCGCGGTCAGCCGCGGAGGAATTTACGACATGGGCGGACTCGTGAAAGCGCTCGACGGCAACAAGCTCGCGGGCGCGGGTGTCGACGTGACCGATCCCGAGCCGCTTCCACAGGGCCATCCGCTGTGGAAATTCGACAATGCACTGATCACACCGCACATCGCCGGCCGCTCCGACAAGGACCGCGCCCGAATGGTAGGCACGATCCAGGAAAACATCCGCCGTTTTTGCGACGGCCGCCCGTTGATCAATCAGGTCGACAAGCAGAAAGGATACTGACGGCATGAAATCCGGCGCACTCAACAGACGCGGCTTCCTCGCGGCAGCCGCGGCCGCATTTCCTCTTGCCGCCCAAACTCCGCGCGACTGGACTGGACAGAGTCCAACGCGGTATCCGGAGCCCGACGTCCTGGTTCTCGATCCGAAATTCAAGAAATACAAGATCGGCAACACTCCCATCCAGCGTCTTGCCACCGGCTACATGTGGGCCGAGGGTCCCGCATGGAACGGAGTTGGCCACTACCTTGTCTGGAGCGACATTCCAAATAACAGGCAGCTGCGCTGGCTTGAAGAAGATGGACACGTGAGCGTGATGCGTCAGCCTGCCGGCTATAGCAACGGCAACACGTTCGACTGGCAGGGGCGCCAGCTTTCCTGCCAGCACGGCGGACGGCAAGTGGTCCGGTACGAACACACGGGAGCTACAACGGTAATCGCGAAGGAGGCCGGCGGAAAACCGCTCAACGCCCCAAACGACGTCGTTGTGCACCCGGACGGCGACATCTGGTTTACCGATCCCGGCTACGGAGTACTGCTGAACTACGAAGGCAACGTGGCTCCGATGTCGCAGAAGGAAGCCGTCTATCGAGTGGACGGAAAGAGCGGACAGATCGCCAAAGTCACCGATGAGTTGTTCAAGCCGAATGGACTATGCTTCTCGCCGGACTATAAGAAGCTGTATGTGGCCGACACTGGTTCAACGCACTACCCGCAGGCGAAGAATATCGTTCAGAGCTGGGACGTAGTCGACGGCAAGAGTCTGCGCAACGGAAGGCTGTACGCCTCGATGGACCTGAAGGGCAAAAGCGGCCTCGCCGATGGTATTCGCGCCGATCGCGACGGCAACGTCTGGGTAGGCGCCGGCTGGGTCGGCGCTGGATACGACGGCGTGCACATCTTTTCACCCGAAGGCCAGCGTATCGGACAGATTTTGTTACCCGAGATCTGCGCGAATCTGTGCTTCGGCGGCAGGAGGCGAAACCGTCTGTTTATGATGGGCAGCCAGTCGCTTTACGCCGTGTACACAGAAGCGCTCGGCGCCGGCTGCGCGTAGCGGACTGGGTGGCTTAGACATTCGTGTCTGCCCAGCCGGGACGTTCAGCTTGGACTACCGCTGCAATTTGCGGCGGGCGGGGCCGGCCATAGTTTTTTGCCGCCTGCGCGGGCTGGCGCGGGGCCACGAATAACGTTGGCCTGTCCCGCCTCAGCAGAGTAGCCTTTGGATCCTTCGCCGCGGCCCGTGCGGCCGGCGGACCGACGCACTCGGCTATCCGGCTTTTCCCGGCTTCCGCATAGGCGCCTGCGCCGGGAAGACGGAATATTTGTTTTTACGTCACCCCCCGCCCCGCTCCAGGCTCCCGATCCGAGCCTGGCACTAACGCGAGAAACCAACCTCCGTCAGGATAATGCTGAGTTCGCGCCGGTCGTTGGGGGCGGAGAACGTTCTGTCGGCGGATACCGTAACCGTCACGCGCTCCGCCGCGTACGCTCTCGCAGAGGCTTCCAGCCGGTAGGACCCGGGTCCCCCGAAGGTCTGAGCCGCCACTTCATGGCCCTCGACCGATAGCGCTATTCGCCTCGCGGGGGAAGCATCCGGAATCACGAAAATTGCATGCAGCGGTGTTGGTGTTTGAGGCGATTTCAGCATCACCGTCGCCGCGGCGGACATCCACCTCCACCGGCCTTCTTCCAGAGTGTAGACGCCGCTCACCAGATGTTCGGACGCTTCGGGCGAATTCATGCGGAACAGTTCGAGTGTCGGTTTCCGCTCGATCACCAGATCCGCCCTTATGCGGTCAATCGGACCCGTCGAGAAATCGAAAGGTCTGTAACCGGCAGACACCGTCGAATAGGCGGACTTTGTGCCCAGCCCGATGATCCGCAACGGCAACCAGGGGCGGATCTCCCGGCGTGCAATCGGCGCCAGCGTTCCACCCCCTGCCGTGAAGGGCGCGGGATAGCCGAGTTCGCTCGAGACTACGATGTCGCCGGGATAGACGGCTTGGTTGTTCCGCAATGGCAGCGCCCCTTCGGCTTCGAGATAGAACCGCAACCCCCACTCGCCGTTGACCCAGACGCGACGGTTTTCCATCTGCGGGCGAAGCTCGTGTGCGAAGCGGCGGTAACCGTCCCAGTGCTCGTAATTGACTACCGCAAGCGCGATCGAGAGCGCCATCTGAAGGGCGAACCCCGCCGCAAGCCAGCCGGAATTGAGCCTCGAAGCGAGCAACGCAACCGGCGCTGCCAGAGGCAGCAGATACCGCGCGGACCCCGCGAAAACAACCGCCGCCACGCTGAGGAAGAACAGCGCCGTCCACGCGCATAGGAACACCGTGTCGCGATCGCGCCGTCTTGCCGAGGCAACAACCGCCGGCGGAATCAGCAATGGGCATATGATCCACAGAGCATGGACGCTCAGCGCGCCAGCGCTCTTCAGTTTTTGCGTGATGGCCTGGAAACCATATGTCTGGAAATAGCCAGCCAGGACCGCCGCGGGAAGCGCGCCCGAAGTGACCCGTTCGAACACCTGCCAAGCGACGATCGCGACGGGCGCGGCAAGGGTCCCGAACCACGCCGGACGCCAGTCCTTTGCGTAAAGCCACGCGAATACGCCGAGAATGGGTGTCAGAAAAACGCCTTGGAACGCCGACATTCCCGCAAGCGCGCCGCACGCGCACGCGCACGCGAGACCCGGCCCCGAACGCCGCTCCACAGCGTTCACAAAAAGCGCAATCGCCGCCATCCAGAAAGCCAGAAACGGCAAATCAGATTCGAGCGAGTTGCCGTTGACCACGAACGCCGGAGTCGCAAGGAACAGCAGCGTCGCCCACAGCGGGCGCTCCGAGAAGCGGCGCGCCAGCGACCACATGGCGCAAGCCGCAACCATGGAGAGCAGCGCGTAAGCCGCATGGAACGGAACTTCCCGCACGTCGCCCAGAACCGCGAGCAACAAGGCCAGTATCCACGCGTTGAGCGGCGGATGCGAGTGTCCGCGCATGTCCACCAGATCGCCCAGAAACACGTAGCGCGCGTGCGTGGGATGCAGGGGATCGATCTGAGCGTGCTGCGCGCCGTAGAGATAGTTCACGTCGTCGCCCTGGATCGCCTGATTCAGGAACGGAACGCGCAACAGCAGCACTACCGCCAGGATGAGAAGTATGGGACGCACGCTCTAGTTCCCCACGTACTTCGCGTAGAGACTCCGCGCCACGCCGGGGTCCGTCGTGCCTTTGATAATCGCGCGTCCGTCGGGGAAAATAGTCATCTCGTAAGGCGCGGGGAAAAAGCGGAGCGCGAATTCGTTCGCGCGCACATCGGCAAGCGCGGAGAGTGTGATGGTGAGCGCGGCGAGATCGAGCGGCCGGCGGCGTTCGTGTATTTGCACCGCGTTTCGGCCGCAAAGGCTGATGGGCGCGCGCCGCTCGCCATCGAGGAACGCGAAGTCGCGCCGCCCGCACGCCGGACAATCGGGGTCGGCAGGCGGCATGGCGATCTCACGCAAACCGCCGTGCCACAAGTCGAGGGTGGCGATTCTGGCACGCACCGGTTCGGCCGCGGCCGCGAGCATTTTGAGCGCATCGGAAACCTGAAGAGCGGCGACGGCCGCGGTGACGGTATTCAGCACGCCCGCCGTCTCGCAGGTCGGCTGCGCGCCCGAAGGCGGATCGGGATACACGCACCGGAAACAGGCGCTCCGGCCGGGCATCACGGGCATGGTGATTCCGTAAGAACCGATCGCCGCGCCATAAATCCAGGGAATGCCGCGGCTGACCGCGTAGTCGTTGATCAGGTATCGAGTTTCGAAATTGTCCGTCGCGTCGAGAATCAACCCGGCGCCTTCAAACAACTCCTCTACGTTCGAGGGGTCGATATCGGCGACGACGCCGCGCACGGCGACTCCCGAATTGATCGCGCGCAGGCGGCGCTCGGCCGCCATGGCTTTCGGAAGTCCCTCGGCCGCGTCGGCCTCTTCGAACAACCACTGTCGCTGCAGATTGCTCGGCTCGATGTAGTCGCGGTCGATGACCGTCAGCGTCCCCACGCCCGCCCGCGCCAGCGCCGCCGCTTGAAACGTACCCAGCGCGCCGCATCCCGCGATGGCGGCGTGCGAGGCGAGCAAGCGCTCCTGCCCCGCTTCGCCGATGCCGGTAAACAGAATTTGTCGTGAGTAGCGCTCGCGCTCCGAGGCAGTCATCCGTTCCCGCAGGATACTACATCGCGCCTTTTGCGGGGCGCGCGGCAAGTTCTCCACCATGTTTTTGAAAGCGTCCCCTCGATGCCGGGTGCGAGGCTGTGCAGGCGGACACAACGGGCGTCCATCTCCCAAAGACCTTATCGCTACTGCATGCAAAGACCTCGGTGTCGCCCAGCGGGCCATTGCACCCGATGAAAGCCCGGGAGACGAAGACGCGCCCCTCTCCGCCCGGATCCATCACCACCGGCACCGATGCCGGCCGACAGTTGCGCGCGCGGTCGACCAGCGCAACCTCATCAGAAAGGCGAGCGGCGCCACCGTCTTCCGGCCGGGCACTTGAACGCGGAGGTCGAGTCGCGTAAATGGCAGGGGGCCTTCGCGCATTGCACCGCAGCGGACCACGTCCGGCCTTGCCGGTGGTGTGGACGACGGAAGAGTTGTTCGCCGGTTCCTCAACGTTTTCGCCAAGCGTACCGGCGGTTTCCAGGCGGAGCCAGGCTCCACCGCCGGTGGCCACCCTGCTTCGGTTCTTCAGTTAACCCGCATCGTTTGAAGCAAGCCGAGCGAGGCCATGCCGGGTATGGGCCTGAATTAGGCTCCTCGCGCCATCCGCGCTTCCTTCAAAACTGTACTCGAAGCGACAACTGGACCACGCGCTGGCCGGAGTATCCGTTGATGACGCCGAAATTTGCCGACCCCAGCGATGTACCGGGCAGACCGAAATATGGCGTATTTGTCAGGTTGTAGGTTTCCGCGCGAAAAACCGCGTTGAAGCGCTCGGTGATGGGCGTTACCTTTGAAAGCGTCACGTCATAGTTACGCCGGCCCGCTCCTCGGACGTCGGGCAGCGTTCGCCCGGTAGTGCCAAAGGTGAAGGGCTCGGGAATTGTGAAGGCGGTCGTATCGAAAAAGCGGCCTAGACGGGCCTGCACGTCCCCACCAAGCCTGGCCGACTTGCCGGTGCTGTTCGGCCGCAGGATCCGGCTCCCGGATACGCCACTATTTCCGGTGGAGGAGAGCTTGAGCGGGAAACCCGTGAAGAAAGTGGCGACGCCGCTCACCGACCAGCCGCCGGCAATCTTGTTTGCGGGTCCCGGGAGGTTCTTGAGCAGCGGCTTGCCGCGCCCGAATGGCAGGTCGATGGTGTGGCTGATAACCAGACGCTGCGAAACATCCGCCTCGGAGACTGCACGTTCCGAGCGAAGATCGTAGAAATTCTGCACCTCGGGGGTAAAGGAGTTGAAACCGAAGACGCGGCCCGAAGAGTTGTCGATTAACTTCGAGGCCGTGTAGGCGACCAAGAAATTCATTGAATTCGAGAAGCGCTTCTCGATCTTCATCTGGTAGGAGTGATAGGTGGAGGCGGCCATATTCTGCCAGTTGGTGGAGATGTTCGTATATTGCGGATAGGGCCGCAGCAGTTGCGATTGCGCCACCGTGGCCTGCGCCAGCGTGCCGGTCCGGACGAGCCCAAAAAACGGATTGGACACCTGCCGGTTCAGATCGGCCCTAAGCGACTGGTTCGACGGGTTCAACTGGTTCCATTCCATCAGCATGGTGTTGCGGATGCCGCGGCTGCCGGAATACGCTCCCTCGAACGCGATCTGCCCCGGCAGTTCCCTCTGGACACTCAGGTTCCACTGCTCGGCATAGTTGTTGTTCCGGTTGTCGCGGTCCGTGATGTTGAGACCCTGCCCCAGAAACAGTTGCTCCGCGCGATTGGAGGACGGTTGCAGCAGACCCTGCGGGAACGGATTGCTGAACGGGTTCAGCGGAGTCACGCCGTCCAGGCTGGAGACCCAGGAGGTATCGATCTGCGCACCCGTCGCCCCGAGGTTGCTCGCGTTGGTGGAGCTGATTCGCGGCGCATAGAAGAGACCAAAACCGGCACGCACGACAGTGCGCGTCGTGAGCCTGTAGGCGAGACCGAAGCGCGGGCCGAGATTGGCGTAAGCGGGCTCAAACTGTCCCCGCGGATTGTCACGCCCCGCAAGAGAGAGCACACCCCGCAGATTGGGAAATGCACCCACGTTGAGCGGGAAGTTCCGTTGGAAGTCGAAATTGGCGAAGCGGTTGTAACGCTCGGTCCGCGGCTGCTCGTACTCGTAGCGCACACCGATATTGATGGTGAGCTTGCCGAGACGTATGTCGTCGTTCACGTATCCGGCGAGGTAATAATTCCGGACAGCGAACGCAGGGACCAGGTTAATGGATCCACTGCCGTAGCCCAGCAGCAGCGATCCGAAGCCGTCGCCTGCTGTCAGGGTGGCCCGGAGAGGGTCCGGACCCTGGGTGAAGTCGCGGCCGAAGTTGTAGGCCCCGGAGGGGTTGCCACCCTGAAATGGCGTCTGATTGTATAGCCGGAAATCGCCCCCGTAAATCAGCGTGTGCCGGCCGTGTATCTCGGTCTGATCGGCAACCGCGGTGTAGATGTCATTGCCGCGGCGGATCCTCTCTCCGCCAGGCGGTCCCCACCCCGTCTAGCCGTTCATTCCGACCGCCGGGAAGATCTCCTCCTGAATAGCGGCCGGAATAGAACTGGGGAATCCGAGTTCCACCAGGCTGGTCTCCCCTTCATGCAGGTCGCCCCGGCCTTCGAAACGGCGCGTAAAGCCGAGCCGCCAGGTCAGCACGCGCGTGGGCGTCAGGGTCAGTGTGTTGTTCACCGCGGCATTGATAACCCTGTTGTTTGTATCGCCGAAGGTGTTGTCGGCGATGGTGCCGAACGGCCCTTTGGCGCTGTCGAGGCCGAGAGTGCGCGTGAATCTGCCGAAGATGCCGTGCCGCTCCGAGAAACGGTGATCCACGCGGACAGTCCAATAGTCGCTGTTGTTGAGCGACGGGGAAGTGAATCCGTAGTTGTCTAAGTCCGCCGGAGTGCGTCCCGGCCGGTTGGGCAGGGGCACGAACTTCAGCATGCTGGCGGAGACGCGGTCGAAACGTGCGGCCGGAATGGCGTTCCCGGGGAAGACTTCGCGCACGAAGCCCGTGCCAGCGGGGGCTGCGCGGGTAGTCAGCGGGTCATAGAGAACCACCGGCTGTCCGGTCGAATTCAGCGTTCGGGAGAAATCCCCCCGCCGTTGAGCCGCTGTCGGGAGCGTCGCCACCGATCCGGCTCCCGCGGTGTCCTGCCGATGTCCCTGATACTCACCGAAGAAGAATGTCCTGTTCTTGATGACAGGTCCGCTAATGGCAGCGCCGAACAGGTTGAAGTGGTAGACGGGCCGTGCCTGGTTACGCAGGTTGTTGAAGAACGCGTTGGCTGTGAGCCGGTCATTGCGGAAGAACTCCGAGATCGAGCCATGCAACTTGTTGGATCCGCCGCGCGTGATCACGTTGATGACACCGCCGCCGCTGCGGCCAAACTGCGGGCTGTAGTCGCTGGTCTGGACCTTGAATTCCTGCGTCCCGTCGGGCGTCGGCGCAAATGCGTAGTTGTTATTTTCAGGGAGCAGGATGGAGACGCCGTCCACCAGGTATTCGTTCGTGCGGAAGCGGCCGCCATTGATCGAGATGTCTGAAGCGACGAAGCTCGAGTACGAACCGGTCCCGGTCTGGCCCAGCCCTACAAACGGAGTCACCTGCACCGCCGGGCTCAATCCCACCAGATCGAAGACGTTCCGCCCGCGCAGCGGCAACTCCTGGATGCTCTTGCTGCCAACCACGGTACCGAGCGACGAACTCTCGGATTCGAGCAGCGGGATCTGGCCGGCAACCTCGACCGTGTTCGACACCTCGCCCACTTCCAGCGCAAAATCGAGACGGACGCGGCTCTCCACCTGAACCGGGACGCGTTCGCGGACAATTGCGCGGAAGCCCGGGGCTGTCACTCTAACCTGGTAATTGCCCGGCCGGAGATAGGGCGCCTCGAAATGGCCGATGTCATTGCTGCGCACAGCCGTCGATTGCCCGGTCTCAGTATGAGTTACGCGGACCTCGACTCCCGGGACCGCCGCCCCGGCCGGATCCGTGATGCCGCCCAGTATGGTGCCAGTGATGTTCTGCGCTTGCGCCGCGGTAACGAGAGAAAGAACGGCAGTTGTGATGGCCAGCGAGCGAAGTCTGAAAATGCTGTGCGTCAAGGTGTACACCTCCGGCGCGATTATACCCTCCCCCCCGCGGCAAGTCAACCGCCATCACGGTCCGTACGGTCCGTTAGGGTATCAATGACTATCCTGGCCACACCGGGATCGCTCGATCCCGTCTCGGGCGCGCCCGATTGATTGCAACTTCGCAGAACGCCGTTTCCCGGACCGCTTGTCCCGACTGCGACGCTACAGGGTTCAACAGGGAGATTTGGTCGCGGTAGGGACGACCATCACTGGCCGCCCCCCGCACAGATCCGTACGTGCGCGTTTACGCATACGGCTCTTACTCGTGTGATGCTGGTCACCAACGGAATCCGGATCGCGCGTGACCCGCAGTTCGTATCCAAGCTGGCAGAGCTTGGGTCGTGGCTGGAGATTTTCCTCCAGTTCGATTCACTCTCCGAGGGAGTGCTCCGGGTCTTGCGAGGTGAGGGTTTGAGGGAAGTACGGACTCTGGCCCTCGCGAACCTTGAACTGCACCAGATCGCTACCACCCTCGTTTCCGTCGTGAAGAAAGGCCTCAACGATCATGAAATCGGCGGCGTCATCGAAACTGGTCTCACCTACAAGTGCGTCAGAGGCGTAACGTTCCAACCATTGCGTGCTGTGGGTCGGACGGAGGGGTTCAACCCGGCATCGGAGTGGACAACCCTAGCCGAGGTACGCAGAAACGTGCTCATTTCTGGCCATTTTTCCTGTGATCATTTTGGAGCCACACCCATGTAACCCAGAGATGATCCGCATCGGATACTTGTCCAGAGCATCAGGGCTGAGCATAACCCGCGCGGTGCTCAATCTGACACTGAAGGGTGCCGAACTTCCTCCTGCTCTGCCGACATCAGTCCAAGAATCGATGTTCTTTTCGCCACGGTTCGAACCGGGTGGACTTTTCCTACGAAGATCTATTCCGAGTCAATTCCGAGTGTGCATCGTGTCGTATGCCGACCGCTTCGACTTTACGTTCGAAGGTGCATCGCGGTCGTGCATCCACTTCCTGACGCGGGACGGAGCTTTGGTGCCCCTTGAACGTCACTACTTGTTTCCTAGGGATGGGAGCAACTTCAGCGGGCGAAGGATCGACGAGCGAAGCCGTCCGGATAGTGGATTCGCTACTATCGAAGTATCAACACCTGACCAAAGCACCTAAGGGATTGATGGAATATATCGATCATCCAACGTCACATCATCACGACCAACGCGCTTGAGTTCGCGAATATTCTTGAGGGTCGGCGTGGGCTGGATTACTCCCGTGAAGTCGGCTTCCGAGAAGTAATTTCGAATAGGTCGGTCCAAAATCTGTTCAAGAACTGAGCGAGTATACATGACAATTGAGAATAGAGAATTTAGCGTCTATGGCGTGTATTTGAGGCGATAGCAAGCACTTCAGTTTCAGCAGGTTGGCTTCAAGGCTCTCTTAATGGAGCCATTTTGGAGCCGCATGCCCCATGATTAGCTTCGAAAAGACCTCAACCAAGCCAACCCTGAGACGCAAGAACTTCGCGTGCAAGCATTATCTGCTTCGGATCGAACACCCTCTTACGGTCATTCCAGGCGTAGGTCTGCTTGATCGCCTCATCCCCAGAACTGGCACCCTCACGTGTGCAGACCCAGTGCACCGTAGCGAGAAGCTCCATCCCGAACGGGGTCTCGAACCCATGGATGAGCTTCGCCACGCGGTCGAAACGAACTTGGGTTTCCGGATGAGATTCGATGAACGATGACGCCGCCGCAGACACGCCTGGAAGCAACTCGATTGGCCGTTCCGGATCGTCCTCGGCATCCCCATATCCACTGATGAAGTGTCCTTCAATCACGTTGAGCACTGGCCGCAGATTTTTCGCGTACGGACCATACGTCGCCTTCTCGTATCGGAGCCGCAGATTCTCTCCGGCCTCCTGCATGAAGTACATCATCTTGTGAATTTCAAGCAGCGTGACGTACGGATCCATCACCGCAGCGAGGTAGCGAGACATGAGCTCGATGAGCACCGCTCTTCCTGGCGTCATGTTCGGCACGCGGCGTTCTTTGACCATCTCCGCCGGTGTTGGAGGACCGGTCGGTTCAAACAGCAGCACCCGAACATCAGGAAGTCCCTCGAACGCACGAACAATCTTCGGGCGGACCTCACCCCAATTGAGCCCTCCGAGTCCACACCCGAGCGGCGGCACCGCAATGGAACGAATTCCACGAGCCGCTACTTCTGCGATGAGCGCAGGGAGTCCCGCGTCGATGTCTTCGATTCGACTCTTTCCCTTCCAGTGTCGCTTTGTTGGGAAGTTGATGATATGGCGCGGACCAGTCAGGAGCCCAGTTTCAAAAACGAGCATCTTGCCGGGACGCACCTCCTCCCGCTCACATGCAGCCTCGTAGATTTTGAAGTTCTCCGGGAATGCCTTGCGAAACTGTAGGGCAATACCCCGACCCATGACGCCAACACAGTTGACGGTGTTGACGAGAGCTTCAGCTTCGGCATGAAGAATGTCACCGTGCGCGAGCTCTATCATTGCTTCCCTCACTAGTAGTACCAACTTTGCGCTACCACAATCTCGGGTCGATGCCGGGCACCGCTGATGACCGCCGCGACCCTATCAGCCATCGTCTTGTCGATGACGCCAATTCGTTCGAAGAGGTCCCACGGAAAGGAGTTCTCTACCAAAACCTCCGCCTGCTTTCGCTCCCTGACAATCAGATCCCTCCACTGGTTCGCATTGATCGCGGCCCAATCTAGGACGTCGAGTTGCTCGACGCGGTGGAAAAATTGCGTGTATCGTGTTCCCGCGTTTCCATTGCTGAACGCCCAGCGCCTGCCCTCGGAATCAGCCCAACTGACAACTCTACCCACATCCGCTTCAAGATGCACTATCGGCATCTGCCCACCTTGATACGACAGATCCACGTGATTTCCTTTAGCCAAGAGGTACAGCATGATCGAGCGAGCGCAAAAGTAGAACGGGACGTACTCCCCCACTTTCGATCCTCGATGACAGCTCACCTCCAATTCTGTGAGCCGTCGCCTCTTGATCTCGCCCATCCCGACGATCTTGCAATTGAGGTTCTGCCGAATCCGTTCCGCGTCCGACCACAGCAAGCTATCGACGATCTGGGGCACGTTCTCCAGATGCGTGATGTGGTAGATCTTCGGATTCTGTGGTGGAGCAGATACCGAACTTTATTGTAGACGCTTCCGAGTTTTTGATGCGTGGCCGGCCTTGAGCAGCTCCGAGTGGATCACGCGATACTCGTGCAAAGCTCGGATCGAGCTGCCCACACCGGGATCTCTCGATCCCGGGTCTCTTTTTCGGGGAAGGTGGGGCAGCAGGTAGGAACACCGATGACATCGCCGAGGTTCAACACGTCCCGCCAGATAGCCTGACCGGGCAGGGCGGCCTTATCGGCAGTCCACCCCAGCCCATGAGGTTTCAAAAGCTTCCGAACATACAACATCCCACAATGGCGGCGTGCGAGGCGGGCCGGAGCACCTTCTCCGCTTCGGCGGGACCGGCAAAACAGAACCTGGCGCGAGTAACGCGTGCAGTCCGAGGTCACTCGCTCCCGCCAGATACTACCGCGGGTTCGCCGGAGCGCGTGGTAAAATTTTTGCCATGTCAATTCACATTTCGGCAGGAATGGCTGCGGCAACATTTTTTGGAGGCATGATGGCGTTGAACGCGCAGGGTGTGGGCAGGGTCGCAAGAACTGATGCCGCGCTGGATCAGATTGTACCCGCGGGCGCGGCGATCGAGAAGCTGGCGGGTGGTTTCGGCTTCACCGAAGGCCCTATTTGGACCCGCGAAGGCGCGCTGCTGTTCAGCGACATTCCAAACAATGTCATCAACAAATGGACGCCGGACGGCAAAGTGGCTCCATTCCGCAAGCCGAGCGGTTACGACAAGACCGATGCACCGGCCGGGGCTTTCATCGGATCGAATGGCCTTACTATGGACAAAGAGGGCCGCATCATCATCTGCGAACACGGCAACGGCCGCGTCACGCGTCTCGAAAAGGACGGCAAGCTTACCGTGCTGGCCGCCAGGTACGAAGGCAAGCGGCTCAACAGCCCCAACGATGCCGTGTACAAATCCGATGGCGCCCTCTACTTCACCGACCCGCCCTACGGCTTCGTGAAGCTCGACGACGACCCGAAGAAGGAACTGAAGTTCAACGGCATCTATCGTCTCGCCGGCGGCAAGCTGCAATTGCTCTACAAGGACCTGACGCGTCCCAACGGCGTGGCCTTTTCGCCGGACGAGAAGACTTTCTACGTCGCGAATTCCGACGCGAAGCGCAAAATCTGGATGCGCTTCGACGTCATGCCTGACGGAACAATCGCCAACGGCAAAGTGTTCTTCGATGTGACGAAGGAAACGGCCGAGGGGCTGCCCGACGGACTGAAAGTCGACAGCAAAGGCAATCTCTATTGCACGGGACCGGGTGGCGTCTGGATTTTCTCGCCCGCGGGCAAGCACCTGGGAACGATCCAGCCGCCGGAAACGCCCGCCAATTGCCACTGGGGCGATAAGGACGCGAAGACTCTCTACATGACGGCTCGCACCGGTCTCTATCGCATTAAGCTGAACATCGCCGGCATTCGTCCCTGACGCCATGCGAAAGCTCGTGCTCCTCTTCGCGACGCTCTCCGCCGCCGCGCGACCTGAAACGCCGTTCCACCGCGCCGGGTTGATTTTCGCGCTTGAGCAATGGCACAACCACTCCTCCGCAATCGTTGAACTGCCCAATGGGGATCTGATGGCGTGCTGGTACAACGGCTCGGGCGAACGCACGGCGGACAACGTGAAAGTAGAAGGCGCGCGGCTGCCGAAGGGGTCGAAGACCTGGAAGCCGCGACACACGCTGGCCGACACGCCCGGGTTTCCCGATACCAACCCTACCCTCTTCGTCGACTCGAAAAAGCGCCTCTGGCTCCTTTGGCCGGTAGTGCTCGCAAACGAGTGGCACACCTCTCTGATGAAGTACCGTATCTCCTCGGACTACGTGAACAGGGAAGCGCCGGCGAAGTGGACGGAAAACGAAACCATGCTCTTCATCCCGCGCAACTTCGCCGCGAAGGTGAAGGAAGTGGTGAGCGCATGGCCGCAAACGGACTTTACGAAGCGCCTGCTGGAGCACGGCGCCGACAAGTATTTCTCGCGCATGGGCTGGATGACGCGCGCGCACCCCGTGGAATTGCCGTCCGGGCGCATCATCGTTCCGCTCTATTCCGACGGCTTTTCGTTTTCGTTGATGGCGTTCACCGACGACGGGGGCAAAACGTGGCAATCGAGCGAGCCCCTTGTGAGCCGTGGGGGCATTCAGCCGACCATCGTTCGCAAGAAGGACGGAACCCTCGTCACCTACATGCGCGACAACGGCCCCGCCCCGAAGCGGCTCCACACCAGCTCTTCGAAGGACGATGGCGTGACCTGGTCCCCCGTTGTCGATTCCGCGATCCCGAACCCCGGATCGGGAATGGAAGCAATCGTACTCGCGGATGGTGCGTGGGCAATAATCTACAACGATCTTGAGAAGGGCCGCCATTCGCTTGCTGTTTCGCTCTCGGACGACGAAGGCTCGACGTGGAAGTGGACGCGCCATCTCGAACTCGACACTCGCGGCGCGGGCGCGGGGTCGTTCCACTATCCCTCGCTCATTCAGGCTCGCGACGGCAGCCTGCGCGCCTCTTACAGCTATTTTCTGAATCACCTTCCCGCGGGTTCGGATCGAAAGTCGATCAAACACGCGCACTTCAACTTCGAATGGATCAGACAAGGAGATTAGGACATGACGCCGTGGATTGCACTTGCGGCCGCGCTCGCGCTGCCCCACCATGAAGAGATCTCGCCGGGCGTTCACGCCGCCGGGTACGCGGACAAGCATCGCGACGCCAACAGCGGATGGATCGCGACGGCGGACGGCGCTCTTCTCATTGATCTGCCTCGAGGCATCCCGGTTCCCGAGTATCTGGCGCTGGTCGAGAAGTCCACCGGAAAGCCGGCCCGGAAGCTGATCCTGACGCAGCCGGAATCCGCCGATCAGGCGATGCTGGCCGAACTCAAGACGCGTGGCGTCGAGAGAACAACCACAGCCGGCGGCGTGCAGTATCTCCCGTTCCCGGGCGGCGCGGCGGTGTTTCATTCGCGGTCGAAGACGCTGTTCGGCGGGCCGTTCGTCGTGCATGGCCCGCGCAAGGGCCTCGCGAAAGCGGACACGGCATCGCTCGCGGCAACTCTACGCAAGCTCGAGGAACTGGCGCCCGCGCACGTTGTGCCGGGCTTTGGCACATGGGGTGGTCTCCCGGTTCTTACTCGTCACCGCAAGTTCGTGGAAGAACTGCGCCGCCAGGTTTCCTACTTCGTCTGCCAGGATAAGCCGCACGCCAATCTTCAGAAGGAGATCGCGATGCCCGCGGAGTATCAGGCCTGGATGCCGTACGACAACCCGCAGCCGGACGAGATCGAACACGTCTACCGCGAGCTTACCGTGCCTTCCGCGCCGTTCAAGGGCCGGGCGCCTCTGCCCGGAGACGGAAAGGTGCATGCGCTCGTCCTTATTGGAGACCTGCCTCACGAACCTGGACATCTTGAAGAGGGCTTGCGGCCCGTGTTTGAAGCCACGGGAGTGGAGGCGCATTTTACCGTGGATATCCGCGCGCTCAGCGCGGAGAATCTTTCCAGGGTGCAGTTGCTGGTAATCCTGCGCGACGGCCTGATGCGCCCGAACACCACCTGGATGACGCCGGCACAGGAGCGCGCGATCGTGGAATTCGTCGAAGGCGGCAAAGCGTTTCTGAATCTCCATAACTCGATGGGTCTCTATCCGGCGGGCGGCCCCTACCTGAACCTGGTAGGCGGCCGTTATATCGGGCATGGTCCGCTCGAAAGATTCCGTGTCGAAGTAGTCGACCCGAATCATCCCGTCACGCGCGGCGTGAAGGACTTCTTCGCGGCCGACGAGCAGCACACGCCGCCCTACGACGAAAAGAAAGTCCACCTCCTATTGCGGAACCGCTCGGACGACGGGAAAGCGGTCGCGGCCGCGGGATGGGCGTACGAGCCGGGTAAGGGGCGCTTGTGCCACCTGGCGAACGGGCACACGCGCGAAGCGCTTCACCACCCTATGAACCAGTTGCTGATGCGCAACGCGGTAAACTGGTGTCTGCGCCGCGAATAACCGGCGAACACAACCGTGGTTTCTCGCGCCGCGCCCCTGTTTGCAGCCGGTACGGCACGTAGGCCCGCGGTGACAGACTACCGGGCGCAGGCGATTATCCTGTTCGTGACGTCTTCGCCCCCCGAAGGACTGAGGGCCGCCGTTTCGAGCGCCGCCACCCCAGCGAAACGTCCCGGGGGGCTAAACACAAGGACGCGTGACGCTCACTATCGTGATGTTCGACCCGCCTTCGTCGAAGTAAGGTTCGCTGATGTATGAGTCTCCCGATTTCTTTGGGCCGTGGTACCACTCCCACTGGGGGTCGTGATAATCGTAGTTGAGCTTGACCGGACCCGGAAAACTCTGGCGGTCCACCCACGGCATCGCTTTCGGGTCGCGGGCATTCTTGGCCTCGAACACGATGTAGACGCCGTAGGCTTCATCGGCGCCAATGCCGGCAAGCAAGCCGGCGAGGAAAGGAATGACGGCGTCATCGGGCTCCCGGCCGAGCGCCTCCTGCCGCGCCGCGATAACGCGCGAGAGCGCCCCGACCCGCGTGACAACTGCGTCGAGACTGCGCGCTGCGGAGCGTACTTCGCCAAGTGCGTCGATGTTCGCCTCAGCGATCAACGCGGCGCGCCGCAGCGAGTAGTTGATGAGATGAGAACCGTCAGGGAGAGAACGAGGCACGCCGTTCCGCCCACGTAGAAACACAGCCGCTGGGTGAGCGTCCAGGGAGCCCCAAAGCTTCACTTCGGGAATGATATCACGGGCGAACGCGGCACACGCCTTGCGCTTCGATCTCGAGGGCGCGGTTGAACTTGGCGGCGCAGATCTCCCATGTGATCGTTGCCGTCATCTCTATGATCTGCTCTTCGCTGAAATGCGTTCGCAGGCTTTCGAACCGCGCGTCGGGGACCGGGTTTTCTCGCGTGACGGCTTCAGCATAGGCGAGGGCCGCGCGTTCCGCGGCGTCAAAGAGGTCGCTCGACGCGGCATCCGCGAGCGCGTCGAGTTCGGAATCGGTGAGCCCGTCCGCTCTGCCCACGGCAGAGTTCACCTCGATTCAGAGTCCGCAGCCGATGAGGGAAGCGACCCTGATGTTGATCAGATGGCTCAAGCGCGGCGGCAGCAAGGCGCTTTCGCCGAGCCCATCCCACATGGCACGAAAACCGCGGAAGATCGCGGGCGTACGCGCGAGCACTGCATGGTTGTGAAGCACCGCCCCGTAGTTCGCTTCCTGGCGCTCGTAAACGCGTTGGATGTCCGCTTGGGCGGCGTCCTTCGGGAGTCCTTTCAATCGGGGCATGACTACAGCATCTCACTGAGCAGCTCGGGCCGGGGCTGAGGGATTACGACCTTGTTCACGAGCAGTCCCTTACGGCCGATCATCTGGGCTCCCGCTTCCACCGCCGCCGTGACCGCCGAGACGCTACCCGTGACCGAGGCGAACGCTTTCCCGCCCAGCGCCATAGCGAGCCGGACTTCGATCAAACGCACGTCGGCAGTCTTTGCCATCGCGTCCGCGCCTTGAATGAGAGATGCCACGGAGAAAGATTCAATGATTCCCAACGCTTCGAGCGATTCCACTTTCGTTACGCCGCTGATGGCAGGGAAAATCGATTCGTGAACGTTCGGGATGATAAACGTGTCGACGAGCGAAAATTCGCCTACGGACGAACCCGCGCGCACGGCCGCCTCGACCGAGGCGACATCGCCGCGAATCAATACCATGTATTTGCCGGAGCAGATGGTGCGGGCGAGGATGAGTTCCACGTCGGCGGTCTTCAGCATCGCGTCGCAGGCGAGAAAGCCGGCGGCGATGCTACCGAGTTCGATGAGTCCAATTGAAGTTCTTGCGGCCATGATAGGTTCCGGTAAATCCCTAATCCGAATCGATCTCAATGCTGTCTTCGGTGACGGCGCGCACCAAACCCGCGACGCTCGCGTGGATCGTCGCGCCCAAATCCTGTGCTCCCACGCGCGCGACCGCCTCTCCCCGCTTCACTCGCGCGCCGGCAGCCACGACCGGCGTCGCCGGCTTACCGGCATGCTGTTTCAAGCGCAACCAGACCCGCTTCGGCGCGGCCTCATTCGCATTGAACGGCGCTTCCGTTTCGTATTCTTCCACTTTGAGGCGTTTGCGCAACATTGAAAGCGGCACGCGCCGGTACTCCTTCATCGGATGCACGCGGACGGGTTTTTCCTGGACAAACCTGATTCCGGCCGCGCGTAAGCTGGTCTTTGCCGAGTCGCAAGCCTCCTTCGGGAAAAGATCTTCCGGGCACGCATAGAGCGTACAGAGTCCGCAGGCGCAACAAAGCTCCGCCGACTGATTCCAGTTGTTCGCGCCCGTAAGCGTAAAGCCGAGGCTGCGCATCACCTTGTGCGGCTGCACATCGTAGCCGAGCAGAAAGCGCGGGCAGAATTCGGTGCAGTAGCTGCATTGGTCGCAGGCGGACTTGCCAATGCGCGCCATCGCTTCGGCCGGCCGGCTTTTTCGCGTGATCAGATAATGGTTCTTCGGGAGAAGGATGAGGCCCGTTGTGGTCTTGGTGACTACATCGTCAACATCGAAGGACAGCTTGCCCATCATGATGCCGCCCACGAACATGCCGTATTCGGAGGTTGTGGACCCTCCGGCGTGCGCGATGAGGTCGCGAAACGGCGTACCGAGAGGCGCCCAGAAGGACTGAGGTTTACGGACGGCGCCCGTCACCGAGAGGAACTTGCGCGTGACGGAGCGCCCCTCGTTCGCCTCGGTGACGTTAAAGTACGTCTCCACGTTGTTGACCACGCAGCCGACGGCGAGCGGGAGTCCAGCCGGCGGGATGAGCCGTCCGGTTGCGGAGTAGACCAGTTCGTATTCGTCGCCGGACGGGTAGAAATCTCCGAGCAACAATAATTCAATACCCCGCGCTCTCGCTTCCGGCTCAATCGCGTCAATCGCCTCGCGGTTCTTCTCCTTGATTCCGAACTTGCCGCGCTTCGCGCCCGTCGATTCCATCATGAGAGCCATGCCGGCGATGATTTCGCGCGGGTAGTGGCACATGATCTCGAAGTCCTTGTGAAGGAGAGGTTCGCATTCAGCGCCGTTCGCTAAAACGAACTCCGCTTGCGATGCAGCTTTCACATAAGCGGGGAAACCCGCGCCGCCGGCGCCCACTACGCCCATCTCCTTGAGGATTTCGCTTAGCATTTGAAGGCCAAAGTCCAAGGGTAGCGGCGTGCTCCGGGCAATGCAACCTTGACACGCTCACGCGGATTCGGTTAGAAACAGACATGCCCGAGGAACGAATCCCAACCCGCGCCCGCACCGTCACGTGGGAAGACCCGAAACCCGCCACGCGAAAAGCGCGCAAGATGTCCGGGAGCGATTTCTTCGACGCACTTCGCCGCGGACATATACCCGAGCCGCCCTTCGGAAAGCTGCTGGGCATCGATGTTTTCGACGCCGGCGATGGACGTTTCGTCATGACGCTTCAGCCCCAGGAGTTTCACTACAATCCCATGGGATGCGTGCACGGCGGCATTTTATCCACGCTGCTCGATTCCGTTATGTCGGCGGCGGTCCACACCGCCCTCCCCGCCGGCCGGGGTTACATGACGCTTGAAATCAAGATCAATTTCATCCGCGCCGTGTTCGAACACACCGGGGAAGTGATGGCGGAGGGCAAGGTCGTTTCCCTGGGCTCGAAAGTGGCAACGGCGGAGGGCCGCATCACGGATGTGCAGGGCCGTATCTGCGCGACCGGATCGGCGACGTGTCTCATTTTTGAAGGAGTCAGCGCCAAGGTGGCGGAGGTCTGAGCCGGGGCGCCAGCGAAGCCGTCATTGGGCCGCAGAGGGCCGGTCCGGTGTCGTGACCGGCGGTGGAGTCGCCCCGCACGGCCAGCCCCGCCTGCCTGGAGACTGCCACCTTATACGCCGCCGGCGCAACTCGCCGTGAAGGAAGCAGCACTCGCACTGATATGCGGCCCAGCGGGATGGGCTAATATTCTGAAGCGGCTTCTTGCAACGAGGCCGGATGCAACTTGCCCCTGCCAGTGGGAAATCATCCTGAATCCGCAGACCGAGGACACTGAAAGCCTCATCTGCCAAGATTTCGTAAGTTCAAACCGCTTGAAGGTCAATTTGAGCATGCTGGTCCAACTTCATCACGTTCTCGGAACCTCGCTTTGCCTTTTTCACCAGTGAACCGGGGATCGCCCGGCAGGTTTGGCCTCTCGAAATCAGGCGGCTTCCATCGGGCTCCCATGTGAGCCTGCCAATAAACCGCATGTGCCCTGTCGTAAAGCACTGGATTCCTGAGCTCGTCCGTTGTACAACAAGACTGAGAGGTCATGTTGTTCCCTGATGGAAGGATTGTGGGAAACCTGCGGGAGTTTAATCGAACAGTCACACTGTTGTCGTGTTTTCAGCAGTTTGGAGAGGGGCTTAGGCGAGGCGTTTCAGGCTCCGTTTTTTAAGAGGCTAACCCGCAGAAAACAGTGGGTCAATATTTCTGGAGAAAAAGCGCATGACGAGTAGTAAGTTAGAACGGTCCATGTCGCCGTCTACTGGAATCGCCATCGAGCGGGGCCTTCCGTCGAATCTCGATGCTGAGCGTTTTGTGCTCGGCACAATCCTGGTAGATGAAACCCAGTACATCCAGACTGCGGGGACTCTGGACGCCGACGACTTCAGCCTCGAAGCTCACCGCCGAATCTTTCTGCGGATGGGCGAACTGCATGTCCGGAATGAGCGCATCGACCGGGTGACTCTCGCCAATGAGCTCATGCGGCACGGCCAGCTTGAATCCGTGGGCGGACTGACGTACCTGGTTTCGCTCGACGACGGATTACCTCAGATTTTCAACCTCGAGAGCTACGTTCGGATCGTCAAGGACAAGTCCACGCTCCGCCGCATTATCCTTACGGCCCAGCAACTGATGAACCGGGCGATGTCCGGTGAAGAGGAACCGGACCAGATTCTCGCCGGCGCCGAAGAGTCCATGCTCAAGTTGGGCGAGGCTCGGGCGAAGACGGGTCTTGCGAGCCCCGCTCGCGTCATTGAAGAGTATCAGGGTGGCCTGAACGCATTCCTCGATCCAAGCAAGCGCGTCAAGGGAATCAGCACCGGCTTCTACAAGTTGGACGAGATGACGGGCGGACTGCATGCCGGTGAGTTGATCATCCTGGCCGCGCGGCCCTCAATGGGAAAGACCGCTCTGGCGTTGAACATTGCCCAGCACGTGGCTACGAAACTAGCTCAGACCGTTGCGGTTTTTTCGCTGGAAATGTCCAAAGAGTCGCTGCTGACCCGTATGCTGTGCGCGACGGCCAGAGTGGACAGCCAGCGGTTCCGTGCCGGATATCTGAGCGGTGAGGAGAGGCGGCGGCTGCAAGCTGCGGCCGCCGAACTGGTTGAAGCGCCGCTGTTCATCGACGACACGGCTGGCGCGAACCTCATGGACATGCACGCCCAGTTGCGTCGATTGAAGGCCGAACGGCAACTCGGTCTTGTAATCGTGGACTACCTGCAACTGATGAGCGGCCGCGGCCGTTTCGAGAACCGCAATCAGGAAATCAGCTCTATCTCTCGCGGGATGAAACTTCTCGCGAAGGAACTGAACGTCCCCATGTTGGTTCTTTCGCAGTTGAGCCGGGCGCCGGAGACACGCCAAGGCGATCACCGTCCTCAATTGAGCGACCTTCGTGAATCGGGCAGTATCGAGCAGGACGCCGATCTGGTGGGCTTCATTTTCCGGGAGGAAGTGTACAAGCGCGATCGCGAGGACCTTCGAGGCCTTGCGGAGTTGCTGCTCGCCAAACAGCGCAACGGCCCGGTAGGAAAAGTAGATCTAATATTCATGCATAGTCTTACGAAATTTGAGAACCGTGTGGAAGATCTCGGCGAAGCACCGCCGGAGTAGGCAGGGGATCGCGGATCCGGAGTCAGGCGTCGAATCGGGCTTCAGTGGTCCATGGTCCGAGCCGACTTGTGAGATCATCGGGTATGCGGCTTGCGTGCCGGCGGGAGCGGCATGAACCTCACACCGAAACCTAAAAGAAGCAACAATACTGCACACGAAGATCCAGCGCGGGCTATTCCGCCACCCGGTGAGGTGCTCGATCACAAGTTGCCATCATTGCGAAAGAAGGAGCGCGCGTGCAAGGCCGAAGCCGCGGTGAAGTCCGTTTCTATGGAGTCGCCGGTCGGGGGCTCGGTGTTGAAACATTCGGTGGGCGTCGTTGGTGCCAGAAACAAACGACATGCACGGTTGTTTTCGGAGAGACATAAAAAGGAAGGGGAAAAGAAGGTCCCCTTGACCTATGGATGGGATGATCCTGCTTGGTACGAATGTATTCTCCGAGTTCAGTCAGCGAGGCGAAACTAAGCCTCAGGTGAAACTGTGCGGGCGCGGGCAGGAGAGCTTAACCTCTTTGGTATTGACGCCCTGCTCGCTGCAACCGTCCTCCATGACAAGCGTGGTGTCGTGTCACGCAACGTTGCCGATTTCCCGATTGCTGGAGCTTCCGCGATCAGCCAGCGGAAAGTTCCCGGGATCTGGCGATGCTCCTTTTCGAGTGCGGAACTACCGATGCGTTACATAGCGGGACTGGTACTGTTGGCGGGACTCGGATGCACGCGCCCAGCGGCGAAGAAGCTCGCGGTGGACCCATCGCTTGCCCGTCTTGTTCCCGCCAATGCCGTTCTGCTTGCCGGTGTGCGCGTTCAGGAGCTCCGCGCGACGCCGCTCTATCGAAAGCTGGAATCGCGAGGCGGGTTCGGGGAGATGGCCGATTCCCTTGCGAAATCCGGTTTCGACGTGAGCAAAGATGTTTCCGGGCTGATCGTCGCAACGGACGGCTCTACCGCCGTCGTCCTGGCGACGGGACGCTTCAAGACCGCCGGCTTGGAGGGCCTGAAAAAATCGGAATACCGGGGTCGCACGATCTACGGCAACGGGGATAGCTCGTATACCGTGCTCGACGAAACTACCGCAGCGGCGGGAAGCGTAGACGCGGTCCGCGCGGCGATCGACCGGGCGGCAGCCGCGGGTGGATCGGGTAGCGCTTTGCTCACAGCAGCCGAGGGCCTCCCGCTAACCAGCCAGATCTGGGCTGTGGGGGCGGATCTCGGCGCATTGGCCGACCGGTATGTACCACGCGACGGCAACATAGCTAATGCGCGGCGGCTTCTGAAGTCCACCAGGAGCGTGACGTTCTCGGCGGATCTGAGGGCGGGTGTCAAGGCGACGATCACGGCGGCGTGCGGGACCGACCAGGATGCGAAGCTTCTGAACGACACCCTCCGTGGCATCCTCGGCCTGGGGCGGCTGAGCGTTCCGGAAGAGCGCCGGGAACTGCTTCGCGTCTACGACGGCATCAGAGTGCAGAGGCAGGAGTTAACGATCCGTGTGGAGATCGATGAACCCGGCGAGCTCATGGATGGCTTGATCGAGATGTTCACACCTCCGGCCACGGCTGTCGGTCGCCCGTAATTGTCCGATGGCGAGGTTGTGAGGTTGTGAGAGCTTCAGTTAAGTTGGCGGACCTGCGACCGTGCACATGAGCCGCGCCGGCCAGCAGCCGAATCACCTGCTCACGCCAGACTGCCCCGTGTCTTCACAAACCGTTCAACGATCGCATCCGCGGCGCGGTAAGTGAGCGCCATCGCAGTCAGCGTCGGATTGCCCGATGGGTTTTGGGGAAATGCCGAAGAGCCGACCACAAAAAGATTGTTCGCGTGCCAGTGTTGTAAATACGAATTCACGACGCTCGACTCCGGCGACGCGCCCATGATGGCGCCGCCCTGAATGTGCGTCGATTGATAGCGTGTGGCGTCATAGCTCTTCAAACCTGGAAACGGCGTCACCTCGCGCGCGCCCATCGCGCGGGCGATCCCCGTGGCTTTCTCCGCCATGAACTTGGCCATGTTGCGCTCGTTGTCGCGCCAATCCAGAGTAAGACGCAGAAGCGGATCGCCTTGCGCGTCCTTGTAAACGGGGTCGAGATCCATCACGTTTCCCTTGTAAGAAAGGTGTTCGCCGTAAAACGAAATGCGCCCGGTGCGGTCGTACGCGTCGAGGGCCGCTTTCTTCCACGCCGATCCCCAAGCGGCTTTCTGGCTCGGCGGCATCACGCCGAAATTCGCCATCGGACGGAAACCATAACACACGGTGTAGATGTGGCCGCCGCGCAGGAACGGGACGTTCGAATGGTCGAACACATCGGCGTCGAAATCGTTCATCGCGATGCCGGCCGAACCCGCGCCGATAAAGCGGTTGAGCGGCTTCTCCATAAACACCATCGCGGCGGGAATGGAGATCTGATGTGTCAGGTTCCGCCCCAGGTTCCCGTGCGGGTCAGCCACCTTCGAGAGCATCAGGAGGCGTGTGTTGTTGAGCGTCCATGAGGCGAGGAAAACGATGCCCGCCGGCTGGAACACTTCCTCCCCGGCGGCGTCAATATAGGTGACGCCGCGCGCCTGGCCGCCCTCGACCGTCACGCGCTTGACCCAGCAACCTGGGCGCAACGTGAAGTTCTTGCGCTTTGTTAGAAGCGGCATGAGCGTATTCGTGGGCTGCGACTTCGCGCCGATCATGCAGCCGTAGCGCTCGCAGTATCCGCAGTAGGAACAGCCCGCGCGCGACACGCCGTCCGGATTCGTGTAAGGCTCGCTCGTCGTCGCGGCCGGCAACGGATAGGGATGATAGCCGAGCGACCTGGTGGCGTCGCGAAACAGCGCCGCGAGGTACGGCATTTTCATGGGCGGCGTTGGATACTCCTCGCTGCGCGGGCCTTCGTAAATGTTGCCGCCTTCGATTAGCTTTCCTTTGAGATTGCCAGCCTTGCCCGAGATGCCCATCAGGCGCTCGGTGCGCGTGTAATGCGGCTCCAGCTCGGCGTAGGAAACGCCCCAGTCCTGGATGGCATGGTCTTCGGGCAAACGCTTCGCGCCGTATTTTTCTTTGGTCTTCGTGAGCAGGTCGAAGGAATCGGGAACATAGCGGTAGCTGATGCCGCTCCAGTGCTCGCCCGCGCCCCCAACACCCGCGCCCGGCAGGAACGAACCGTACTGGCGGACGGGCAGCGCGCGGTCGCGTTCGGAATGGCGGAACGTGACCGTTTCCTTCGAGATGTCCTGCATCATGCGCAACCGGATGGCGTAGTCAAGCTCATCCATGTTGTCAAGATAGTCGGATGTCCTGCGGGGCGCGCCGCGTTCGAGCACGACGACCGACATCGAAGTACGCGAGGCGAGCTGCTGCGCCATCAACAATCCAGTCCAGCCGCCGCCGACGATAACGGCATCCGCCGCCGGAAGGGTCTTCACGCTTCGTCCTCGCTGGCTTTCACGGGTCTTCCGACGATCTGACGAAGACTTTGCGGTTTCGGACGGAACGGGTTCCCGTAGTGCGAGTCCACTTCTTCGAAATAGGTCATGCGGGGACCGGGAAAGCCGATTAACTGCCAGCCGATCATGTCGATATTGCCGCCATGCATCGGGTCGCAGAACATGCCTTCGATGGTGTGGGTCTTCAGGAGTGCAAAAAAAGAAGTGGTTTCGATTTGTTTCAGACCGGCGTCCTGTTCCGGGGCCGAGAGCCTGGCGATCCCGGCGAGCCTCTTCAAACCTTCCCGGTAAATCTCGCGAGGCGTGGCTTTCCCCTGATAGCCCTGCTCCGGGATTCCATTCCCGAAAGGGCCTTGGGTGTAGCGGTAACGGTCGCGTCCGTAGGGACCGGCAAGCTGGCGGTCGATATAGATGGCGACTCCGGCCTCATTCGCGCCGGGCCCCGCCTCATCCGCCGGGAAAATGCGCGCGGCGGCCGCCGCCACGTCGAGAGCTTCCGTTTCGGTGAAGAAACGCAGCGGAACGCGAACAGGTTTGTCCTGCGCGGCCACGACATACGGGCGCCGGTCGAGCGTGTACACGAGTGCGCCGCCGACGCTTGCGGCAGACACGGTGAGAAAGTGGCGTCGTTTCATACCAGCGGCGTCATTTCAGTCGAATCACCTGCTTCTTCGCAACCGATTCTTTCGCCGCATCGATGATTTCGTTCACGCCGACATTGATATCGAGCGCGACCATTCCTTCGATGGGCTGTTTGGTCCGCAGGCAATGGACCATGTAAGCGATTGGTTCGGAGCGCTCCGGCGCAAGGGCCCTGATATCGAGGCTCCGGCTCTGCGAATCTCTCGCCCGTCCAGTACGCAGTTCGACTTTGCCGTTTGTCATGTAAAGACTTCCTTTGATGCCAAACACCTCAAGGTCCTGGAAGCTTCGCGGCAGATCCCAACTTCCCTCGAAGATGCCGACGCCGTTCTTATACGAGAGAATCATCGAAGAATTATCCTCGACCTTCGGAAACGTTTCCGGGCGAAGTTGATTCGTCTGTGCGTAAACGGTGTCCGGGCGTCCCAGATACCAGAGCGACCACAGCGCGTTGTAACAGCCGAAATCCATCAGCGCGCCGGCGCCGTTCTTCACCGGGTCCGTGAGCCACGCGAAGAAAAAGCGGTTCAGACCGTTGTTCCCGCCAGGACCGCCGTGCCCCACGACGCCGCGCAGCCGCCACACCTGGCCGACAGCGCCTTCCTTCGCCTGGTCGAATGCCGTGTAGTTCGAGGCCCACCACGCCATCTGATAATTCGTCAGCACCTTGATATCGTGCCTCTTCGCGAGGTCTCGAATCGCCCTGGCGTCTTCAAAGCCTGAAGCGAGCGGCTTCTCGAAAATCACGTTGATCCTGCGCGGGGCGCAGGCCTTGACGATTTCGAGGTGGCGGTTGTTCTCGACGAACGCCCAGACGATATCGGGTTTGGCGAGATCGAGGAGCTTGATGTAGTCGTTATAGAACGGCACCCCCGTCGCGCCGCGGCTGTTCGCTTCGGCGATGAGATCGGGTTCGGTTTCGTAGATCCCGACGAGTTTCGCGTCCTTGCCCTCGATCATCTTTCCGATGTGACCCCACACGTGCGAGTGCACCATTCCGATGATGGCGATCTTGTACTGTTGGGCCGAGAGCGATGCCGCGGACAGCAGCGATACTGCGATGAACCTTTTCATGGCGGATTTTCTACGAGTAGTCCTCCGGATGGTTCTTTCCGTCGCCTTCGTAGCCCGGCCGCTTCTGAGCGGTCTTCAGGATCTTCTCAGTGTGTGGATCGAACGCCATTTGTTTCGATTCGCGGTACGCTTCAACACCCAGGCCGATCGCAACCATCGCCTGATATCCGAACTCGGCATCGAGGTTTGGCTTCTTGCGGGAGCGCATGCAGTCGAAGAAATTTTCCATGTGCAGGGTTTGCAGATCGCGCGCATCGGCGGCGATACGGATCTCCTTCCGCCCGGCCTTCTCTTCGAACTTTTTCGCATAGATAGGATCGGGCGTGATGACGATCTCCTTGCCGAGGAAGGCGATGGCGCCCTCGTGCCCGCAAATGACAGGGCGCAGGTGAGCGTTCACGAGATCGGATGCCATCGAAGAGGCCATCGCAACTTGAAAATCGGCATACTCGATGGTGGTGGAGACGGTGTCGGGAACTTCGCGGTCCTTATGGACGAAGATGCCGCCGTTCGAGGTAACGCGGACCGGAAATTGCGGGCCGAGCGCGACAAGAAACGGAACCAGGCGGTGATAGAGCAGGTCGGTCGCGATGCCTCCGGAATAGTCCCAATACTTGCGCCAGCGGAAGAATCGATCCTGGCTGAATGCGCGCTTGGGAGCCGAGCCGAGGAATCGCTTCCAGTCGATATTCTCGGGCGTTCCTTCGTTGTCGATGCGGTAGTTCCATTCGCCCCTGAAGGAGTTGCGCGAGTAAGTTCCGTGCGCGTAAAGAGGCTTGCCGATAAGCCCCTGCGCGATGGCTTCGCGGGCCTTGAAGAATTGGGGCTCGGAGGCGTATTGGCTCCCGACTTGAAGCACGCGGCCGGACTTGTTGACGAACTCCGAGAGGATTTTCGCTTCCTCGATCTTATACGTCATTGGTTTCTGGACGTAGACGTCCTTGCCGGCTTCGAGGGCGTCCATGGCCATGCGGAAATGCCAGTGGTCTGGCGTGGCTACAAAGACGGCGTCGATCTCGGGACGCGCGATGAGATCGTGGTAGTCGTGATGGATGTCCTTTTCGGGCAGGCCCAGGAACTCTCTGGCGCGGAGTTTGCGCTTGGTGTAGACGTCGCTGATGGCGGCGATTTGAATATTACCGCCGCCATCGGCGTGCTTCTTGAGCAGCCTGACGTGGCCGAAACCCATGCTGCCGGCGCCGATGACGCCGACGTTGATGCGGTCATTCGCGCCGAGGACGCGGGGTTTTGCGAGAGCGAGAGGAGTCAGCGCCGCTGCCGCGGCGCCCATAAATTCGCGGCGGGATTCCATGACAACTAGATCCTATCACTTCCGTGGGGCGAGCCGGCGAAGGGAGCGCCAGCCAGATGTCTCCAGTTACCTGTGCGCGCGGGACAAGGGCGTCCCGCGCGGTCCAGGGGGACCACCCTGAGGACGGCCCCACAAGCCGGAGTCAGCGGGCTTACACGGGTGAAAGGGATACCCGCTTCGAGGAACTCGACCTGAGCCGCTTGGGCGTACTTGCGCGAACGGGACCACGGCCCACACCGGCCGCAGCGGGATGCGAGTGTCCCGTGCGGGGGAGGCTGCGCTTCGCTGGACTGCGACACCGCCTTCCCCGCCGGAGACACCAGGCTTCGCGGATTGGCCGAAAGGAATCGATCGCAGCGATTCGACGTCCGACGGGTGAAGGCGTGGCGAAGCCGGATCGTCGATGAGTTCGTAAGTATCCTTCCATCGGACACTTGGCTGGGGGGTGACGCAGAAAAATGTATTTGCGTTTTCGTCTTGAGTGGGGGTTTCCCGAGGCGTGAGGATGCCGCGCGCGTGGCGCGCGGCGGGGAGTGGAGAGGCAGCGGAAATCCGCGCCTTGTACAGAGGCCAGACCTTAAGTAGTTGTTTCTCATACAGTTGGCATGGGGGTGACGCAGAAATTTCATTTTGCGTCTTAGCGGCGAGCGAGGTTTCCGGAGGCGCCGGGCGGATGAGGGTGGCCGTGGCCGTGGAATGGGATCCGGCGTGGAATTCGGGGCGTACTGTGAAAGTCGGCATTTAAGTGGCTATTTATCATGGATTTGGCAGGGGGTGACGCAGAACTTTTAATTTGTGTTTTGCCGGCGAGCAGGGGCTCGCTGAGGCATTCGCCGAACAAGCGTGGGGCGTGGTCTGGAGAGGGTGACGCAGAAAGGTGACTTTGTGTGTAAGCGTTCGTCATGAGCGGTTGAGGGAGCGCAAACCTCTGCCCCGATTTGGATTGTACACCTGGGCGGATGAAGGTCTACCCGTGCGCGGAGTTAAGGGGTTTTGAAATCAACGCGAAAAACAATGCCGAACTTGTGGAGGGTGGAGGGTGGGGAAAGCGGGACCTCGACCGTGGCCTGCGGGAAGGCCGGGAATTTAGCTTAGTGGGCAGGCAGCCGGAACCGCCATTTCTTTGGTGAGAACTGTTCGAGGGTACTCGCCGGAGCCGCAGTGCTTGAACGAGCCGAAATCCTTGTACCAGTCGCCTTCCGGTGCTTGCGGCTCCGACTTTACCCAGAATCGAAAAACCTTCCAACGGCCGGCTCCAGCGAACGGGCAAAAGCGGCAGACGACAATAGGCGATCGTCTGCCCCACCGCATTCCGCAGGTTTTTCATGAAATTTCGCGGGCCGCCGCGACCCTCCTTAACAGGTTTGGAGGCGAGCGAGGTCTGGCAGCGTGATCTCGCGCTCCTTGACACGCTCCAGCAGGTGTTGCCAGAGACCGCTTGGGAGATCAGAGAACCGAATCTTGGGCAATCGAGTCCTTGAGGGCGGGCTCCTGCTTGTCCATGAACCGCCGATATGCCGCCTTCAAGTCGTTTCTCGCGTCGCGTTCCGCACTGAAGTCCTCGTTCGGCAAGAAACGAGCGCGGTGCTCATTGTCAGATGCCGTTCGTCGGCGACGCGGCGAACTTCCGCAACCAGCGGCGCCGGAATGGTCACGCTCCGCCGCACAGGCTTCGCGGCGGAGCGACGCGGCGCTGTTCTCGTTCGGGTTGCCATACACTCCGATCATACGGTTCCACCACAGTGGTGCACTGTGGATCAGACAGCGGGCGCGGCCCTCTTTACGGGCCGGCCGCCGAGCAGGTGCGCCAACTGGCGGCGAAGTGTGGGTCGCCCCAGTCCGGGAGCGATAGCAGGTAAAAACAAATCTTATCCATATCGTTTTTCCAGAAGGTAGCGCGGCGTTTCGCGGATCAGGGACATGGAACCGCCGCTCAGCTTCTCCGAGGGTCCTTGGTGTCCAACGGGGCCAAGGTCCTTTCCGGCCACCAAGGCGGAGTCGAACGCAACGGCCAATTCGCGTTCCTGCTTACGTCCCTTTCGCGCGGCAATTCCGGCGCCACGCTGGATCAGGTCGCCCTGCGGAGCGATGCCAGACGAACGTTCGCGGAGATGGTAAAGGAGTTCCGGCACCAGTCTGCGCACGGTCGATGACCCGACAAATGGTCCGCTTTTTTGCGTGGCGGAGCAGTTCTCAACAGCCTGAGACCTCAACTTCGATAGCGTGCCGTCAACGATGGCTGGGTTCGCTTTCGACAATTCCGGTGTGGAGCGGCAGCGGATGCCGGAACGGCGTTGTCACATGGAAGACGGCGCGCGGGGCCACGCCGGTTTCCGGTACAGTCAGTATTTGACTGTTTCCGGTGATCGGTCTAGAGTTAGGTTGGAGCACAGCAGCAGAACCTGAAGAGGTCAGTTATGCCGATTGAGCAAATGAACATTTCACTTCCGCCGAAGATGGCGCGGTTCATCCGCGGCAAAGTGAAGGACGGCCAGTACACAAACGCCAGCGAAGTCGTTCGGGATGCGGTCCGCCACATGCAAGAGACGGAAGCGGCAAGAAGCGAGCGGGCATTACTCGGAGAGTTTGAGGCGCGTTTGCCGGTGGCGGAACGCGAGGACATACGACGCAGCGTGAAACGGGGAATCAAGGACATGGAGGCGGGCCGGTTTGAGGAGTATGATGCCCAAGGCATGCGCCGGTTGGGTCGAGAACTCGTGGCGGGTTCCGTCAAGAAACAAGCCTCTCGCGCGAAGGCAGAGTGACGCCAACGTATAGACTCGCCCAGTCCGCCCGCCGCGATTTGCAAGAGATATCCGGCTACTGGGTAACCGAGGCGGACGAGGACGTGGCCCTGCGAGTTGTGAGCGGCATCATCGAGACGGTCATTACGATTTCGCGCCATCCCGGAGCCGGGGTTGCAGCCGATTGGCTGGCTCGGACGTCCGCAAATTTCCGGCGGGGAAGTACATGGTTTATTACCGACCTCACTCGAAGGGGATCGAGGTGTTGCACGTGTTTCACGGCGCGCGCAATCAGACCAGGGCATCGCGTGGGCGGGAAGAAAGCGAGTTAGTTACTTTCCGGCGCAAAATTCGCCAGCTAACTGACATGTTTTCATAGGCCATCACGGGAGATGCGTGCGTGGTCGAACGGAATCGAATACAGAGGACTGCGGCAGAGTGTCAGCACCGGGCTCCGCAGTGGCAACCAC
>SYKU01000177.1 GCA_005808865.1 Acidobacteriota bacterium
GAATAGCCGGATGGTCCTTTCCGATGTCGATATCAAACGGTACATCGCGGCTGGAAAGATAAAAATTTCGCCTGAGCTTCCTCCAGAGCAGTTTGGCAGTTGCTCGGTCGATTTCCGCCTCGGCACCGAATTCAGCGTCTTCGATTACAGCCGTCATCCCTACATCGATCTTAAGGAGAAAGGCAGCGTTCAGGACATCATGCGTTCGATAGTCGTGATGCCGGGGGAACCGTTCGTTCTTCAACCTCGCGACTTCGTGCTGGCGATCACGGAGGAGACGCTTGAACTCGACAGCGAAACGCTAGGACGGCTCGAAGGGCGCTCGAGCCTGGGCCGCATTGGCATCATCGTACATGGGACCGCTGGCCTTTTCGATCCGGGTTGGGTCGGCAAAGCGACTCTTGAACTCAGTAACCTTAGCCGTATGGCGGTGGCACTTTATCCGGGGATGCGGATTTGCTCATTCACCTTCGAACAGCTTTCGTCGCCGGTTGCGGTATCGTACCGTAACAAAGTTGGCAACAAATACGCCGGACAAACAAGCCCGCTCGCGAGCAAACTCGTGTCAGAGGTAAGCGGAGCCTGACGGACGTGAAGGGCGCTTCTCAATAATCCGGGCGCTCGGTATCGTGCTGCTTATCCCGGCGGGAGTAAACACGGCGGATGCTTCCGGGAAATGGACCGGAGACGTATCTGCCCGCAGGGCCGGGGCTGCTGCTGTCGGGTTCGTCTTTCAGTGCAGACGGTGAAAAGCTGCCGGGCACGCCGGCGCAGGGCGAAGTCCCACTGCATGAGGGAAAGGCCTTGCGGGATCGAATTTCGTTCAGCGTCAATTAAGTTAAGTCACCTTACAGAATTTATTGGCGTACTTCCGTCAACGTTATTTGGCGTGGTTGGCCTTCCTCGTTGACGGCGGCGTCCGGGCAAGAACCCTGCTGACAGTGGCCGGATGGATCTTGAGCAGCCGCGCGGCGGCGGCCGCTTGTCGCCCGTCGATACCATCTTGCGGATTTCTACCTGCCGTTGAGGTGTCAGCTTGGGACGGCGTTCGCCGATGCGCCCCCCTTCGCGGGCGGCATCCAATCCGTCCTTGGTTCGCTCTTTGAGCATAGCCCTCTCAAACTCGGCGAACGCCCCGACCATCTGCATCATCATCCGCCCTGCCGCTGTGGTCGTATCGATGTCCTCGGTCAAGCTGCGGAATCCGGCTCCCGCTTCACCGAGCCGCTCCATAACCCTGAGGACGTCACGGGGGGATCGAGACAGTCGGTCGAGTTTCCAAAGCTTCGCTCTACCTTCTGCCCACGTTGCTTCGATAACCGTTTGCCCCGTGCTCCCCGAATCCGCCGCCGATTTCCGTACACCGCTGCCTGCTCGACTTTCTTCCCTTCCCACTTGCGCCTTCCCCGATCCGGTTCGGGAACGTAGATAGACGTATCCATTTTCAGGGCCACATCGAGCGGCAGTGGGATCACTCCTCGAAGGGCGCATCCGGACGATCCGCCAGTCCCGTTATGCGCCTGCCATCCGCAGCCACACGGAGCGTCCGCAAGCACCCGGCCTGATCCGTTCGCGCTGGAGATGCGCGGTGCGACCGCTCGAATCGAACTTCCACGCGAAGCTCAAGCGCTGCAGTCGATCCGGCCCTTCGCGTTGATCGCGCAGAACCCCGGAGCAACGGGGTCCAGCGAAATGACGCCAATCACACAGCTTGCTGGGCCCGGCGCTTTCCACGGGTATTCTTGTGGGAAAATATTTGTATTGACATAAAGACACTAAGATTATATTCTGTTAATAGAGGTAGATTAACTTATGTCGATCACACACTACGACCCACTCAGCACGAGCCTTCGCAGGTTCGAAGATGCTGTTTCTCATCTGATGAGCGAGCCCCGCTCCGCGCGGCCTTGGTCGCCCGCCGTGGACATCTTCGAAACCGAAAACGAAATCGTTCTGCGCGCGGACCTGCCCGATGTGGAGCTAAACGACATCGATGTCCGGATTGAGAACCAGACGCTCACCCTGAAGGGTGAAAGGAAGTTCGAGGCGACGGACGGCCATAAGGGCTTCCACCGCATTGAGCGCAGCTTCGGCACTTTTATGCGGAGCTTCGCGGTTCCCGCTACGCTTGAAACAGATAGGGTCAACGCCGAACTAAAGAATGGCGTGCTGACCATTCGCCTTCCTATTAAGGAAGCAGCCAAGCCGAAGCAAGTGAAAATTGAAGTTAGAGCCTGACAGGGTTTTGCCAGCGACGGGCAGGCTCCCGCGCGGGGCCTGCCCATTTTGTAGTTGTGCGAGAATGGAAGCAAATGAGTACAACCAACACGCTTAAGACCGTATTACTTCTTGGACTCCTGAGCGCTCTGCTGCTCGTCGGCGGCCAGTCGATCGGCGGACGAAGCGGGCTGTACCTTGGCCTCACGATGGCTGTGGTCATGAATTTCGCGAGCTATTTCTTCTCCGACAAGATTGCTCTTTCGATGTACGCAGCTCAACCCGTGACGGAGACCGAGAATCCGGACGTTTACCGGCGCATTGCTCCGATGGTGCGACAGCTCTGCCATCGTATGGAAATTCCGCTGCCCAAGCTATGGCTCATTCCCGATGATTCGCCGAACGCTTTCGCCACGGGCCGGAATCCATCCCACGCGTCGGTCGCGGTCACTGCGGGTGTCCTGAATCTGTTTGACGACCGCGAACTTGAAGGTGTGATCGCGCACGAACTTGGGCACGTGCTGAACCGCGACATCCTAATCAGTTCCATCGCAGCTACCATAGCCGCAGCCATCACATCAATGGCGCAGATGGCATTTTTTTTCGGCGGACGGCGCGACGAAGATGACGAAGGCGGCGGCGTGGCCGGTGGAATCGCGATGCTCATTCTCGGCCCCATCGCAGCGTCCCTCATTCAGATGGCCATTTCCCGCACGCGCGAATTCGCAGCCGATGCCGCCGCCGCCAAGTACACCGGCACACCTTACGGCTTGGTTTCCGCGCTCGGAAAGCTCGAGTCCTGGTCGCAGCGCATCCCGATGACTGCCACGCCCGCCACCGCCCATATGTTCATCATCAAGCCCTTCAGCGGGCAGTCGCTCATGCGCCTTTTTTCCACACACCCCCCAACGGCAGAACGCATCGCCCGATTGCAGGCGATTCGTTGAGTGATAGAGCCACCGTCAGGATTACGCGCAAGGGCGCGGACCGGGTGGCTTCCGGGCATCCCTGGGTGTTTCGCGGCGATGTTGCCGATCCCGCCAAACCCACGCCCGGTTCGGTTGTAACCGTCGCCGATCACAGGGGCCGCACTCTCGGCACCGCCCACTACAGCTCCACCTCGCAGATCACCCTGCGTTTCCTTTCGGATCGTGTAGAACCCATCGACGCCGCTTTTTTCCGCCGCCGGATTGAAGCGGCGGCCGGGCATCGCGCGCGCGTGGTCCAAGGCTCCGAAGCGTACCGGCTGGTCCACGCCGAGGCCGACCTGCTCCCCGCGCTGATCGTCGACCGCTACCGCGACTCCTTCGTCTTGCAGACGTTGAATCAGGGGATGGATGCAGCGAAGGCCGTGATCGCCGGTTGCCTCGCCGAAATGTTCTCGCCATCAGTGATCGTCGAGCGCAACGACGCAGCCGTGCGCGGCCTCGAATCCCTGCCGCTTCAGAAAGGCGTCCTATCAGGAGAACTGCCTGCTGAGGTTGCGGTTGTCATGAACGGTCTTCGATTTCACGCAAATCTGATGGATGGCCAGAAGACCGGCATTTTCCTCGATCAGCGCGAAAACTACCTTGCGGCGGCGGCAGCCGCTCGCGGAGGCCCGGCGCTCGACTGCTTCACCTGCGCGGGCGGCTTCGCCATGCACTTGGCCGCGGTTTGCGGATCGGTCGAAGCGGTTGATAGCTCGGCCCCCGCGCTCGCCATTGCGCGAAGAAACTGTGCCGCGAATGGCATTGCCAACGTCACATTCCGAGAGGCGGATGTCTTCGACTTACTCGGCGGTTACGTTTCGGCGCGACGCAATTTCTCAACGGTCGTGCTCGATCCACCGGCCTTCGCCAAATCCCGCAACAGCCGTGAATCAGCGTTAAGGGCGTACAAGGAGATAAATCTGCGCGCATTGCGCCTCCTCGAATCAGGCGGTATCCTCGTAACCTGTTCCTGCTCGCATCATATCCCCGAGAGCGACCTGCTCGAGGCCGTAGCTGCGGCGGCCATCGATTCCGGCCGCCGGCTTCGCGTCCTCGATCGCCGCACGCAGTCCGCCGACCACCCCATTCTCCTTACCGTTCCTGAGACCCATTACCTGAAGTGCTTGATTTTGCAAGTTTTGTGTTAACCTAATACGGTCGTATCCCTCAATTTTTGTCTTTTTCGCTAGGAGGATAGTTCTGACCATGCAGTCACCTAATCCGGCGATCGCTCTGTTGTTGCAGACGGGCGTCGCGTCCGTGGACGGCCAGATGTACTTGCTCGCAGTCCTCGGAATCAGTATTCTTTCCCTCGTGGTCGCGGCTGGCTTGGCCAGATACGTTATCGCCCAGGACGCGGGGACTTCGGAGATGCAAAAAATCTCCAATGCAATCAAGCAGGGCGCGGAAGCGTTCATGCGCCGCCAAAATAAGACGATTCTGGCTCTATCCGTTGTTCTGGCAGTTGTCATCTATATCGGTTATACCGTAGGCAAACCGGATCAGCCCGAACTCGCTTTCCGAATGACTCTGTCGTTCGTATTAGGGGCAATTTGCTCCACTCTCGCGGGCGTAAGCGGGATGTGGGTTTCCATCCGCAGCAACATTCGAACCGCTTCGGCTGCTCGAACCAGTCTGAACGGCGCACTGCAAATCGCTCTGCGCGGCGGCGCGGTCACCGGGCTTAGCGTGGTGGCGCTGTCTTTGCTTGGCGTCGGTTGCCTGTTCTGGTTTTTCGGCGGTTTGGAGCATCCGCAGGATGTGCCGACCCAGATTGTCGCCTTCGGTTTCGGCGCGAGTTTCGTCGCGCTCTTCGCGCAGCTCGGCGGTGGCATTTACACCAAAGCAGCCGATGTTGGCGCGGACCTGGTGGGTAAAGTGGAAGCGGGCATTCCCGAGGACGATCCCCGTAACCCCGCCGTCATTGCCGACCTGGTTGGCGACAATGTTGGCGACTGCGCGGGCCGCGGCGCGGATCTGTTCGAATCCACCGCCGCCGAGAACGTCGGCGCCATGATCCTTGGGGCAGGATTGTACAGCGTTTTTGGGATTGGAGGCATTCTGTTCCCGCTCGTGGCGCGCGCATTCGGCATCATCGCATCGACGATCGGCATCTTCGTCGTTAAGACGAAAGAAGACGCGGACCCAATGGAGGCGCTGAATCGCGGCTACTACGTCACCACGGTGCTTGCCCTGATTGGTTTCTACGTGGCCGTGAAGCTGCTTCTGCAGGGCAACATGATGTTGTTCGGAGCGGGAGTCGTCGGAATCGTGACCAGTTTCGCGTTCGTCTACATTACGCAATACTACACGGAATACAAGTACAGACCGGTGAAAATGATTGCCGAGGGCTGCGTGACGGGCCCCGCGACCACGATCATCGCCGGCTTCGCGATCGGCCTCGAGTGCGTAGCCGCCCCCGTCCTTGTGATTTCCGCGGCCATCATGACGTCGTATTTCCTTGGCGTCAACGCAGGTCTGGTGGGCGTATCCGAGCAGGCCGCCGGCCTCTATGGGACCGCGATCGCGACCATGGGAATGCTATCGACCGCGGCCTATATTTTGGCGATGGATACGTTCGGACCCATCACCGACAACGCGGGTGGCATCATTGAAATGTCGAAGCAACCGAAAGCGATCCGCGACCGCACCGACCGGCTGGACTCGGTGGGCAACACGACGAAAGCGCTCACCAAGGGCTACGCGATCGGCAGCGCGGCGCTCGCTGCGTTCCTGCTCTTCTCGGCCTACATCGACGAAGTAAAAGCGTTGCTGAAGATGGACCACAACGCGCCGTTTCCAATCGATATTGGTCATGTGCCCGTGTTCACCGGCGCTTTGCTGGGCGCGATGCTCGTGTTCCTGTTCAGTTCGTTCGCGATCAAGGCGGTGGGGCGAGCGGCTCAGACGGTGATTCAGGAAGTGCGCCGGCAGTTCAAGGAAAACCCTGGAATCATGAAGGGAACTTCGGATCCGGACTACGGCACTTGCGTCGATATCGTAACCATCTCGGCGCTGAAAGCGATGGTGGTTCCCGGCCTTCTCGCGGTGGCGTCGCCGGTTGCGGTCGGTCTGATCTTCCGGAACTTCGAGAGCGCACCCGGCGGTCCGCCCATGGGCGCGGTAGCGGTGGCGGCGTTCCTGATGGTGGGCACGATAACGGGTATTCTGCTCGCGACGCTAATGAACAACGGCGGCGGCGCTTGGGACACTATACTTTGGCGCCTGTATATCCAACACAATTGCTGTCCGTCCACACATCATGATATCAAAACAAGACCCACGGGCTAAACGTTCCAGCAAAGCACTGGCGTCACCCTCGGTC
>SYKU01000178.1 GCA_005808865.1 Acidobacteriota bacterium
CTAGGTCGGCGCGGACGATCATTGATGCCCTCGACGAGCGCGGCGCATGGGTCGAAGAGGGCAATATCGGCAAGGCCGACAATGTGGTATCCGTGTTTGCGGCCAAGGACATGACGTTGACCATCGGCGGGCGTGTGTATCCGGTCGCGGAGAATGAGACGGTGAGCTTGTTTCAGGGAAAGCAGGCGCCGCCGGTGAAGATCATCAAATCGAGCACGTTTTCGGCAAATGTCAGCGCGCTCAGCGCGTGGTTGGCGAAGTAGGACCGTGCTGTGGTGGTTATTGGGCTCAGGGGCCATGCCAGGCGTATTTTGGGCTCGTTCCGAAGCACACACAAGTCAGGGTGGGCTCAGCGCGCGCACGGCGTGTTGCCTCTTCGGGCAGCCGACAAGATCAGCGGCGCGGCCTCCGGTTTTTCGCACAACAGCGGCAGTCCAGTCGGCCGAGAAGACGAAAGCCGCACGTCAAGCTCGCGCGGCGATGCGGAGCCTGATCGCGCTGGAATGCAGAAAAAACGATCCAACAGAGTAACGGGCCAAAACTCGCTGCAGCCGAGTGAGTAGAGTGACAAGCGTGTAGCAAGGAGAGGGTCGCGAAGGCGCGGGAGGCTCCTTTCTGTGCAGCACGGAAACAACCGCGTCAAGGGCCTGAAGGAGTGCAGAAATCGGCAAGGGAGAGGGTGGCCGCACCATCTGACAGTGGTTCTGCAGCAGGAAAGCCATCAGGCGCCGTTGAGGCGACGCCCGTTTACGATCAACCGCTACGAGCGCTCAACCGTTCGGGCGAGTTCGAAGTCCCCCTCTTGCGGCACCGATCCCACCGGCAGTCCATTCCGCCACAACGTAACGCGGAATCGCGCCGGCCAGTGTTCAACGGGCGCTCGGATTTCGAGTATCTTCCGAAAGACGCATTCCGCGCCGGGAACAGCCGCGCCGCGCAGTTCAGCCATCCCTGCATTCAGCAGGATCGCAAGCGGCCGTTCGCAAACGTTCAGCCTCAACTCGGCGCCGGCAGGCGGCTCGGCGAAATCCACGCGAATGTACAAGTCGTGGCCGTCGGTTCCGTAGTAGATCTCGTGCACCGGATTGCGGCCGCCATGCATTGAGCCCGATCGCGAATCAGCGCGGTATATCCCCGCGCCCATCCACTCGAAGTACGAACTGATTTCGCCGTCAAGCACGGGGTGTATCAATCCCGTGGGTTCGCTCCGAAACTCTTTGGCCGCCACCGACTTCAGAATCGGCCTCGTCAACTCGTCCGGCGGGGAAAGGCCGAGAGCGTGATACACGTTCGCCAGATGGTCGCGGAACAACTGGTCGAACTCCTCCCGGTTGTCCGATGCATGCTCGGGTCCGTACCACCAACACCAGTCGCTGCCTTCGGCGATCAGCAATTCCTCATAGGCGAGTTTGCGCCGCCCTTCGTCAATGGCGCTTGAAGCGTCATTCGTGGCATCCGCGTAGGCCTGGCGTGCGCGCAGCAGATACTCCCAGGCCTTGTTATCCTCCTCGGCGCCGATCCAGATATCGAAATTCGCGTTGATCCACGAACCCGGCGCGATGCGATGCAGCACGCGCGGTTCAACACGCGCAAGCGCCTCGCTAACCGTGACCGCGGAAATCGCCGGATCGTCCGAGATCCGCCGGTACAACTCGCGAAGGAAAGGACGGCCGTTATGGTCGTAGTATTCCCACGCGTTCTCTCCGTCGAGGATAACCGGAACCAACGCGTCTCGCCCGGTCTGCATGGCCCCGCGGCAATTTTCGCGGATGCGGTGGAGAAAGTCCTCGGCAGCGCTTGAGGCGCTCATGCGCGAGTAGACGAACCCGATCAAGTCGCTCATGAAGTGGTCTCGGAAGATCATCTTGATCTTGCGGTCTCCCTGCTTCCACTCATACGGAGAATAGAGCGCATCAAGACCCGCGCCGTGTCCGAACGTTTTTTCCAGCACGCCGCTATCGGTAGCGGCCCATTCGAAACCCAGATCGCTTGCTTGCGCGAGGGCTTCGTCGGAAACTGAGCCTTCCGAGGGCCAGAGTCCAACCGGAGGCATACCAAAGCGGCTCGACACGAATTCGCGCGCCACGCTCAGTTGATAATGCGCATCTTCAGGATGATGAAAGCGGCTGGGAAGGGGCACGAACGGATGGGACACGCCCGCGATATCGGAATCGCAGATCAGAGGCAGAATCGGATGGTAGAAGGGCGTGGTCGAAATCTCTACCTGACCGGAAAGGGCTAATCGCTTATACGCGGGCATCACCCGGTTCAAGATCTCGATCTGCTTGCGGCCCATAAGGGCCTGATCTTCGACTGAGAAGTTCCTGGCCTTCGTCACGAGCGCCCGCACTTCGGCGTCGTGTTCCAGAAATTCCTCATCGAACCAGGCCACCTGCGAAAGCACCTGCAAGTCACGGAAATCCTGGTTGCCCAGCATCCTGGAGGCGTGATCGGAATTGCGCTTCGCCGCCTCCCATGCGTCCAGCAACTCCCCGTAACGCGGGTACCGGTAGATCATATGCGTCGGGTCGGCGTGGAAGGAGTGGCGAAGGAGAAAGGCTCGTTCGTCACCGGTAAGGCGTTCGGCGGGCTTAAGCGCACACGCGAGAAAAGGATCCCGCGCTTCGCCCCTGGCGTATTCTTCGACCTGCACCAGCATCGAAGGCACGAGGTTGAAGGTCTGCCTAATCGCGGGGAATTCTTCAAGCAACCGGACCATTCCGTAATAGTCCTTGAGCGCGTGCATGCGGGTCCACGGGAGGCGGTATTCTCCCGAGATCAAATCCTTGTAAAACGGTTGGTGCATGTGCCACAGGAAGCACAGATAGATTCGAGGCATTCTGGGAAGGGTTCGCTCTAGGCGCCTTATTGTCCGTGTTGTCCGAAGACGCTCCGCACGGGCGCGGGCGGTTCGTCTTTGCGGATGGCACGCCAGAGAATATCGTTCAACTCATCGTCGTCGATCATGTCCTCCTGTTCGAAGTTGAGCTTCGCCGAACGGGCCGCCGTGGCGCTCGCGGCGGGATTACGCTGGTCGAGGGGAATACGTGGCTTCTCCGCGGCGTAAGGCGTGGGATCGGCCGCGGTCTGGAATGCCGCGGTCATCACGCGCGCTCCGGCGTCGAAATGCGTCATGGGGCGCAGCCCGAGAATAATCTCCATGGTTCGCAGCATGGACGTCGTGTTGTACATGGAGCTATCGACGAACTTCCGCTTCGAGAACGCCGAGATCAGGAAAGCGGGCGAGCGGTGCGAGTCCACGTGGTCCGCGCCATTCTGCGCGTCGTCCTCCAGCACGAAGATGGCCGTACTGTTCCAGAAACGGCTGCGCGAAACGCCTTCCACGAGCAACCCGAGTGCGTAGTCGTTGTCGGCAACCGCCGAGAGAGGCGCAATCTTTCCGGCGGCCGTGCCCGATGTATGATCGTTGCCGAGCCGCACCAGCAAGAGGGCCGGCATCTCTCCGCTCTTTTCAAACGCGGCCAGATCGGCGAGAAACACCTTGGCTCGCTCCACATCCGGATAATCCATATCGAAGCCGGGATAGTTCGGGTTCGTCACGCGTTGCAGCACCGGATCGCGCGTGCCGCTAATCGCGATCGCGCCCGGCCGCGGATTCGGCACGTTGTTGACGAAATATCCGTAATTGCGCATGGTGACGCCGCCCGCTGCCGCGTTCGTCCAGAGGTAGCCGGCGGGCGGAGCGGAAGTGGGCTCCTGGCCTTCGTAGTCGTAAACCTTCCTGCGGCCGGCGTAGCTGTTGGGCCAGAACTTCTGTATGTAGTCGTTCGCGATCGCCGCAGTCGACCAACTGTGTCCATCCGCGCTCACATCGGCGCTCACGTAGAAATTGTCGAGGAGAACGAATTCCCTCGCGAGCTTGTGATGGTTTGGCGTGATCTCCTCGCCGAACAGGACCAGCGACGCGTCGCCATTGCCTTCCTTCATGTCGCCTAACACCTGATCGTAGGTGCGGTTCTCCTTGACGATATAGATGACGTGTTTGATGCCATCCGGCAACGGTTCCTTGCGATCGAGCTTCGCGTCGTTGTAAGGCGTATTCGTCAGAACGGTTTTCGTGTGTGCCGCGATTTGCGTCTCCGCCAACTCTTCAATCCAGGACGAGGACCCGCGCTGAATACTGCCGACGTACTCGTCCGACCGAAGGCCCTCGTGCAGCGGCGCGGATTTCTTTGTTGGGTTCGGACCCTTGGGGTTGGGGTAACTGCGCAGGCCGCGTCCATTCAGCACGACCAGCCGGCCATCCGCGACAACGCGAGCGGCCGTGGGGTACCAACCAACCGGAATGAAACCCAGGACGCGCGTGCGGTCTTCGGACACATCGGCCGCGGCGACCGCATTTGCATCGGAGCACACGACGTATAACCGCTTCAGATCCGGACTCAGCGCGAGCGCCGAAGGGGTCATTCCGACCGGCTGCCGCGGCGTCATGGCGACGTTGATCGTCTCAACCTGCTTCAACTCCTTCGACTCGGAAACCCCCACGGTGTACACGTTATTCGTATTCGCGGCGGCTACAAAAAGGCGGGCGGCCCACACGCTCTCGCCTTCCGCGGGATCGTTCTTTCCGGCGCGCCATACCATGTCCGTGGGGTGCGCGCCCAGCCGCAGAGAGCTTAGCAGCGAGCCATCCGTCGCGCTATAGTGCCCGAGCGTGCCGTCGGTCCAACTGGTCACAAAAAACGACTTCCCGTCCGGATGGAAGAGGATGCGATAGGGGCGGCGCCCCGTCTTATACCGCTCGATAACGATGCCCGATTGTGGATTGATGACAGCCACGGAATCGTGATACAGATCGGCCGCGTACAGGAGCCGGCCGTCGGGCGACAACGTCACATCGCCGATGAAATCGCGCACCGTCTTTTTTTCAGGCGGCACTAACGCGAAAGAGCGCGCGAGCGTGAGAGCGCCATTTGAGAAGTTCATCTCGTGTACGGAACCTGTCGACCCGCCGCCCACGTAAACCTTGTCGCCTTTGGGTGAAAAGCAAAGCCCGAGCCATGCGTCGGCCAATCGGACCCGCCCCCGTTCTCGCGTTTCCTTAACGTCGATGACGCTGATGGAGGGGGGGGTGTACCCTCCATTCAGAACGAGCAGGAAACGCCCGTCAGGCGAAACAGCCGATGACATTGGCATAGTTTCGAGCGGCATCTGTTTGCCGGCCGGACGCACGCGCCATCCGCTCACAAGCAGCGTGCCGCCGGTTGGAAGCGGGCCGACTTGTTCCCTAGGCGCGGGCTGAGAGGAAAGCATCGCCGCCAGACAGGCGAGCGCGATAAGTAGTGAAAGTTTCATAGGATGAACGTAGTGCTGTGTGAAAACTCCGCTTTGCCCGGGTGGGGCAGGCGTCTCCGCCTGCCTGCCGTGCGAAGCGCGGCCAGTGCTTGTTTCCGCGGCAGAGCGCGTGAAAGAAACGGCGCTTCGCGCCGAAGCAGACGGATCGCCTGCTCCACCACGGCCGGCGCGCTTCTGAGGATGGGGCTCATTCCGTATACTTCTGCGCGATGGGAAAGCGTCTGCCGATTCCGAACGCTTTGGTTGTAACTTTCAGGCCCGGCGCGGCCTGCTGCCGCTTGTATTCGTTCCTATCGACTTTGCCCACAATGCCGCGCACCAGATCCAGAGACAAGCCAAGCTGCGTCGCTATCTTCTGAGGCGGCTCGTAGTCCTCGACGCAGGCTTTAAGTATGCGGTCCAGAACTTCGTAGGGCGGAAGTGAGTCGCTGTCCTTTTGATCCGGGCGTAACTCGGCCGAGGGCGGTTTCTCGAATACGCTTTCGGGAATCGCGCCTTCGTGCCGCCCGTTCGCCACCCGTGATAGCTCGTAGACCAGCGTCTTCGGAATATCGCTGATGACGGCGAGGCCTCCGCACATGTCTCCGTACAGCGTGCAGTATCCGACCGCGATTTCGCTCTTGTTTCCGGTCGTCAGCACCAAGGCCGACCACTTGTTCGAAAGCGCCATGAGCGTGACGCCGCGTAACCGCGCTTGGATGTTCTCTTCGGTCACGTCGCGAGCAGCGCCGCGAAAGATCGGGTCAAGCGCTTCGAGACACTTTTCATACATCCCCGTGATCGGAGCGATTTCAAAACGGATGCCGAGGTTGTTCGCCATCTCCCGCGCGTCGCGCAGGCTGTGATCGGAGGAGAACGGTCCTGGCATGGCGACGCCCGTCACGTTATCGCGGCCCACTGCGTCGACCGCGATCGCCGCCGTGAGGGAAGAATCGATTCCGCCGCTGAGACCAATCAAAACACGCCTGAAACCGCACTTATGTATGTAGTCGCGGGTGCCCAGTGCCAGCGCATCGTAGACTGCTTCGCTCTCGTCCGGCAAGTTCTCCCGCCGGTCGCCGCGACCGGTGTCGATGTCCGCGATGACCAGATCCTCGCGAAACGAAGTTGCTGTTGCAATCGGGCGGCCCGCCGAGTCGAGGGCAAAGCTGCTCCCATCGAACACCAGTTGATCGTTCCCTCCTACCTGATTGACGTAGACTACCGGAATTTTGTGGCGCACGGCCGCCGAGGCGAACACCTCGCGGCGCAAGGCGCGCTTCCCCCTGTGGTACGGCGAGGCGTTGATGCTGATGAGAATCGTTGCCCCCGCCGCGACGAGTTCCTCTACTGGATCGCGGTGGTAGAGTTGGCGTTCCCAATACTGCTTGTCGTTCCAGGCGTCCTCGCAGACAGTAAGCGCGATCTTCCGTCCGGCGTGAGTGAATACCGATTGGCGTTCTCCCGGCACGAAGTATCGCGCCTCGTCGAAAACGTCGTAGGTGGGGAGCAACATCTTATCCTGGCGCAGCACGCTCTTGCCTTCGAACAAGACCGCCGCGCTGTTTGTCGCGCGCTTACCGGTTGTGAAGCTGGACCGGCCAGCCAGGCCGCAGATCACCGCGAGCGGGAGTGACGCGGTCTCGCGCGCCAGGTGATCGAGTTGCCAAGCCGTCCGTTCGAGAAAGCTGGGCTTTTCGAGCAAATCGCGAGGCGGATAGCCGGTGATCGCAAGTTCGGGAAATGCCACGATCTGCGCGCCGCGCGCGGCGGCCTCCCGCGCGGCCCGCACCATGCGCTCGACATTTCCGGCAAGATCGCCGACGGTGGTGTTGATCTGACCGAGGGCGATTTTCATGGCTGGCAGGTGTCGTCTTCGGCGGGCGGCTTCTTGTGCTTCGGCTTCGCGCGCTCCGCTTTGGGAACGATCACGCGCCCCGCCGGCACGACGCCGACGCGCTCGCGGGCGAGCTTCCGCACTTCGTTTTTCGCGTCGAAACGGAGCTTCTTAGGCACTTTAACTAACTATAATCGAAAAAAGCCCAGTCCCTACGCGGCGGGTACTTAACCGATGTGTGGGAGAGTTCGTGCCGGGTGCCGTTCCTTGCTGATTTCCGTGCCCTCCGGAGCGATGTGCCGCTCGTTCGAACGCTTGTCCGGCGCTCAATCGAAACCTGCCGCCGGGCCGCGCTTCGCACGGCAGGAAGGTAGCGCATCCTGCCTGTAAGTTTTGTTTTATCATGTACTTCAAAGAGGTGGTGACGCAGAGATTTTATTTTCGCTTTTTCCGCGGGGCGTGCGCGATGGCTGGTCACTTGGTTCCTCCGTTCGAATTATATACGTCCGGGTCCGGGAGGCTGGTTGGGATTCGGCTAAAGACTTTGGGTTCCATGTGGAAAATATTCCAAGTGTTGTGACGGGAGACGGCGGGAACTGATCGGCGTGCCGCGGGAGATAGCGAGAGCCGGCCGCGCTTCGCACGGCGGGCAGCCGGAAGCGAATGCGCGACCAACCCAACTCATCCGGCTTGTAAGTCATGTTTTATCATGTACTTCACAGGGGGTGACGCAGAGAATTTATTTTCTCTTTTCGCGGGGCGTGCGCGAAGGCCGGTCACTGGTTCTTCCGTTCGAATTATTTACGTCAGTGTCC
>SYKU01000179.1 GCA_005808865.1 Acidobacteriota bacterium
AAACGGTGCTCCGTCTTGCCTTGGCGGGTCCATCCCTCTAAGGTCTTCATCTCTTCGTCGCTGAGCTGAAATTTCGCGGACTTTCGGCGCATGACTCAACATACAGTAGTACCAGAACTAATGCAACTAGACACTAGTCTTATCAACAAGATAGGTTTTCTTTACCGAAACCGCCCTGTGCCTGCATGTTAGGGTCTTTGGAGAGAGGCTCATGCTCGGGGACAGGACACTAGGGGCAGCGGAGAAAATGGCGAAGCGAAAACCAGTGGGAACAACTCAGGAAGCGGCGAAGCAGACCGGGCCGCTGAGGAGGAATCAAGCCGGCAAGGCGAAAGTGGAAGAGACAGGCGGAGTCGAAAAGCTAGGGATACCTCCAGACGCGGACCGGGACCTGGAGCCCGCTGAATGGGTGAGAAAGAAGCTGAAGTTCGCACCCGATGCGATACAGGCGCGGTTGCTCGGGTTGATATCCAAACGGGTCGTGCTGAACTGCACAAGGCAGTGGGGTAAGTCGACAGTTACAGCGGCGAAGGCAATACACGAGGCATCGGTTCGGGACGGGAGTCTGACGCTGGTGGTGAGTCCCAGCGCCCGGCAGAGCGGAGAGTTCATAAGGAAGGCGTCGGAGTTCACCCGGCGGCTTGGGCACAAGGTCAGGGGAGACGGTGACAACGAAATGTCAATCCTGCTTCCGAACCAGTCGCGGGTGGTTGGGCTTCCCGGGAGTGAAGCGACGATCCGCGGATTTTCGGCTGTGTCATTGCTACTCGTTGACGAAGCGTCGCGCGTAGAGGATGAACTGTATCTTGCGATACGCCCGATGCTCGCCGCAAGCAATGGCGCGCTATGGTTGATGAGCACGCCGTTCGGGAAAAGGGGGTTCTTTTACGAAGCCTGGGATCGTGGTGGCGCGGCGTGGGAAAGGGTGGAGGTGACGGCGGAGAAGTGCCCGCGGATTTCCGAGGAGCACCTGAAAGAAGAGAGGCGGACGATGGGTGAGCGCTGGTTCCGCCAGGAGTACCTCTGCGAATTCGTCGACTCGGTGAGCGGTGTATTTGACCGGGACGTGGTGGAAGCGGCGATTCGGGAAGACGTGAAGCCGCTCGATATTCCTTAGGGGGCGTGGAATGAAACCGGAATTCTTCATCGGATTGGATCTGGGACAGAGCTGCGACTTTACGGCGGTTGCGGTGCTGGAGCGAACGGCGGGGCCGGGGGATTGGGACCCGGTGGCGTATGCGCCGAGAAAGGTCGCGAGACTTCTCCTTCGGCATCTGGAGCGGGTCCCGCTCGGAACTCCCTACCCGGAAATCGTTTCGAGGGTCGGAAAGATCATGGGTGTCCTGGAGGAGTTGGGGAACTGTCATCTGGTTGCGGACGCGACAGGCGTCGGGCGTCCAGTGGTGGATCTGCTGCGTTTGGAGCCAATGAAGTGCCGCCTATGGCCAGTGACCATTACCGGCGGGGACGCGGAGCGAGAGGCGGCGTGGAGTCACCGCGTGCCGAAACGCGATCTTATTGTGGGAGTGCAAGTGCTGTTGTCGGCGAAAGAACTGGAGATCGCGAGTGGCATGAAGTGGGGCTCGGCGCTTGTCGCGGAGATGGCGGCGATGAAGGTGAGGGTCACGGAGCGGGCGCGGGAGCAGTACGGGGCCGGGAGGGAAGGAGAACATGACGATTTGGTTCTGGCTGTCTCGCTCGCCTGTTGGGGCGTGAGAAGGGTGCACAACCAGGCGGCGGGTGATGTGGGGCACTGGGTCCGGCGTCCGGGTGGGTCGCTGTTCTAGCTCCGCGGAATCTCGAACAGTCGCAGCCATTGGATGGCGATCCATCTGGGCAAGCAGGCGCGTGCGATGCCGCCTCGATGCTCGCCGCGTGCGCCTCCGTTCGCCAGATCATCCGGGCACCGGGGAGGCAACCCGAATAGATGTAGGACGAAGAGACTTGCCAAGCCCTGGGAGGCCTGAAGCAAAAGTCGTTTACACAAAACGCTTGACACCGCCGCAGCCATCGACGCGCGCTTCGACGAAACGCCGCAACTGGCGACGGTCAGCGGAGAAGCCCGCCAAGTCTTGACCGAAGGCGCCGTACTGGTTGGATCCGTTGCGTTTCTTTGGTATCGAATATGGGTCTTCGGCCCAGGCGTGAGCGTGCTACATGCCTCATGATTCGTCGCGAAAAGGACAACGCCTTCGAATCCCGATCCGGCAGCAACAAGACAGGCGGCAGGGTCGGCGCCTGTCACGGTGATGGCCTTCGAAGAACCTGCAGAGACGCAGAAAAAAAGAATGTCGAGAACGCGACGATTCCGGCGGCTCCATATTGGTTTACAATCGGCGAATGAAGACCCTCGTGGTGGTATTGCTGGCGGCGGGAGCCGCGTTCTCCGAAGACTGGCCCCAATTCCGCGGACCTCTCGGGCAGGGACATTCGGATGCCTTGGACCTTCCCCTGAAGTGGAGCCCGAAGGAGAACGTGCGATGGAAGGTCGAGATCCCTGGCCACGGCTGGTCATCACCGGCGATCCAGGGATCCCGCATCTGGCTGACCGCGGCAACGGAGGACGGCCGGTCTTTGCGAGCTATCTCGATCGACAAGGATACAGGACGCATCTCGAAAAACGTGGAAGTATTTCGAGTTGCTTCACCCGAACGCATTAATCAAAAAAACAACCCCGCATCGCCCACACCGATTCTGGAAGGCGACCGCGTCTACGTCCACTACGGAGCGCAGGGTACGGCCGCGCTCACGGAAGCCGGCGAGATTGTCTGGAAGACGCACCTCAGGTATGAACACCAACATGGACCCGGAGGATCGCCGGCGCTTTATCGCGATCTGCTGTTGATTAGTTGTGACGGCACCGACACGCAGTACGTCGTCGCGCTCGACAAGAATACCGGGAAAATTCGGTGGAAGCGCCCGCGTAAAGGTTACCAGGCCTACACGACGCCGCTCGTGATTTCTCCGAGCGGCGGGGATCAAGTGGTAAGCGTGGGCGCGCACCGCGCCATCTCGTACGATCCCGCAAGCGGGAAAGAACTGTGGTCCATTCAGTATGGCGACGGATTCTCGAACGTGCCGCGCCCCGTCTTCGCGAACGGACTGGTCTACATCACGTCAGGGTTTTTCCAGCCCGTCCTGTTCGCCGTGAAACCGGATGGAAAAGGCGATGTCACGGATACGCATGTGGCGTGGTCGATTATGCGGGCTGTACCACTTACTCCATCGCCGCTTGCCGTGGGCGAAGAGCTGTACATCGTGAGCGACAACGGCATTGCAACATGTCTCGATGGAAAAACGGGAAAGGCCCACTGGCAGCAACGCATGGGATCCAACTACTCCGCCTCGCCGCTGTACGCCGCCGGACGAATCTATTTCCTCAGTGAAGACGGGGAGACAACCGTGATCGCGCCCGGCAGGGAATTCAGGAAACTTGCCTCGAACTCGCTCGAAGAGCCGACGCTCGCCTCAATCGCAGTCTCGGATAACGCCCTGTTCATCCGCTCCGAAAAAAACTTGTACCGGATCGAAAATTCGAAATAGGCGAACGCCGAGTCTTGCTACAATCGTAGGTTTCAGAGGAGCATCCACGAGAGAATGAAATTCGTTACGTTTGAACAAAATGGCGCGGTCGAAGCCGGTGTATTGAGAGGTGAGAGCGTCACCGGATTGAGTGGCGCCGGTTATGCCGGCATGTTGTCCGTAATCGCGGGCGGACGGGAGGCGCGCGTACGGATCGAGAGCTATCTCGAATCTTCGCCCGCAAGTGTTCCGCTGGCCGCCGTAAGACTACGCGCCCCGGTTCCGAAGCCAAACAAGATTATTTGTGTGGGGTTGAACTACCGCGATCATGCCGAAGAATCGAACATGGAAATTCCGAAGGTGCCGACTATCTTTTGCAAGTTCGCTACCGCGGTAATTGGGCCGGGCGACGGCATCGTGCTGCCTAAGGTGTCTTCGAAACCCGATTACGAAGCGGAGATGGCGGTTGTGATTGGCGAGGGCGGGCGCAATATCGAGGCCCGCGACTGGTCCAGGCACGTGTTCGGCTACATGAACCTGAACGACGTCAGTGCGCGCGATTATCAGATGGCGACTACTCAGTGGCTGATGGGCAAGACGTTCGACACGTTCGCACCTATGGGTCCGTACATCGTGAGCGCGGACGAGATCGCCGACCCGCATAACCTCGACATCAGGATCACGATCAACGGGGAAGTGCTCCAAAGCTCGAACACAAAGCACCTGATCTTCCGCATCCCCGACCTTATCGCCTATCTTTCCAGTGTGTTTACGCTGGAGCCGGGGGACATCATCTCGACCGGCACACCCGCCGGGGTCGGCTTCGCGCGCAAACCGCCGCGCTGGCTGATGGCGGGAGATGATGTTGTGGTGAGCGTGCAGGGTCTCGGCGAGCTGCGCAATCCCGTGGTTGCCGAGTAAGCGTACCGGCGGCTACACAAACACCGTGGCGACATCGACGGGCGTGCGGTTTCCCTCTACGACGACGAGTCCGCTCTCCGTGACGTGATAGAGGCGCTGGTCGTGCTCCAGATCGTAGCCGATCCGCGTGTCTTCCGGGATACGGACGTTCTTGTCGAGGATTGTGCGCCGGATCTTCGAGCGCCGGCCGACGTCGCAGTTATCAAGTATGAGGCTGTCTTCGACAAGCGCACCGCTGTGGACTCTGACATTCCGGCACAGCACCGAGTTCCGGACCGTGCCGCCGGACAGAATGCAGCCTGCTGAAATGATCGAGTCGATGGCTTGGCCACGCCGGTTCTCATCGTCAAAGGTGAATTTCGCGGGGGGATCCGCGTAGCTCGCGGTGCGAAGCGGCCACTCGCGGTTGTACAGGTTCAGTTCCGGCGTGACCCTCTTGAGGTCCATGTTGGCTTCATAGTACGCGTCGATGGTGCCGACATCGCGCCAGTATGCCGCCGCGTCGGGGGGCTCCCCCGGTATCCGGTTGGTCTGAAAATCGTAGGCATACATCTCGGCCCGTCCCACAAGGGACGGGAGAATGTCACGCCCGAAATCGTGCGTGCTGTCGACATTGCTCGCGTCGTCATGGAGTTCGCGAAGCAGCGTGCGAGTTGAGAAAACGTAGTTGCCCATGGACGCGAAAACCCGGCTGGGGTCGCCCGGAATTGCAGGAGCGTCGGCCTTCTTTTCGTGAAATCCAATAATCCGGCCGTCGGATCCCGTTTCAATCACGCCGAATTCGGAGCCTAGTACCTAGTTGCATAAGTCAGAGTACTTGGCTTTGGGGCCGGAAGGGAACACGACTGCCTTCTTCCATTCAAACGGCGCTGCCTTTTCGTTGTAGACTTCAACAAAGTCGTCGATCGCTTGCCGCACTTGCCGCG
>SYKU01000180.1 GCA_005808865.1 Acidobacteriota bacterium
GAGTAACGGTCCGGCCCGCCGTTGGCCGAAACAAGAATGTTTCCGGTCGGATTGATGGCGAGGCCGAACGGTCCAGGCCCGGTCATATACTGCTGTCCGAGCGGATGCAGCAGACGGCCGCCCGGCAGGATCGACTCTCCCGTCAGGCTGCGGAATGGCGCGCGCTTTCCTGCTGGCGCGGCGTAGTCAGCGGCAATCGCGCGGGCGGACAGCGCCGCCAGGCAGAAGATCCAGAGCGTCATACGAACATTGAACCATGCCGTAACGTGTCTGGTCCGGGCGCTGCTTTGGATCCGTGCTGTCTCATCGCAGCACTCCAGGGATCTCGTCCCACTTGTGCACAAGCACAGTTTCCGCGGGCCGGCCGTCGCGGCCGCGTCATTCTTACGCGTTGAAGCCGCGTATTCGTCGACGCCGTCGCGGAGTCGCTTGAAGGTACCGGTCTTCGCAATCGTGGCATGCAACGGATGCCGATGACTTCTTCGTGGCTCAGGTTTCCACCTGCGTGCCACCCCAAAACCAGCGATTCTTAATCTCCCAGCCGGCCATTAATCGCACCACTTCGCCGGCAAGCAGCATACTCGCGCGGTGAAAGAACACAAAATCCACTCTGATCGTCACGCAGTTCCAAGTATTTGATGAAACGAGACTTGCGAACTGGTCTCCATCCTTGTCTAAATGTGGCCTTGCCGCCAGTTGAACCGGACTCCGGGATCTGGATGTAGCACGGCGCGCACTCCCCGCCCGCGGCCGTTCAATCCCTCGCTCCGTCTTTATCTTTGCTATCCTGCGTCCAATCACATGATCGACGCACCAGAGAACAGAGCCGAGTCGCTCGAACGCCTCAAGACTTTCCTGCGCATCCCAAGCATCAGCACCCTTCCCGAGAACAAACCGGACATTCGCCTCGCTGCGGAATTCGTTCTCGGCGAACTGAAATCGGCCGGCCTCTCCACCCGGCTCATCGTGGACTCCGAAGGCGGGGGCAACCCTCTCGTCTATGGCGAGTGGCTCGGGGCGGCCGGCAAACCAACCGTTCTGTGTTACGGTCACTACGACGTCCAGCCGCCCGACCCGCTCGATGAATGGAAATCCCCTCCCTTCGAACCCGATGTGCGCGGCGACGACATCTTCGCGCGCGGATCGTCCGACGACAAAGGTCAAACCTATATCCTGATTCGCGCCGTCGCGGGGCTTTTGAAGACCCACGGACGGCTTCCCGTCAACGTCAGGTTTCTGGTCGAAGGAGAGGAGGAGACCGGCGGGGAACATATCGAACGCTATGTCGCCACGCGCCCGCCGGAACTCGCTTGCGATGCCGCCATCATCTGCGACACCGAAATGTTCGCGCCCGGGCTGCCCACGATCTGCGTTGGACTCCGCGGCATCGTCTACGGTGAGTTGCACGTCGAAGGCGCGAACCACGATCTGCATTCCGGCGTCTACGGCGGCGCCGCACCGAATCCCATTCAGGCGATCGCTGAAATCCTCACAGCCCTCAAGGACCGCGACGGCCGGATTCGGATTCCTGGCTTTCACGCGCGCATTGTGCCTCCCGGCGATGAAGAGCGGCAGGCATGGACTCGACTTCCCTTCAATGAGGACGAGTACACGCGCGCCGAGATGGGCGCTCGCGAACTCACGGGAGAGCCTGACATACCGCTGTTCGAGCGGCTCTGGGCGCGGCCGACTCTCGAAGTTCATGGCATCCGCGGCGGGTTCGCCGGAGAAGGAGCGAAGACCGTAATACCCGCGCGCGCCGTGGCCAAGCTTAGCGCACGGCTCGTCGCGGATCAGGACCCCGGGGAAGCCTTCGAACAGCTTCAGCGGGCGGTTGCAGCGGCTTGTCCACGCGGAGTCACGGCCGAGTTTCGCTTGATCCATGGGGCCGCCCCATCGCTGGTTGATCCCCGCAATCGCTTCATCCGCGCCGCGGCCGAAGCGATGACCGGGGTCTTCGGGCGCGAGACTGTGTACATCCGCTCCGGCGGCTCCATCCCGATTGTGGGCTTGTTCGACCGCCACCTCGGGATACCCAGCGTGATGATGGGCTTCGGTTTGCCCGACGACAATTTGCACGCTCCCAACGAGAAACTGCATCTGCCCAATTTCTTTCGCGGGATCGTGGCGGTAGCGCGATACCTCGAACTGTTGGGAGAATAGCAGCTATGGTTGCGAGAATGGTTGAGGAACATGACAGTCGAAATTGAAGGCGTGACGTTGCACCTCGCGCACCCCGACGAATTGAATATCCATTGGGTGGGCCAGGAGGAGTTGATGCGTCAACTGCTGGCCGCGTGGATGGTGGTCAGTGAACAGGATCTGCCCATGAATCCGCGCCTGCTCGGAAAGCCCGGCGTGGGAAAAACGACGCTCGCCTACGCGGCGGCTAAGCGTATGGGCCGCGAGGTCTTCATCCTTCAAGCGACGCTCGATACCCGTCCGGAGGATCTGCTGGTAACGCCGGTCATTGAGGGCGCCGGACGTCTGCGGTACGTGGCGTCGCCCCTCGTCACCGCCATGATTCGCGGCGGCATCGCGATTCTCGACGAAGGCAACCGTATGAGCGAGAAGAGTTGGGCGAGCCTTGCGCCGCTGCTCGACAACCGGCGGTATGTCGAGTCCATCGTCGCGGGCATTAAAATCAAAGCGCATCCGCAGTTTCGTCTGGTCACGACAATGAACGACGACGCCTCCACCTTCGAGCTTCCAGAGTACATTCACTCGCGCTTACAGCCGCAGATTTTTATCGATTTTCCGGAGCGCGATGAGGAGTATCATATCCTCAAGGAGAACCTGCCTTTCGCGGAAGACCGCATTCTGACCTACGTCACGGACTTTCTCCAGCAGGCCCACGCGGCGGACGAGCGCTATACCGTCCGGGATGGCATTAACATTGGGCGCTACGCGATCAAGCTGAAGAGCCTGGCGACGGAGCGCGCTCACGAAACCGAGGCTCTTGAATCCTCTATACTCGCCACCCTGGGGGAAGAGGCGTTGCGTTATGTCCGGCGAAACAGAACCGTCATTTCCTGATTTTGGGACGCTCGAGCGCGGGCGTTTCACTTATTTTCCCGTCGTTCCCGGACGCCTTGAATTTGCCATGGAGGTTCGGAATGTCCTGTTGAGGGAGACATCGCGGGCGAGGCCGCTGGTGGTCGCTCTCGAACTTCCTACGGCGCTTCAGCCGGCGTGGGTGCACGCCGTCTCTCGACTCCCGGAAATGTCCGTGATTCTTTACGGCGAAGAGGAAGACGAGGCTGGCCGCGCCATCTACGTGCCGGTGGAGCCAACGGACCCGTTTACGGAGGCCATTCGAACGGGCCTCGAAATCGGCGCGGAAATCCTGTTTGCCGACCCCAACACGGGCGAGCGCCCTCACCTGAAGGACAGTTACCCGGACTCCTACGCACTGCGGTCGGCCGGCCTCGCCCGCTACGTAGATGCCTATCGCGTCTGGCCGCAAGAACGCTCGGCCGCGATTTCAGCGCACGCCGCGGGCATTGCCTGGAAACTCCAGGGCGCGCATCCCGAAGCGCGAGTGTTCGTCGTCTTGTCAATGAATCTGCTCGATCCCGTGCTCGATGCGATGGAAGAACCGCAGGCGCAGCCGATGGCGCGCACCAGGATCGAGGGTGTCAAGGCTCTGAACCCGCATCCGGAATGTCTCGCCGAAATCACCGCCGAATATCCGTACCTTCAGGAGCGGTACGAAAAATACCGGCAACTTGCCACCGACGCGGATCTGGTGGACCGCCGCCGCGTGCAACTCCAGCTTCTGAAGGAAGCGGAGAAACGCTATGAGAAGAATACCGGGGAGACGGTCGCTTATTGGCAGCGGCGTCTGATCGCGCGATTCACCCGCAATCTCGCGCTTTCGGCGGGCGGTCTGTGCGCGGGGTTGTTCGACATTGTGGTCGCGGCCCGTTCCCTTGTGGACGATAATTACGCGTGGGACGTCTGGGAGCTTGCAAGCGTCTATCCGTTCCAGCGCGCCGCGAGCGATCTGATGACGGTGCGGATTGCGGGCGAGGAAGTATGGGTAGATACCAAGCGGCTGCTTCTTCGCCGCCGCCTTCCGAGCGCCAAACGGCGCCTCCGGCCCGTGGGATTGAAGGGCCGCAAGAAGGAGAAGTTTCCCGGCGAGTGGTCTTCCCAACCCGGAACCGGCGGCATTTGCTCCTTCCCTCCGGAAGACCTTGTTATTGAAGATTACGGACGCTACCTGAAAAAGAAGGGAAAGAGCATTCTTTCCGAGGAACGGACGCGTACCGAGCCGTTCACCACGTCCCTTCTCGATGGGATCGATCTGCGCGAGACCATTCGCAACTGGCACGAAGGGCGGATTTTCGTTCGTCAGTTTCAGAAGATCCAGGGCGAGGTAGGCTCAGTGATCGTGATCTTCGACGAAGACCGCCAGGACCGCTACAACTACTTGACCACGTGGCTCGGCGAGCATCAGAACGAGTCGGACATGGCGTTCTACGCGACGGATCCTTTCACAAACCTCTCGGGGCCGGGCATTGGGCGCGGAGAGTACGGCGGTTTTTTGATGAGCCTCCCGGCCAGACGGATGTTCGACGTTTGGCGCGATCCCGATTACGACTTGGCGGAATCCAAGCCGGAGCGCCTACTGCTCGCCGGACTTGATTATTCTCTTGAGCGCCACGTCGTGTACGTAGCCGCAAAACCACCCAGGAGCGTGTTCCGGACCGTAGCCGCACGTTCGGGCCGGACGATCGTCTACATCCCGATTGGACAGCTTTCGCCCGTAACCCTCAAGAAGCTTCGCGTCGTGCACGTGCTCGACGGCTACGATAAGCGCGCGATCGCAAAAGATTACATCTGGTGACGAAACCGGAGACGCTTCGCGGCGAGTTGCAGCCTTCCATCCGCATCGACCGATTCGGCCTGGCATGAGAGTTCTTCGGCGGTTTCGAAGCGCGGCTCCCGGCAACGGGCAGCGCTGAAGACGGTTTTTCCCGAAGTCTGTTCGAAGACTCGAAGCTCATGGAGCATGTGATCGGCGGCAAGCTCCCGCGCGCAGCTCAGAGCAATCCATCCATCGCGCTGTGCAAAGGTCGGATTGGCGCAATCGGCATCGAGCCGCACTGCGTCCTTCGGGCCCGAAAGCAGGAAATACACGGATTCACGGCGTCCTTCGCGAGGGTCTTCGGAATCCGGCTCGTAGCGGCGCCGGATCCAGAGATATCCGTTTGATGGAAGTTTGGCGACAACTGAAATTCGATCGTCGTCGGCCCAGTTAACCGAATTCGGGGGGACGCTTTCGATGGTAGGGTCGATAAGGGGGATTCCCAGGGCGAGGCGCGTGCTGTGCTTTGGCTTGCAGGTGCGTTGTTTGACGCCCGCCTTGCCCGGCGACGGCCGCACGGCGACCACGTAGAGGCCGGCGCGGAAAGCCGCACAGTCGCCGCTCGCGATCACGTTTGCATCCAAGGCCGCGGAACGCAACGATGCAGCCGCTTTCATCGCGGCCAGGGCGGTTCGGTGGGTGGAAGCAACGGCGAAGTCCTCAGCTTGAGCGAGGCTGGCGCACAAAAACAACGCCATTGGGGCTGGGGATCGCTTCTTCCTATCCGCCGTCCGCCCCACCATCATCACAGTCCGCTTTCCGCCTTTGTTGCGGCGAGTTCGCTGTTGGCGCGGCCCTGGATGTGGCTCACGTCCGGGAAGGTCTTCCAATCACCGCCCCAGACGAGACCCTGCGCCTTGGCGGCCGCCCCGAGCGCCTCCCAAAAGCCATTCGCCTCGGCGTCCTCACTGTAGGCCCAACGCTTGTCGATGATGTCGGCGGCCCACGAGTTCGGCGTGCCGTCCTTATGCTGCGAACAATGAAAGCTGAACGAGAGTGTCGATTTCCCTTCCGCCTTCAACTTCTTCTGCACGGCAGCGGACCTCCATCCGAAGACGATTCGCGGCGCGAAAGAGGACGCTGTCAGAGCCGCAAGCACGGCCTCTACCTTCACGCGAAACCCCGGCTCCAGGCTTTGAAGCTTCTTTTCCTGCGTCCATTGTGAACTGTCGCCGGACCAATCGGCGGCGGCGCCCGGACCGGTGCGCGGCGGTGGCTCTAGTTCCGTCAGCTTCTTTAAAGTCGCTCCGCCGGGATCAATGCGCCCGTCCGGGTGTTTGGCGAACGTCGCCTGAAAGCCGCGACTGGCCTTGATTAGAGTGGCATCGCAAACGCCACTGGCTGTTCCGGAATAGCGTCCACCGGCTGCAAGAAGTTTCTGCACTGCCGTGACGTCTTTCTTCCGATTGACCCCGCCCTCTCCGACCGAACCCGTGATTGTCATTTCTCACCCTATCCTAGTTTCCGAGTGCCTTCTCGACCGCCGCCGCCATCTCGTCCGACTCTGGATCCACCTTCGAATCGAAGCGCTGAATTACCTTGCCCGATTTATCGACCAGAAACTTGGTGAAGTTCCACTTCGGGTCTCCGCCGCCGTTCTCGGCCAAATAGCCAAAGAGCGGAGCGCGGTCCGCGCCCTTCACGGACACCTTCGCATACATGGGGAACGTAACATTGTAGGTCCGCGAGCAGAACGTCTTGATCTCCTCGTTCGTGCCTGGTTCCTGCCCGCCGAAATTGTTCGCGGGGAAGCCAGCCACCACGAGACCGCGATCTTTGTACTTGCGATATAGCGCTTCGAGCCCTTTGTACTGCGGCGTGTAACCGCATTGGCTCGCAACGTTGACGATGAGCAGCGCTTTTCCCTTGTAGGAAGCAAGCGGAGCGGGAGCGCCGTCGATTCCGTTCGGCGTGAACTCGTGAACGCTCGAAGCGGCGAAAGCGGCGCCGGCGCCGATGACGGCTCCGGCGATCAGAAACAGTGAAAGATGTGTAAGCATAGGTTACAGTCCATTTTAGTATGTGGCACGTGTTGTCAATGGCTGCGCTGTTGCTTGCGCCGGCCTCACTTTCCGGTGCGGCGTCGCAATGGCTGCGGATTTCGACACCCAATTTTGAATTGCTAACCGACGCCGGCGAGAAGAAGGGCCTGACCGCCATCGCGCGGCTCGAGGAAATCCGTTCCGTCTTTGGCTTTTCCGCGCCCGCGCCGAGAGTCTTTGTCCTCGCATCCGAGGCTGACCGCAAGATGTTCGACCTGCACGAATTTAAGCCCGGTTCGTTTCTGGGAACGCCTGAACGCAACTACATCCTGCTGCGCGATGTGGACGAGCGAATCGTCTATCACGAGTACACACACTTCGTTTTCGCCCGCACGCACGGCCCGCTTCCGGCTTGGTTCGCTGAAGGAGCCGCGGAATTCTACTCAGCGCTCGGACGCCCTATTCCAGGTCACATCGCCCGGCTGAATGCCGAAGGATGGTTGCCAATGGACACTTGGCTTGCCGGCGGCGGCTCCGCGCTGTTCTATGCGCAGTCGTGGGCGTTCATCCATATGCTATACGCGTCAAGATCCTACAGGGACCAACTGCCTGGCCTGATGAAGCGGCTTGAGGAAGGCGCTCCGGCAGCCCGTGCATTTGCGGACGCATTCGGCAAGCCGCTCGCCGATGCGCTTGGCGAAGCTCGCCTCATGGCCGGTCGCTCGTCGATCACCTTGACGATAAAGGGCCCTCTCCCCGCGCCTCAAATAGAGGCGCTCCCCGACACCACGGCCACAATCGCGCTGGCCGATCTCTCACTCGATCTGAATCGGTATGACCACGCCTTCAAGATCTACTCGGAGCTTGCGCGGAATCGTCCTCAGGATCCCGCGGCGGCAACCGGCCTGGGCGCGCTCGCGCTTCGTCGTGGAGACTACGCGGAAGCAAGGCGGTTGCTACGGCGTGCGATCGAACTGGGCAGCCGCGAAGCGCGAACCCACTACGAGTACGCGATGCTTGTGCGCGAGTCGAAAGGGCCGCCGGCCGAAGTGATCGAATCCCTGCGCAGGGCGGTCGAACTCGCACCCGATTTCTCGGATGCGAAGTATCTTCTTGAGCTTGCGGAGCTCGGCCGGAAACAGCGAGAGACGGCCACCGCGGTACGAGCTTCGAAACCGCAGGTCACGGTTCCGAAAAGCTGGAACAATCCCGAGGGAGATTCGCGGCTTGACGCCGTCCTGGAACAGGTCGATTGTCTTGGTGCTCAGGCGCGGCTGTGGGTCAGCGCGAACGGGAAGCGCTACGGTCTGGCCGTGCGCGAACAAGGGAAGATCCCGATCAGGAACAGCGGCGGCGTAACTTTCGAATTCAAGTGCGGACGCCAGGAGCCTCGAAGGCTCGGAATTGAGTACCTGGCAAAGCCGGACGCCCTCGCCGGAACGATCGGGGATGTGACCGCACTCGAGTTCCACTAGAAAATGTGGAACCATCCCGCCGCGCCGGGCGAACCAGATATAGTGACGCAGTTAGCCGACGCGAGCGATGAGGACCTGCTGCTGCGCATGATTCGCGGCGATGAAGCGGCTTTCACCGTACTCTATCGGCGGAGGCAAGGCGCGCTATATCGCTTCGCCTTGCGGATGTGTGGCAGAGCGGGCATCGCGGAAGAAGTGGTGCAGGAATCGTTCCTGGCCCTGATCCAGGACGGCGGCCGCTGGGACGCGTCCCGGGGCACAGTCGCGAACTGGCTCTTCGGAGTGGCGCGGAATCAGGTGCTTCGCTGTCTCGATCGCGATGGGCGTTATGCCTCGGAGGAACCGGAAATGGAACCCCTGTCCGGCGACGATGTGTTCGGTGATTTGAACCGGGCCGAGAACAGGGAGGTTTTGATGCAGTCCCTGCTGTCGCTGCCGCCCCACTACCGGGAAGTTGCCGTGATGTGCGACATGGATGAAATGAGTTACGCGGAAGCGGCGCAGGCGCTCGGATGCCCGGTGGGAACAGTGCGGTCGCGGTTGTCGCGGGCGCGGGAAATGCTGGCGGGAAAAGTGCGTGCGCGGATGGGGTGTTCGCTATGAACGAGGTGGAGAGTATCAGGGCGGCGCTGCGTGCGCTCGCCCAGTCCGAGACCGGATTTGAAGAAGCGCCGGCGAGCGTGGAATCGGCCTTGATCGAGGAGTTCCGGCGGAGGAGGGCGAACCGCACGGGGCGGGCGCGAATGGTGTGGGGAACTCTTGCGGCCGCGCTCTTGATGTTTTTTGCATATTCGTTCAATCGCGCGCCGGCGCCGGCAAAACCGGAGATTGCCACGCGATTCTTCGCCCTCCCCGGCAACGATCCGTTCGAACGCCTGGACCATGGACGGCTTGTGCGGGTTCGCCTGCCGCGATCGTCGCTTCGTGCCTTCGGTTTGCCGATGAACGAAGAGCGAGCGTTTGAAACGGTGAAGGCGGAAGTAGTTCTGGGCGAGGACGGCCTCGTGCGTGCGATTCGATTTGTGCAATAACACTAAAAGGAGAAAGCAATGAGAAGGGCTTCAACAAAGGTTTTGACGGCGGCAACGTTTGTGGCCGCCAGCGCCTGGGCACAGCAACAGGTGGAGATCCAGCACGAAAAGGTTATCGTGGGCGGCTTCAGCGGCGCTGTGGGCCCGGGGTCCGCCGCGGGGACGATGCATGCGACGCCTGGCGAAGTGGTCTTCGTTTCGTCCGAATTCGGTTTTGACGCCGGTGTCGTAAAAGGCGCTCCGTACTCGGCCGAAGCGGTGACCGAAACCGTGCAGCGCCTCGGGGACGGCAATACGATCCGCCGCAAGTCGCAGGGCCAGGTTTTTCGCGACGGAGAAGGTCGCACGCGCCGCGAAGAGACGATCGAAGCGATTGGGCCGTGGGCGGCTCGCACGCCGCACAGGACGGTCATGATCAACGACCCGGTTGCGGGTGCGCACTATGTTCTCGACCCCGGTTCGCGCACGGCCAGCAAGATGCCGGCCATGACGGCTGGGCAGTTCAACCTCAGCCTGCCGGATGGCGCGTCGTTGCCCGCCCTCCCTCCCTTGAGCGGCACAGGGCGACAGACGTTTACCTGGGTCCATGGTGGGCAGCACGGGGACGCGGCCGCGATCGCGCACAGTCGAACAACCGATACCGCAGGCATCGAGCCGAAGAACGCGCCGCTGGTGAAGACCGAGCAACTCGGCAGACGAACCATCGAGGGCGTGGAAGCTGAAGGCACGCGCACCACTATGACGATCGCGGCCGGGCAGATTGGAAACGACCTGCCCATCGAGACCGTATCCGAGCGGTGGTATTCGAACGGCTTGAAAACGGTCGTCATGACCAGGCGAAACGATCCGCGACTGGGCGAGACAACTTACCGTCTGACAGCGATCCGCCGCGGCGAACCCGGCCGGACCTTTTTCGAAGTGCCGGCGGACTATGCGGTCAGCGAACCCAAGCCCGGCATGATGATGCGAAAGAGGATCGACGAAAAGAGGACGGTCGAGAAGTAGCCTTCAGTCCCCTTGAATCGTGTGGCGGCGGATGGAGCGGGCCTTCCCGGTCGCTTCATCCACGTCAACGATTACCGAGTGGAGTTCAGCCTTCCCCTTCGCCGCTTCCATCTTCGCGGGCATTGCCAGCAGGAAACGCCGCAAGATGAGTTCCTTGTCCGCGCCAATCACGCCGTCGTACGATCCCGTCATTCCCACATCCGTCTGATACGCGGTTCCCCCCGCCAGAATGCGGGTGTCGGCCGTAGGTACGTGCGTGTGCGTGCCGACGATGGCGCTCACCCTACCATCCAGGTACCAGCCCATCGAGATCTTCTCGCTCGTAACTTCAGCGTGAAAATCGACGAACCGCACCTTCACGTGATCGAGTGTTTTCAGGATCTCATCGGCGGCGCGAAACGGGCAGTCGGTGTTCGGCATGTACGTTCGGCCCTGCAGATTCAGAATGGCGCACTCGACTCCGTTCTTCGCCCGGACGACAGCCGAGCCGGCCCCCGGCGCGCCGGGCGGATAATTCGCCGGCCGCAACAAACGGGGCCTCTTCGCAATATATTCGAAGATCTCTTTTTTGTCCCAGATGTGATTGCCGCTCGTCATCACGTCGATGCCGAGAGCGAAAAGCTCGTCGGCAATCTGCGGCGTGACCCCGTGTCCGCCGGCCGCGTTCTCGCAGTTTGCGATCGTGAGGTCGATCTGCTGCACGTGGACGATGTCGCGAACGTGCTCCGATACAATCCGGCGTCCTGGAGAGGCAAAAATGTCACCAATGAACAGCAGCTTCATGACAGGCCTCTCGTCACGACAATTCTTGCGCGCGTTTGGCGCCGGCTTCAACCGCTGCCATGAGCGCTCCGCGTACACCGGACTTCTCCAGTTCGTGCAGGCCGGCGATGGTCGTGCCACCCGGCGTGACCACGCGGTCGCGCAGCTCCGCCGGATGCACGCCTGTTTCGGTAACCATGGCAGCGGCGCCAAGTACGGTTTGGGCCGCCAGGCGCATCGCCACGTCCCGTTTCAGTCCTTGCTTCACTCCGCCCGAGGCCAGCGCCTCAATCACGAGGTATGCGTAGGCGGGTCCGCTCCCGGACAACGCCGTGACGGCATGGAGCACCGCCTCGTCCACAAGTTCAACCGAGCCAATGCGTGCAAACAGGCTCACAACCCGCGTGCTATCCGCCGCGTGTGTCGCGATTGCGGTTGCGCCCTTCCCGATGGCCGCGGGGAGGTTTGACAAGACGCGAAATGCCGGCACTCGCACTACCTTCTCGATCGCCGCGAGCGGAACGGCGGCCGCGGCGGAAACCAGAATCTGTCCCTCGCGAAGCACGTCCCGAATCTCCTCGAGAACCACTTGGACAACGTGCGGCTTGACCGCGACGATCACGATGTCCGCGACGGCCGCTGCTTCGCGGTTACCACCCGTGGACCGTGTGGAAACGACACCCTTGATGCCGGATCGCGCCCAACCTTCGACAAGCGCGGATCCCATGTTGCCCGCGCCGAGTACCGCGATTTTGGAATCTTTATCCAACCCGCGTCACCGCGCCTTCAGAGGCGGATGAAACGAGCGCGGCGTATTTCGCGAACACGCCCGTCTTGTAGCGCATTTCGGGCCGCTTCCATTCCGAAAACCGCGCGGAGAGGGTCTCGGGCGAAACTTCGAGCTGAATCGAGCTGGTCCCGACGTCGATCGAGATGATATCGCCTTCCTCGACGCCGGCGATCGGCCCGCCATCGGCGGCTTCAGGCGATACGTGCGCGATCATGAATCCGTGCGTTGCACCGCTGAACCTTCCGTCGGTAACGAGCGCGACATCAAGCCCGGCCCCTTTGATCGCGCCGGTCACCCCAAGCATTTCACGCATGCCCGGCCCGCCCTTGGGCC
>SYKU01000181.1 GCA_005808865.1 Acidobacteriota bacterium
CCCTTCGAGCGACGTCTACATCGAAAAAGAAGCCACTCTTAACGACGAACTCGACAAGTTGCGGCTTTCGGCGACGCGGTCGCTGTTCGAGCGTCGCGATTGCATCATCATCGCGAGCGTGAGTTGCATCTATGGCCTGGGGTCTCCCGAAGCCTATTACGGCATGCTTCTCATGCTCGAAAAAGGACAGAAGATCTCGCGCAACCAGATCGTTTCGCGCCTGGTGGACATACTCTACGACCGCAACGACGGGGACTTCAAGCGCGGGGCTTTTCGTGTGCGCGGAGACACTATCGAGGTTTTTCCCACCTACGACGACTTTGCCTTTCGCATCGAACTCTGGGGCGATGAGATCGAAAGCCTCTCGCGGATAGACCCGCTGCTCGGACAGGTGAAGCAGACTTACGTGCGCCTCCCGATCTATCCGAAGACGCATTACGTCATGTCCCAGGAGATGAAGGACCGCGCGGCCGTAAGCATTGAAGCGGAACTGATCGCCTGGCGAACGGAGCTCGAGAAATCGGGAAAGCTTGTCGAAGCGCAAAGGCTCTATCAGCGCACCATGTTCGATCTGGAAATGATGAAGGAGATCGGCTATTGCCACGGCATTGAGAACTACTCGCGCCATTTTTCCGGACGGTTGCCCGGCGAAGCGCCGCCGACTCTGCTCGATTATCTGCCGCAGGATGCGCTGCTGTTTCTCGACGAAAGCCATCAGACCGTTCCGCAGCTGCACGGCATGTATCACGGCGACCGTTCACGAAAGGAAAATCTGGTGGCGCACGGATTCAGGTTGCCGAGCGCGCTCGACAACCGTCCACTGACCTTCGAGGAGTTCGAGAATCGCGTGGATCAGGTGCTGTATGTTTCGGCGACTCCAGGGCCGTATGAACTGACGAGATCGGCGGGCGTTGTGGTGGAGCAGATTATCCGGCCAACGGGACTGCTCGATCCTGAAACCGAAATCCGGCCGATACGCGGACAGGTGGACGATCTGCTGAACGAGATCCGGAAGCGCGCCGCCGCCAATCAGCGGGTGCTCGTGACAACGCTGACCAAGCGCATGTCCGAGGATCTTGCGGAGTACTATTCCGAAGTTGGCGTGAAGTGCCGCTACCTGCATTCGGAAGTCAGCACGCTCGACCGCATGAGAATTCTTCGCGACCTGAGGCGAGGCGAATTCGACGCCCTCATCGGCATCAACCTGCTGCGGGAGGGGCTGGACCTGCCTGAAGTGTCTCTCGTCGCGATTCTGGATGCCGATAAGGAAGGTTTCCTGCGGTCGGCGGGAGCGCTGATTCAGACCATGGGCCGCGCGGCGCGTCACGTGGAAGGCCGCGCGATTTTGTACGCCGACGTGATTACGGACAGCATGCGCCGGGCCATCGACGAAACCACGCGCCGGCGCCGCACGCAGGCCGATTACAACGAGCGGAACGGAATCACGCCGCAATCGATCCTGAAGCCCATCGACATGAGCCTGGTCAAGATCGCCGAGGGCGACTACGTAACCGTCGAGGCCGGCGACGATCCGGATTACGACGCTTTGAACGGCCCCGAACGCCAGAGTTTTCTGGCGGAACTCGAAGAACGCATGAAGGAAGCCGCGCGCAAGTTCGAGTTTGAAACGGCGGCCCAGCTACGCGATAGGATAAAGGCCCTGAAGACAAGAGAACTGGAGGGCGCGGGATCATGAGCGAACGCGTTACGAGAAGGACCGGTTTGAATCGAACGATGCTAAGGGCAGCGTCATTGTCCGCGGCCGCGCAGACCGCGGGCGGCCCCAACGTGCTATCTAAGCCGCAAGACGACGACCTGCGCGCCGAGTATCAACCATACATCGCGTTCAACGAGCTTCAATTGAGTGGACGCGCGAAGCCGCTTGGAAGAAGGCGGGCCGTTTGGTCTGTTTCACCACGCACTGGTTACCGGCACCGGCAGCCCGACACGCATGAAGAAGCGAGCAAAGGCTTGCGACAGATGCTCTCGATAGGGCGGTAGCAACCGGAGACGAGGCGCATTTCGAGCGGCCAAAAGCATTTCTAAAAACACTCTCGGGACGGTGAATACATCATGGAAGTCCACGATCCGGTGTTCGGTCGTAACCGCACCTTCTGGTTCAGCATTCAAGATACTCAGATTCCAAACCAAGCCATCTCGAATATCGTCACAGTGTCCCTTCCAAGCTTTCGGAGTGGCGGTCTGCTGCTTAGCTGTCATCTCCTCTTCCCAATGGTTCCGATATGTGGCGAGGGAGTAATGAGCGCAGAGAACAACATTGCCGACTTTTTCGTGTTCGAGGTCACAGGCCTGTGTCATGACAACGACGTCGGCTGAAAAGGCATCCGTGGACTGCTTCAGAATCTCCGTCTCGTGGGTGCCGTTGAGCTGAGGCGGCTCTGCTTTCCAGCCGATGAGCGGGCAGTTGAAGATCAAATCGCCTTGAGTGAGTTTAATCGCTGCCCCAACTGTGGAGTACCAAATGTCAGGCATCTCGGCGTTCGGATGTACGGCGGTCAATATGAATGCGTGGCGTCAGCCGCCGTAACATTCCTGTGCGAAGTTCCATCGTTTGGGAGAAGAGGATAGTCCTTGCCGGGTGGATCGCAAAACTCCCCCGCCACGCACTTGGATCTACTTCGGGAGGCGCCACCGCGCTCTGAGCCGTGGACCTGATTTCCCATGCCCCGGAAGGCGCTTCCAGAATAAACATTCGCGGAAGCAGCTTCGACAAGCCGGGGGCGTGAAACCGCAGTTCCCGAGCCAGAGTAGAGAACGCCGTTTCCGGGGGAGTTACGATGAAAACAATTTCCTGCGGATGCTCAGGACGTTCCTCAGCTTCGTTGTTACGGCGCGCTACGTCTGTCGTCGTGATTGAAGTCCCCCATTGTCGTGGGAATTTCCCCCAGTAGGGTAAGGTGGCGGCGGCTGAACTCATCGTGTCCTCCTCCAAACGTCGTTTTGCGTTCTCTCATTGGTAAGGTCTGCAAACCCTCGCACAATCCATTCGTGTGCCATGTCGAACCACCCCTGCATTGCAGGCAAGGATTTCTCTGTTGCCATGCCCCGCACAGTCAGCTCAAAAACGAAAAGCGGTCGATTGTCCTCCCGGCTCTCGCCGTTCTGGATTGAAGCGTGAAGCCGGCCCATCTTCCTTGGAAGAACGAACGTCGTTCTCCAGTTGATACCTTCCGGGGGAGGCAAAAATCGCTCTTGTTCAGCTCTCCAGCCGAAGTCTGCAAAAATCTTCCCTACATCGGAGTTGGCGGCCCAGCCTTCGTCCTTATAGATGTGATTGACGTACGTCATCTCATATTGCAACGGCTCAACAGCGCCCAGCTTGTGTTCCGCAACGAACTCCTGGAGCGTGCCGAGGTGCTTGAGAAACCTCCCAAAGACGTGGCCATATCGAGGGTAGGTGTTCTCCGCGTTGAGTTTTCGCCAGTTGTGGAGGAACCTGTCGCGCTGAACTTGGATGATGCCGTTTCCGTTTGCGTGCACGAACCAAACCCTCGGCAACGGAGGAATTTCAGCGAACTCCGGCTTGTTCCGGGCCGCTCCCTCACCAAAGCCCTCGATGATGGGGATGATGGGGGGCGCTTCCTGGCAGCTCGGGTATTCTGCTTTAAATCGGTCCCACAGCAAACCCAAGTGGGGCGCAAGAAGGTTGTCGACGGATCTGAACAGCACCCCGCAAACGACCTCATTGACAGGAGGGTTGTCGAATTCGGGAAGCGGTTGTTCTGTGTGAGAGGTCATCGTCTCTTGGAGTCTGGTTTCAAGCGCCACGACGTAAGTCTTTTAGCATATCAGTCTTTAAAGTCCTATCGGCAAAACCTGCTCTTTCTAAAATACATAGACGCGGCAAGCGCAGTTCTGGGTTCAGATTGGCACATCGTGCGATGCGCCTTCAGCCGCCGAACGCCTCCGCTTGTCGTAAAGCTGCGTAGTTGTCACGTGCCGATGGCCGAGCAACTCTTGAACCTTGCGGATGTCCACGCCGGCATCAAGCAGCAGCGTCGCCGTAGTGGCCCGCAGGCTGTGGGGAGTGTAGATGCACTCTCGCCGGGCCGACCCATCCGCCGATGTGACCTCATGCGTTGAGCCCGGAAGCCGCTCCAGGTAGCTCAACACTACCCGCCACATCGTCACCTCATCCATCCCTCGGTTTGCCAGAGCCTCACTCCGAGAGCTCCCACGGGGACGGAAGGGAAGCCGGCTCAATGGCCGGTCTGAGCGCCGCGAGTCGTGACCGGAAGGCTCCAGAGCGTTCCACCCGCCGTGATGAAGAGGGTCTTTCGATCGGGACCTCCGAACGCACAGTTCGTGACTTCATCCACGGGAATAGGCACAAACGCCAGCAAGGCGCCTTCCGCGGACAGAATGTACACGCCGCCCTTGAACTCGTCCGCGTCTTCAAACGGAGGCGCGGGCTTCGTGCGGCCTGCCGCGACGTAGAGCCTTCCCGATTCATCCATCTTGAATCCGTCCGGGCCGCGTCCCGTTTTCCAATCGAAGATCGGCTTGCGGCTGGCGGGGTCGATTGCTCCATTCGGCCGAAGCCGGAAGGTCCACAGTTTTCGCGCGCCGCCAACGGCGTTGTTGTTGTTGTCCGCGACGTAGAGCAGATCGTCCTTCGGAGAAATCAGAATGCCGTTCGGCCGCTCCACTTCGTGGGTGACGATGCGCGACACTTTCCCGGGCGCGTCGATCCGGTACACTCCTTCGACCATGCGGCCCTCGCTGTCGCGCATTTCCATCGTGTCCCGCTTCCCGTAGCGCGGGTCCGTGAAATAAATGCGGCCTTTCGAATCCATCGTCAAATCGTTCGGTGAATTGAAGCGTTTGCCTTCGAAATTGTCAGCGAGGACTGTGATGGATCCGTCCGGTTCGGTGCGCGTGATCCGGCGGTTCGACGATTCGCACACCACCAGGCGGCCCTCTTTGTCGAAGAGCAGGCCATTCGCCCCACCCGAAGGTGAGCGAAAGACTTCGACGGCTCCCCGCAAATCGCGTTTCGTGATCCGGTTGCCGCCTGTGAAGTAAAGCGCGCCCGAACTCCAGGCCGGACCTTCCCCCGCGCCAACCGGCCCGAGATTCACTGGCGCAGCGCCGGGCGCAAGCGGCGATTCGGCTGCGCAAGCGAGGGCCACAATGGATAGCGCGGCGGCAACAGTGGAAACGCGTATTCCGAATCGAACCATGTGAGTCAATACATCACAGGATACGAGCGCGCCGCAAGCCCAGGCGCCGCAGCACGGGATCGCGATCGAACGCGGCACCCTTCACGCCATACACCGGCAGGCGTCGCGGTTCATTCCGGAGGACGCCCTCCATCCTAATTGGGGTAACGTGCAGGAAGCAGGACGGAATTCCTCGGAATCGCTCGCTCTTCCGCTCTTCGGGACTCAGCCCATGTTCCGCTTGAGAAACTTCACGCCCTCGAAGGCAATCGATTCGGGAGTCGGCGCGATGTCACGCCAGATGGACGCAGCCGCCGACAACTCGCCGAGAGCGAAGCCGAAGCTTTCGATCGTCAGCCAGCCGTCGTATTGAATGTCCCGCAGCGCCTGAAACACGCCGGACCATTCGACGTGCCCGCTGCCCGGAATGCCGCGATCATTCTCGCAAGTGTGGACATGCTTCAAGTGCCTCGCTACCGTCCGGTAGCCAGCCGCGATATCCTTCTCTTCGATGTTCGCGTGGAAGGTGTCGAAGAGAATTCCCACGTTCGGGTGGTTGATCTCGTCGCACAGCGCCACGGCGTCCGCGGCGGTGTTCAGGAAGTACGTCTCAAAGCGGTTTAGCGGCTCGATGGCCACGGTGACGCCGTATTCGGTCAACACCGGGCCGATCGCCTGGTAACAGTCCACCGCCCACTTCCATTCATCCGCGTTACGCCTTCGTCCTGGCAGGTAACCGACTGGCGAATAGAGCGGTCCCGCGATGATCTTCGCGCCCACTTCCGCGGCCGACTTCACCGCCGCCTTCATATGCTCACGTGTTCTCGCGCGAACCGAGGCGTCATCCGAGATCATATTCAGTCCGCCAACCAGCACGGAGCAGATGGTGCATTCGAGCGCGTTTTCTTCAAGGCCTCGCCGGATGTCGGCTGCGGCGAAAGCGGCCGGGTCGAACAGCGGCACCTCCACGCCATCGAAGCCGTTGGCCTTGATTTGAGGAAGCAGCGGGAGGTTCGACCGGTCGAAGTTAGCCGTCCAAATGAATGTGTTTACGCCGAATTTCATGCGATGAACCTCTTTGCATCCGGATTTCCGGGGCCGAAATGCTTCAGGAGGACCAGATTCTCCTTGTCGCTGCGATTGGTAATGACAACGCCGGCCTGGGCCGCCGGCGCAGTGACGAAAAACTCATCTTTCGTCATCTGTCCATAGCGGATGAGCGACGGGGTTTCGGCTTCGAGCGTCCCAACCGAGCCCCATCCCTGGACGGTGATCATGCCGTACGCGGCGGCGTCCCAAATAGTCGCCGACCGCCCTGGAAACACCGTCAGTTCTTTCGCCGAATAGTATCCGGTGGAATAGGTGACCCACTGTTCGGAGTACCCGGCGTCGGCCATTCCGCCGGTGCCGGTGACGGGAGTTGGGTGGAACAACCGGTGCGCGGCGAACTCGGGGTCAACGTTCGCCTCCCAATCGAGCATGCCGATGATGTAATCGAGATCGTGATGGTACTCGGCGGGAACGTCCTTCACCAGCAAGTCCCACGGCACGGCGCGGCCCTCCACCATCGACTGGAACATACCGAATACGTCCGAGTTCACTTGTGGTTCGTAGGTAACGAGCGACCCCGGCGCGTGGAGGATGCCGGCGTCGATCTGCCAGCCGGTTCCGGGCTTAAGCTTATACGCCTTCGAATGATACAGAATGCCGTTATCGCCCTGATTCCAGCGTTCCAGACAGCGGCGGATGTCGTCCTTCGTAGTGCCAGGTTCGAGGCCCATGAAGGTGTAGGGGAAGTTGTTGTCCTTGAAGTTGTACTGCGGCGGGAAATAGTAGGCCTCGGGCTTGCCTCTTTGCCCGACGCGCCTCGCGTCCGCCTCGCTCTGATGCATGTGATGCGGGATGGGGCCGAGGTTATCGAAAAACTTGCAGAGCACGTTCCAGCCGCCCTGTTCGCGCATGACATCGGCGCCGAGAAACCGATCGCCCATCGTTTCCACGGCCTCGCGCAACAGAACCCGCGCGCCGTTGATATCGATATAGCTCAATCCTTCGCTAACCGGCGTTCCAGGGCCGTTCGCGGCGTTCGTGGTGGAAGCGAACCACCGTTCGTCGATGCCGCCCCGATGCGCGCCGCACGCGTAGAGATCGCGCGGATCAAGCTTCAGACGCCCACCGGGCATAAGAAAGGCGCGAGGCACCCAGCAAGGCGCAAGCCTCACAATACCTTCGCCGGAAGCGAGGGCCTGTTGTAACAGAGAGGTATTCGACATGATCTATTTTTTGGCTGACGGCTGCTCCACGCCAGCGCCCGCGGACGATGCGCGAACCTCGCTTTTCGGTGTGACTTTCAATGCGATCAGTTCCCCCGCAAACGACGATTGCTGCCCCGCCGCCCGGGTTTCAACGTTGCCGGAAACGACGATGGGCTGATCGATCGGCTTGGCCGATGGCAGAGCTTCCAGGATGAAACTGCGCCGGTCTTCGGTCTCGTTGATAAGCACGCCATTCAGGCCTACGTCGAGAATGCGAACGCCCGGCGGCAGGTTCCGGACTTCCACCGGAACGCGCCCGCGGTATTCGTTATTGCGCTTAATGCTGACGTGCACTTCGGCAGTGCCGCCGGGCTGGAGCGTCACCTGCCTGGTTTCTGCGTGCATCTGGATATCGGACTTCGGCATCAGCGAGATGAGTTTCAGCCTGTCTTCAAGATTCGCGCGGTGCGTCATCACGCGGCCGCCATAGGTGGCGCGCCCCTCAACCTTGAACTCAGCCGCGCGCGGGAGCGACGCGTTTTCGCGAGCGGCCAGCAGCAGGGTGGTGGTCACCTGGCCTTCACCAATCACGCCCCTGGTGGCTTCAAGTCCCGGGGGACGATCAAGTATCGAGACGTCGATCGGACCGTCGAAATCGTCCATGCGCTGCGCGGTAACGGTAATCGGAATGCGCCCGCCCGCGGGCACATTCGGGTTCCTGGGAGCGACTGCAAGCTGGAAGTCCGGGAGCGCGGGCCGCATTGACAGGCGGTAGGCGTAATCTTCGCCGGTCAAGCCGCGCGTGTCGCGGATGCGCAGAACGTACTCGCCCTCGGCGGGAGCCGTGAATCGCAGCCGCGAATCGCGCCCGTAGCCGGGACCGCCATCGTCGTTACGATACGTTAACCGCACGAGCGGCAAGCCGTTCGATGCGAATTTCGCCCCGGGCGGATGAATCTGAACTTTATAGACAGCCTGGTCCTGGGCGTGGGCTTCGCTGGAGGTATCGAATTGCGCGATGCGCTGTCCGCCGAAAGCCACAAAACGAAAGTCGTCGTCCGGAGTCCGCGGCAGAGCTTCCACTTGCAGGATCTCACTGCCCGCCATCGCGTAATCGCCCGCGGCGAAACCGGCAGGCGACTGGAGCCGGAGGCCGGGCTGAATCGAATCGTGGTCTCGCAAGACGGTATTGGTTTCGATGAGGCACCGCACGGTAGCCCGCTCCACGGGTTTACCCTTCGCGTCAAGCACTTCGATCAACGAGTCGAGCGGCGAACCCAGGCGCGCCGCGCTGACATCGAACACGAGCCTTTCGCCCTTCCGTGCCTTGAATCGAAAATTCTCCTCCGCCGCGAGCATGCGCCCGTTGACAATCGCCGGGAGCGCGACTGACTGTGCCGTTTCGACGGAAGCGTTACTGCCGTTCGATAGAATTTCGGGATCGTCGCCGAGCGCCAGCTTGACGCGGTTGAAGGCGTGCCCGGCCTTGGTCTCCGGCCGGATGATCTGGGCGCGTTCGTCTTCCGGCGAAGGATCGCCCTTGACGCGCACGTTCGGCGCATCCAGGTTGTAACCCTTCAGCGCGACTTCCGACGACTTTCCGCGCGGAACACCCAGCGGAAACGCGGCCAGCGCGATCGGAAACTTCCCGGTCTTGATCCGGTAAATGTGGTTGCGCCCGCCGCTTTGCTGATAGTCGGAAACGCGGACATAATAGGCGCCGCTCTTTTTGAAATGGTGACCGAACGCAACGGTATCCGTCTTCCCATCCGCGCCGAACTCGCGCACCGGATTCCGCGCTTCATCGAAGATGGAGATCACGGGTTGGAGCGCCGTGCCCAGCATCGCCGCGCCGTTGTCGAAAACCAGTTGTTCGCCCGCTTTAACGGAAATTTTGTAGTAGTCCACGTCGCCCGGCTGCGAGATTGAGCCAACCAGGATCGACGGCAGATAGGATTCAAAGGCATTCTCGGCGGTGTCGTTCGGTTCCCTGTCGGGGCTTTCGCCGTAGTAAGGCTCGACCGCGAAGCGGGCTTCGGGACTGGTGCCGAGCGGCGTTTGCAACCGCATCGAAACGGTGCTGACCTGAGCCTCCGGACTGATATCGAGTTCGACCGTCACCTGATTCCGCATAGGCAGCGGGCCAAGGTCAACTGTCGAAAGAGTGCCGTTGCTGCCGAGGCGTATGTCCGGGAGGTCCGGCAGTTCCTTCACGCGCAGGATCTTCGCCTTGATTCCGGGCTCGCTGAAGTAGATGGCGCTCGCACCGGCAAGGTTGAACCCTTCGACGGTCATTTCGACCGTCGCGCCGCGCGAAACACCAAGCGGCGAGACCGCATTGATGGTGGGCGGCGTAGTTCGATTTCCCGTCGGCCAATCGATGGGCTGCTGCCCACAGAGGGTTGCAGCCGCGAGAGCAAAGATCCAGGTTTGTTTCATGTTCGTGCCTCTTTACACGCTAGTTCAATATTGCGAGCGAACCGTCGTAGCGTCCGGCTGCGAAACTTTTTCCATCCGGGGAATACGCGAGCGACAGCACCCAATCCGGCTGTTTTGCGAACGCCTTCACTTCCGTCAGATCGTCCGCCTTGAAAATCTTCAGCGTTCTGTCCGCCGCCGTCGAAACCAGATACTTCCCGTCCGGCGACCATGCAAGTTTGAGGATCGCATCCTCGTGCGCAATCAGTGACTGCACCATTGTCCCGCTCTTCTCGCCGAGCGACCAGATCCGAATCGACTTGTCGAGCCCGGCGGCCGCCACCTTCGTTCCGGTGGGGTCGAGCGCGAGCGTGTTCAATCCGTCGAGAGCTTCGGACATGGTGAAGAGCCGCTCTCCAGTTCCGGTATCCCATACTTTCACGGTGCGATCCGCGGCCGCCGAAACCAGGCGTTTACCGTCCGGGACAAACGCCAGTGCGTAGACCGCATCGATGTGATCCTTCAACGTCCGAATCTCTTTGCCGGTCGCGGCGTTCCAGAATTTGATCAGCTTGTCGTAGCTCGCGGTGGCGATGGTTTTGCCGTCCGGCGCGAAAGCAACGGCGTAGATGCAATCTGAGTGGCCGTCGATGGTGAGGGTCTGAGCGCGCTTCTCGACGTCCCAGATCTTCACCTCTCCAGCGCGCCCCGGCAGACCGCCGGCCGCAGCCAGCCACCTGCCATCGGGCGAAAACGCCAAGGCGCGCACCGCTTCCGCGTGTCCTGTAAGCGCAGCGGCCGTCTTGCCGGAGGCATCGGCCAGCACGACTTCTTTATATCTTCCGAGCGCGAGCAGATTGCCATCGGGACGCCACGCAACCGCGCCGATCTGCGCTTTCACCGGTACACGCGGTTTGATATCGGGAAGTGAGGCGCGCGCAGTCGCTTCCTCGCCGGGTTTCGGCGGGTTCGCACCCGCGTCGATCCACTTGCGAATGATTTCAATCTCGCCGGCCGAGAGCGGCTTGCCGCTCAGGGGCATGACGGGCGCGGCTTTTCCGACGAGCATCAGGTACATGCGGCTTTCTCCGCTCTTTCCCGGAACGAATGCTTCGCCGTGGCCGCCGCCCTTGCGCATCCCTTCAAACGTTTCGAGGTCGAGCCCCCCCATCCGCGATTTTCCGGCGTGGCAGCCCAGACAATTCGAGGCGAGAATCGGCCGGACGTCCTTGAATTCCTGGGCATGGAGGATAGCCCCGGCGGCGATTGTGAGAACGGCGATGCGCATCAGTAGTTGAAGAGAAATTCCTTGCTCGTGAGCAGGGCCCACATCATATCTTCAAGAGCCTGCCGCCGCGTGTCCCGCTGGCTTTCGGTGGAACCGGTTGCCACGCGGCTCTTCTTCAACTCCGCGAGCATCGGCTCTTTCTCCGCGTCGCCAGGATAGCGGCTGTAAGCTGAAAGGAACAGATGATCGAGCGTCCGCGAATCGGACAACCCCAGCTTCAGCGCGAGCGCGGCATAGCCATCCGGAGCGCTCAGCTTCTTGTTCAGCGTGTCTCCGTTGATGACGTGCAGGGCCTGCGTGATGTTCGGCTCGCTTGACCGTTCGGCGGCATCGCAAATCACCCGATTCGGCCTTCCGAACGACGCCAGAAACTCCGACTTCACTTGTGTATCGGGCAACTGCAATGCGCGCGTCCCGGCCGGAAAGCCGGGGAACCGCGTCGCCACGCCCGTCACCTGCGACATGGTATCGAGCAATACTTCCGCGGGCAGCCGCTTCACGATGTACTTGGAGTAATACTTGTTGTCGTTCTGATTCGTCGCGTTCGCCTCGGAGGCAAGCTGATACGCGCCCGAGTTCATGATGTTCCGGATCAGCCGCTTCACGTCGAAGCCGTTCGACGAGAAATCCTTCGCGAGCGCCGAGAACAGATCTTCGTTCGACGCCGGATTCGTCGCACGGACGTCGTCCACCGGGTCCACCAGACCGCGACCCATAAAATTCGCCCACACGCGGTTGACCAGCGCCCGGGAGAAATACGCATTGTCCGGACTCGTAAGCCATTTGGCGAAATGCGCACGGCGGTCGGAGGTGGAATCGAGATCCATCGGAATGCCGTCGAGCGGCGTGGGCGGGAGCGGCTTCAGCAGCCGCGGATGGTTGACGTCACCGGCGGCCTTGGCGAAGACGATAGAATCACCGGCTTCGCTTCCGTTCTTGATACCGATGCGCGAGAACAGATTCGCCATCTGGTAATACTGCTTCTGCGTCCACTTTTCGAGAGGATGATTGTGGCAGCGCGCACAAGTGATGCGCTGTCCGAGAAAGGCCAGCGTCGCGTTCTCACTCAGGTCGATCGGATCTTTGTGCAGGACGAAGTAGTTGAGCGCGCCCATCTGCTTCGAATTCCCGGATGCGGTGAAAATTTCGCGAGCGAACTGGTCCCACGGCTTGTTCTGCTTTACGCCGTCGCGAATCCAATTGTAGAAGGACCACATCGCGTTCGGCCGCAAGCGGCGGCTCGAGACGAGCATCAGGTCGGACCACTTGTAGCTCCAATAATCCACGTACTCATCGCGCTCAAGGAGGCTATCCACCAGCTTCGCGCGCTTGTCCGCGCGCTTGTCCGCGAGGAACGATTCCACCTCTTCCGCGGTCGGCAGTATTCCGGCCGCATCGAGAAACGCCCGCCGGATGAACGTGGAATCGGCCGCACGGGAAGAGGGCGCGATGTTGAGAGTCTTCCACTTCGCGAGCGTCAGATCGTCGATGAAGTTGCGCCGCTCGAACTTCGAATACGCATCGGCCGAAACAGCGCCCGCGAAAGGCACGCTCACCCGCGAATAGAGGACGCGGCTCGAATAATAGAGAGTTATCGCGGCCTCGCCGCTGCCGTTCATCTTGACATGGCCCAAGTCGTCCACACCCGCTACGCCTTCGTCGCTTGTAGCGAACTTCACCCACCGCGTGACGTCCTGAACCTGGCCATCGGAGTACTTTGCCCGCACCACCAACTGTTGTTCGCCGCCCGGCGCGAGTGTGGCGTTCGCGGGAAACACTTCGAGGCCGGTAATCTGCGTGTCCTTGTCGGAGGGCGGTGGCGTTCCAGACGCGATCCATTCGGCGAGCACGCGATATTCGAGCGAATCCGTATCGAAGCGTTTGCCGCCGCCGTGCGGGGCCGCGCCTGCCGGTTTGAGAAGCATCAGGCTGCTCGACGGCTCGGCGAGCGAAACACGGCGCCCGTTCGCCTGGCGCGTAAGCGTGTCGAAATCCACCTCTGGATCGTATCCGCGCAGCGTGAGCTTGAAACCGTTCTTGCCGGCGAGCGCTCCGTGGCAGGCGCCCTGATTACAGCCGGCCTTCGTCAGGACGGGAATTACATGATTCCGAAAACTCCAGGTAAAGGGCGACTGCGCTCCTTTCACCCGGACGGTGGCGGATGCCGACGCACCGTTCGCCGTGGCAGTGATGGTGACCTGCCCGTCGGCGACCGGCCGCAAGAGACCGGAGGCATCCACACTCGCCACTTTCGGATTCGACGAGGACCATTTCGCATTACGCGTCCAGTCCTCCTGATGGCTATCGACGGTGGCCTCGGCCAGCAGTTGATGGAGCGCTTCGGGCCCGGTGAGATCCACCTGCGGCGGAAGAATCGAGAGGCTTGGAGCGGCAAGCGCAATGCCACCGAGCGCCAATACAATAAGTGTCGGCTTCATGGAAATCCAGCGTCAGCTATACAGTTCACGAATCGGCTCGACGCCGGACTCGACCAGCGGAATCGGACGTCCCTGCGCACCGGGCAATTCGAAATTCATCGGCAGTCCCAGACCGTGATAGACGGTCGCAGCCACTTGCGCGGGCGTGACGGGACGGTCCTTCGGAAGAGCGCCGATCTCGTCGGAGGCGCCGATCACCTGGCCGCCCTTAATCCCGCCGCCGGCCATCGACATGGTCCAGCACTGCGGCCAGTGGTCCCGTCCGCCGGCCGGGTTGATCTTCGGGGTGCGTCCGAACTCGCCGGTCGCAACCACCATCGTGTCACCGAGAAGGCGGCGATCCTGCAAATCCTCAAGCAGCGAACTGTAGGCCATGTCGAACATTGGCCCCACCAGATCGCGATAACAACTGATCGGGCTGAAGGGCTTCGATCCGTGAATATCCCACGTGATCTCGTCGAAAACGGTTTCAAACATGTTGACCGTGACGAAGCGCACACCGGCTTCGATCAGGCGGCGGGCGAGCAGGCAACTCTGCCCAAAGCGGTTGAGCCCGTATTTTTCGCGAACCTTCTCCGGCTCACGCGAAAGCTCGAAGGCCTCGCGCGCCTTTTGCGAGGACATCAGCGTGTAGGCCTGATGGAAAGTGGAATCGAGCAGCCGGGCGTCGGCGGAAGTTTCAAATTTGCTTACGGTCCTGTCCACCATCTCGCGCCAGTTCTTACGGCGATCGACGCGCAATGCGGAGAGGTAATCGGGCGGCAGCATGTCCGGCACTCTGAAGTTCGGGTCGGACGGGTCCGCGTTCAGAACGAACGGGTCGAACTGCTTGCCGAGGAAACCGGCGTTCTGCCCATGCGGCATGTTGCCGCCGGTGTTCCCGATTGGACGCGGCAGCAGCACGTGCGGCGGAACATCGCCCTTCGGCCCGCGCACCTTGCCGAGCACGCAGCCCATGTGCGGATGTTCGATCCCGCCCTGGAAAAGGCGTCCGGTCTGCATCATCTGGTGCCCGGTGTCGTGAACGGCCGCGGCGGTGTGGTACACGCTGCGGATGAGCGCGAACTTATCCGCGTGCTTCGCCATGCGGGGGAAATTTTCGGAGATCTCAATGCCGGAAACGTTCGTCCTGATGGGCTTGTACGGTCCGCGAATTTCGGCCGGCGCGTTCGGCTTCATGTCCCATGTGTCGAGCTGCGAGGGACCGCCGACGAGAAAGAGCATGATGCAGTTTGTCTCTTTGGGGGAGATCTCCTGCTTCGCGGCCAGCGCCTTGGCTGCGAAGAATTGCGGCAGCCCGAGACCCAGAAGGGGAAGAGATCCGGCGTGCAGAAAATCGCGGCGTCGCAGGCCGTCACAGAACTCAACCGGTTTGTCGGCATCGAGTCGAATCATGAGCGTAATACTCCTTATCCAGATTCAGAGGCTGAGCTGATTCTAACCAATTGGATAGGTTAGTGCAAACTCAATGCGCGATAAGGGTTGGCCGCTACGCGACATCAGGATCAGACCCGAGGTATTCCGGAAATGGCGCGCCTAAACATCTGAGCCAGGGCTGCGCCCGGCCTTGCGTTCTACTTCACGCCTTCGAACTTTACGCTATGGTCCGAGGTCACCGCCCAGGTCTCCGCGGGCGAATCGGTCCGGAAGTATGACCACGGACCGGGAATCCACGGATAGCGATCCACGATGGATTCGTCGACGTCAATGCCCAACCCCGCTCCTCGCGGGACTATGAGATCTCCGTTTTCAATCGTGAGCGGTTCCTTCAGGATTTCCGCCGCCAGCGGAAATTCGTACATGCTGCGAAGCGTGGGCGTCGAGTAGATGGGATACTCCAGCCACTCGACAACGGTGTCCGGCCAGCAGACGCCCAGGTGCGCGGCCGCCAGGACTTCGAGCGCAGTCCCCCAGCTATGGAAAGCGAAGCGCTGTCCGTGGCGGGCGATAGCGCTAAACAGGCGACGCGCCATCGCGAATCCGCCCTGGCAGCAGACGTCCATCTGAACGTAGTCAACGCTGCCGCTCCCGATCAGATCGAGAAAGCGGTCTTCGTTGGGTTCATGTTCGCCGCTCGCAAGCGGCACGAGGTCTCTTTCCTTCAGGCGGATATAGGCTTCGTGATCGTCGGGCGGCATCGGTTCCTCAAGCCAGGCGATGCCGAATCGCCCCATTTCGCCCGCGAGGCGCTCCACCGTCTCGTAGCTGTAGCTGTTGTCGCCCATACGCCACCAGCTATGGGCGTCCACCATCAGATCGACATCCGGTCCTACCGCTTCGCGCATGAGGCGGACTGCTTCAAGATCGGCGTCCGGCCCGAGCGCGGGGCGCATTTTATAACCGCGGTAGCCAAGAGCGGCAATGGCGGCGGCCTCCTCGGCGTAGCCTGCGGGCGACTGATACATGCCCGCGCTTCCGTAGAGGCGGATACGGTCGCGAACGCGTCCCCCTAGCAGTTCAGAAATGGGAACGCCGTGGGCCTTCGCCACCAGGTCGTACAGTGCGACTTCAACGGCACAGTACAGCTTGGCGACTTCCCCATCCCGGCCCGGGCCCTGCATGAACTGGACGCGGAGCGCATCCGGATCGCTGAGCGTCCGGCCTTCGAGAAAAGGCGCGATAACGGTCTGAACTGTCTGGTGCGCCTTCTCGCCGGCCGCGCCCGGCGCGTACCCGGCAAGACCATTCGACGTTTCAATCCGCGTGAACATGGCGTCGCGCTTCAGGATGGTCCGCTCACCGCCATGGAAGGGGAGTTTGATGGGTTCGGCGAACGGATACGACAGCAGAAATGACTGAACTTTGGCGATTTTCATTTTGGAGGCAGCGGCGCGGCGGCTTCCGCGCCCAATCCTGCATAGCTTTCCTTGGTTTTCACTACCTTATTACCCTCGAAGATGACGAACAGGATGCGGCCCGGAGCCTGACCGTAGATCCAATCCTCAAGCTCCACGCCATCCTTGGTCTCTCTCGTCTTCCTCACGGGGTGACCGAGGGAGAGGAGCACTTGCTCGCGATTCATGCCGGCCTGCGCGCGCTTCTCCTTGATCGCTTTCTGTATCTCGGGCGGGAGGCTCTCCGCGTAAAGCTCGGTGGCCGAGCGCTTCTCGAAATCGAGCACGGGGGCGAGGATCTTCTTGATACTCGACGCCTTCATCGCCGGCACGGGTTTGTGAAACAGCAGTTCGATCGCGGTACCGGCGAGCGCAGCTCCAGACTGGCCGATCGGCGTCGAGCGGTTGCCCATACCGACTTCCACCCGGTCATACCACTTGCGGCCGCCCTTGATACCACCGTTGATTTCGAGAAGGATTTTATCGCTCTCGATTGTTACTTTGGTGATCTGAATCAGATCGCCGACGCGCGCGGCAGGGCCCAGTTCCTTGCCCGCATCGTCCCAGTGTTTCCTGTCGTAGGAGCCAGCAGCTTCGAACGGCAGCGGCTTCTTCGAACGGGGCAAAGGCGCTTTGACGGTGGCGAACTCGGCCATCAGCCCGCGCACCACTTCGACGCGCTCGTCGAAACTGAGCTTGTCGGATGCCGGGGCGCGCGCCGAAAGGAGAAGCGCTGCTATCAACAACGCCGGGACACGCATATCTATGCCTCCTCCAGCAACTGAACCTTTTGCCGCAGCACCGGAGCACGCCGGACGAACGCTGCCAGAAGGAACAGCACGGCACTGGTCAGGGTGCTCCCTTCCACGCCGTAGTCGCCTCCGCTCCACAACGGCCCCGCGGTCCACTCGACGGTGTAGTTCGTAAATCCCATTGTAAACCCACTGATATTCACGCCGAAGACAGGAAGCGTCAGGTTCCATCCGAAGTGCAACCCGATCGGAAGCCAAAGATCGCCACTGCGCAGAAAGGAGTAGCCGAAAAGGATTCCGAAACCGGCCGTGTTGGCGATCGCGAGCGGCGTCGACGCCGGATTCGCCGCATGCATCAGGGCGAAAATCACGCCGACCGGAACGACAGTGGTCCACGGTCCAAAGGCCCTGAGTAAAACCTGAAAACCATATCCACGGAAGAACATCTCTTCTCCGGCCGCGCCGAAGGCGAGGAGCGCGATCACGAAGACGGCGGTCGCCCAAGTGGCGTCCTCGTTCGCGACGGTCCGAAGGCGAGCCGCTCCCGTTAACAAGGGTATGCCGATTACCATCGACGCGGAACCCGCACCGCCGGCGATACCAAGCGCGGCGTTCCTGGCTGAAGCCGCATTCCAATGAAGCCCGATCGCGACCAGCCGCCGTTTCTGATAAAGGACCATGCCGCAGGCGTTGCAGGCAAGCGCGGCCAGAAAGCCGGTGACGGCGAGCGCGGCGAACGAATTGCCGATCCAGGCGACGATGGGCGCAAGCGTCTTCAGGCAAACCACCCACACCAGGACATACATCCCAACGGAGAGCGGAACCTGCTTCGCGCGATCCATCTATTTCGAAACGGTGACCTGAACCCCGCGCGGGGCGACTTTGACGGGCAACACGGAAGCGCCTTCGCGCTCAATTGCCTCGGAGACGCGCGCCTTCCGGTCAGGCTGGACGAGGAAGAGCACGCATCCGCCGCCCCCCGCTCCGCAGACTTTGGCGCCGGCCGATCCCGCGCGCCGGGTCACTTCCACCAGACGGTCGATCAACGGCGTTGTGATGCCAGGTGCGTTGCGCTTGCGATTCAACCACTCTTCGCGGAGCAGTCTGGCCACCTCGATCCAATCGGCGCGTTCGAGGGCCGCGCGCATGGCATAGGAGATTGCAGCGATGCGGTCGAAATTCCTTTGGACGGCTTTGTTGCCGTCAATATGCGCCTTGGTGACTTCCCAGTTGTTGATGCCCGAGTTTCGCGGCTCTCCGGTGTAAGCGAGAACGATGCGCGAATTGAGATCTTCGAGATCCACGTTGACTGGTTTTCGCAGGATGCCGGCCTCGCTGAGTTCGATCGCGCCCACGCCGCCATACATGGCCGGATAGTAGTCCTGCGCGCCTGTGGGCACGCGAATGATCTGCGCCTCGATGTTCTGCGCAATCTCCCGGAGTTTTTCGAGCGTCCACCCGGCGCCCGTCAACTTGTTGAGCGCGCTCGACAGCGCGATGATGAGCGTGGAACTGCCGGAAATGCCCGCTCCCGCGGGAGCCTCCGAGTTTGTTGAAAGCTCGATTCCCGTCAAGGGCGCGAAGTACTTCACGACATAGGCAAGCAGAGGCAGTTTGTACTTTTTCGCGTTGCGCAAGGTGTCAAGCGAGTCGAAGGTCTCCTCGCCGGCAAGGTCCTGCGACCGCAGCACGATTTTAGAATCGTTCCGCGCTTCGATCACGCAACTCGCGTAGCGGTCCACGGCAAAATTCACCGTGACCGCGTTGGCGTGATAGAGATACAGCGGCCAGATGTCGAGTGTTCCGCCGGCCATGTCCACGCGGCAAGGCGCTTTGGATGATATTTTCATAGATGATAATGCCCGCCCGAAGAATTCTTCAGCTCGGAGACCCTCTGCTGCGCGCCGTTTCCTCTCCCGTTTCCCATCCAGCGGCTGCGAGATCGATCGTTCTGGACTTGCGCGACACCCTTCACGAGTTTCGCCGCGCTCACGGTTTTGGACGCGGCATCAGCGCCATACAGATCGGGGAGCCGACACGACTAATATATATCGAGTTCGAGGGAACTTCCTACTGTTTGCATAACCCGGTCTACGAATTCCAGAGTGAGAGCCGCTTCGAATTGTGGGACGACTGCTTCTCGTTTCCCGATTTGATGGTGCGGGTTTCGCGGCACGAATCGGTCGCGGTGCGGTACACGGACGAGCGTGGGGAAGCGCGCACCGTCGCGGCATCGGGAGCCCTTTCCGAGTTGCTTCAGCATGAGATGGATCATCTGGACGGCGTACTGGCCGTCGACCGTTCGCTCGACCGGGACAGCTTTGCCACGCGTGAGGAATTCAAGCGGCGGTATCGTCCGGTATACTAGAAAATTCACAGAGAATACACATGAGCGTGCCTGTTTCCCAAATGTGGACCGTGGCAGCCTACGTCCTGCGGCAGAAGCTCGCGGGGCGAAGGCGCTATCCGCTCGTAATGATGCTCGAACCGCTTTTCCGCTGCAACCTCGCATGCGCCGGATGCGGCAAGATTCAGTATCCCGCTCACATCCTCAAGCGCGACCTTTCGCCGGAGGAGTGCATGAAAGCGGTGGACGAGTGCGGCACTCCCGTAGTCGCCATCCCCGGCGGTGAACCGCTGATGCACCCGGAGATCCACAAAATCGTCGAAGGGCTTGTGGCGCGCAAGAAGTACATTTATCTCTGCACGAACGCACTGCTCCTGAAAGAAAAAATTGGCCTCTTCACGCCGAGCAAATACCTCACGTTCAATGTCCACATGGACGGGCAGAAAGAGCACCACGATTTTTCCGTATGCAAGGAGGGCGGATACGACGAGGCCGTGGATGGCATCAGGGAAGCGCTGAAGCGTGGATTCCGGGTAACGACGAACGCAACCTTGTTCGACGGAACCGATCCTGTGAGCGTCCGCGCGTACTTCGACGAGATGATGGAACTGGGCGTCGAGGGGATGACGGTTTCACCGGGATATTCGTACGAGAAGGCCCCCGATCAACAGCATTTCCTCGGCCGCGCCCGCACACGCCGCTTGTTCAACGCGATTCTCTCGAACCGCAAGCCGGAGTGGCGATTCAACATGTCGCCGCTGTTCCTCGAATTCCTGATGGGTAAACGGCACTATTCCTGCACCCCGTGGGGCATGCCGACCTACAATCTGTTCGGCTGGCAGAAGCCTTGCTACCTGTTGCAGGACGGGTACGCGGAAACTTTCCAGGAGTTGCTCGACGCAACGGAATGGGAGCACTACGGGACGGAGTCTGGAAATCCCAAGTGCGCCAACTGCATGGTGCATAGCGGGTACGAAGCCTCGGCCGTGAACCATACGTTCAGTTCAATGCGGGGACTGATGGCGACGGCGCGGGCTACGTTCTTCACGCGCTACCGGAACCGGGCGGCGCTAGCGGCCTTGAACGAGCCGGTCAAGCCCGTGTTCGGGTTCAATCCGCTGGTGCGGATCGAGGGTGCGCGGGCGCTGGAGAATACTCAGCCGTGACGCTAAATCCGGCGATGGATCCGGAGACCCTGGAAGTCGCGCCGTCCGCGGATCGCGAGCAACTTGAGGGCTGGATTCCGGAATTGGCTTCGGAGGATGAGATTCGCGATGCGTTCGAAAAGGCGTTCAACTACCGCGGTGACGTGACCATCACACGGAAGTGCGGCGCGGTGATCGAGGGATACGTCTTCGACCGCCGCACGGGCGCGACGCTAGCCGAATCGGCGGTACGAATCTATCCCAAGGATTCGACGGAAAAGCTATCCATTCCCTATTCCGATATCGCGGGCCTGGCGTTCACGGGCCGCGACACCGCTGCCGGCAAGAACTGGGAAGCCTGGCTGCGAAAATACTGGGAGAGAAAGATGGCAGGCGAGAAGAACATCGCGCTCGAGCCCGAAGCGCTCGACTGAGGCTTGCTGCCTACCGGTTTCAGGTGGTCGAGAAAGTCGCGGTCAGGAGGCTTCAGCAACTGCACTCCGCGACGAGCTTGAGCGACCTCCGGGGCGCGGGTAATTCGCTCGAAGCGCTTAAGGGTGATCGGGAAGGCCGGCATGCCATCCGTATCAATGATCGTTATCGGGTCTGTTTCGAGTGGGTGGATGGCGGGGCCCATCACGTGGAAATCGTGGACTATCACTAGCGATACAAGGTAAAGATATGCGCAAGGAAATGATTGAAGCACTTCATCCGGGACGGACAATCAAAGAGGCCGTCTTGCCTTCCCTGGAAACCACCGTTAACAAACTGGCCGCCGATCTGGGCATTCACGCCAGCCGCCTGAACGACATCGTTCTTGTGCGCCGCGGAATTACCGCGGATACGGCCCTGCGGCTTGCGCGCTACCTGGGTACTTCGCCCGAGTTCTGGCTGAACCTCCAGTCCCTTTATGACCTTCGTCTCGCCGAATATCGGAATCTGAAAGCGGTCGAGAAGCAGGTTCGGCCGCGCACGGCAGCTTGAACGCTTCAATCGCGCGCCCTGCGGCCCTGATCCGCCTATTCCGGTGGGACCGGCTCGAACAAGTGCGCGATGTACGGGTAGCCGTTCATGGCAAGGCGGCACGACGCTCCCGGTCCATGCCAGCGGGGCGCGTGGAAGGTGAACTTCGACACGTAGACGACGTCCCCTTTGCTGGTAATAATCACGCCCTTCGATTCCACCGGATAGCGGATCTGCACCTTCATGATGAGCCGGTATCAGGCTCCTTCCGGATGATAGTGCCCCTTATCGTTCGGATTGATGGGCGGCAAATCCTTCTCGTAGCCGTAAATGAAAGTTGGCCGCGCCGCCAGTGTTGTCGTCGATGGGGATGGCAGGTGAGAAGAACATCGCGCTCGATCCGGAAGCGCTCGACTGAGGTAGCCGCGCTGTCAGACGGAACGGCCCGCCAATCCGAAGTGAGGCGCGGCAGCCAGCATGTGCCGGTCGTTGGTCCAGATTTCAACGAATCCGGCATCCGCGGCGGAAACCAAGTGGAGCGCATCGAACGTGCGCAGAAAACACGATGACGGCAGAGCACGCGTCACCGCCTCGACTCGTCGCAACAACCGGTCGGTCACAGGCAAAGCCGTTATGACGCCAGTTTTCACGTCATCCAGAAACAAATCCCTTTTCACCGCAGCGGCTGCCGGAGTGGTTGGTCCTTCGCGAACCTTGCGATGCGCGAGACAGGCCACCTCGGCAATGCAGATCGCCGACGAATAGAGTCCCTCAGCCCCCCGTGCCAACTCCCGGACCAACTTCCCAGCCGGCTCATTCCAATATCACTTGCCCAGGTAGGCTGTGTCGAAATACAACCTCAAGTCCGGTCCTGCTCAAGAATCAGACCGCTATCCATGGTCTCGGATTCACTCATGATCAGGGCCTCGCGATCCGGCATGCGGGGCGTGGGCCGGTTGGACATGGGGCGAATCTCAGCTACCGGGACGCCGCGCTTCTCAATAATGAAAGATTCCCCCTCGACCACCTGACGGACGATTTCGCTGGTCTTGAGATGGAGTTCGCGTATCGTGGACGATCTCATGTGTCACAGTGTAACACATCCCTTTCAGCGAACTCCTTAGCAGAGGGACGCTTGCATGGAATTTCGCTACTTCAAATGCACCGTCCGCTAAATGCACCGTCCGCTTGAAATCACCGAAATCACCCGATACCAGCAGGTCTAACGAATACTGTGGTACGATTTGTTCTCAGCTCAGCCGAACCCAAGGAGTTGTGCCATGCCTCCCGTCCTTTGGGCCGAAATCTTTACCGTTCCGCTCGAACCGGGACGATTCCTCGTCTACGCTCCCCTGCGGCAGGCTGCCTTCGTCGCCAACTCCCATCTGGTGAATTTCCTGGCCGCGCTCCAGGACGGCCGCTTCGACGCCGAAGCCGACCCCGACGGCGCTCTCGTCGAATTCCTGCGCCGCCTGGAGATCGTCGACGGCGGCCCCGAGACGCTGCCCATCACCTCCTTCGAAGGCGTTCCCGAGGCCACCTCCGTCACGCTCTTCCTCACCACCGCCTGTAACCTTCGGTGCACCTACTGCTATGCCTCCGCGGGCGACACGCCGGTCAAATCCATGCCGCTCGACGTGGCGCGGCGCGGCATCGACTTTGTCGCCGCCAACGCCGTCCGCAAGCAAGTCCCGGCCTTCGAGATCAACTATCACGGCGGCGGCGAGCCCAGCGCCAACTGACGCGTGATGACCGGGTCGCTCGAGTACGCCCGCGCGCGGGCGGCGGAACTGGGTCTCGCCGAACCGTCCGCCTCCGCGGCCAGCAACGGCGTTTTGCGCGACGACCAGATCGATTGGATTGTCGCGAACCTAAAAGGCGGCGTCAGCGTCTCCTTCGACGGCCTCCCTTCGGCTCATGATCGCCACCGCCTCACCGTGCTGGGCCAGGGGTCGAGCGAAAGGGTGATGCATACCCTCAGCCGCTTCGACGCCGCCGGCTATTCGTATGGTATCCGCGTAACGGTAACCGCCGACCAGATCGAACAACTCCCTGACTCGGTGGAGTACATCTGCGAGCACTTTGGCACCCGGCGCATTCAGGTGGAGCCCGCCTACCAGCTTGGGCGCTGGCGCGACAAGCCGTCGGCGGAAACCGAGGGTTTCATCGCCGCGTACCGGCTCTCGCAGGAGCGGGCAACGCGGCACGGGCGCGAGATATTCTTCTCCGCGGCGCGCGTGGGAACGATAGGCAACCACTTCTGCGGCATTACACAGGATACCTTCGCGCTCTCGCCCGACGGCAACGTATCGTCTTGCTACGAAGTCTTCTCCGAAGATAACCCGTGGTCGAAGGTTTTCTTCTATGGCCGGCCTGGCGAAAACGGCCATGGTTACTTTGATAAAACCGTCAAGCTTTGGTCCCTACCGGATGGCAAACTGCAGGCCCTCAACTCTTCCCCGCGCGGCGGCCACCCCGCGCCGGCAGACCGCAATGTTGAAGGCGTCGTTGAAATGATGCTGGACGCGACGGCACTACGGTCGGGCGCTCACCGCCGAACGCCTTCTCGCGTGGCATGCGTTTCTGTTTCCGTCCGGGCGCGGCGGCACCAAGGCGAGTTCCCAAGAACCACCATTAGAGATGGTCCGGCCGACAAGATTCTGTTGATAGCGCACGTTCTTGCCGGTCGTAACCATCACTTCGAAACCCGCGTCCTCAGCCAGCGTAAGCAGATCTCCGTTTGAAATTCTTTCCCATCCAAGTTTTCTTGTCTCGGTGACACTGTGGCCTCCGAGCGACGCGGTAAGGCCTCTTGGTACGCCTTGATCAAACAGGATGCGCATCGGACCTGCAAGCCGTACCGGCGGGAACCGGCGGGGCGTCGAGGCTGCGGGCGGCAAACTCAAGAACCGCTTGAATTTGCTCTCGAGTGACATCGTACTGCTCGATGATTTCCTCGATGCTCGAACCCACTTCGAGGTTTTCAAAGACCGTCGCGACCGGCATTCGGGTATCGCGGAACACCCACGCGCCATTACGCCGATCCGGCACGCTTTCCACTGCGGGGCATTGTGACCAGTCGAGATTCGCCATAACAGAGCCTCTTTAACTAGAGTACACAATGGCGCACTATCCATTATGCTCGCCGGCTACCACGGCTGCCCCGGTGGGCTGGCGGGCCGGAAAATGCGCGCGCAACTGTTCGCGGCGTCGCCATTCAAAGGCCTCGATATCGACTTTGAAAGAGATCCCGACTATGGGCGCGCCGTTACGTTGTTTGGCATCACAGCCTTGAGCGCTGGTTGCGAAGTCGCGCAAGTCGCGCAACAAGCTCAGACAGAAGCCATCATTTCGAGCTAGGATCAAAAGAGGGGCCGGTCATGGACACGATACAACTCAAGCCGGAACGAAGAGCGCAATTGGAGGAATACGCCCATCGGCGCGGGCAAGATCCAGCCTCCGCCCTCGATGACGCGGTGGCCGTCTATCTGGAATGGGAACGCCAGGACTTTGCGGAAGCCGTTGAAGGAATCCGCTGTGGCTATGAGGATGTAAAAGCCGGACGTACCCGTCCCGCCGCCGAATTATTTGCCCGCCTTCGCCGGAAGCATGGCATTCCTGGTTGAAACCTCGGCACAGGCCGATGAGGATGCGGCATCAATCCTGGAATGGCTGGTATCCCGGTTTGCCGGGGATGCCGGTCTCCGCTGGTTTCTGGGGCTCGAAGACGCCATTGCGTCGCTTGCGAACATGCCGCTCCGCTGCCCTCTGGCTCCCGAGAATACGGAGTTTCCCTTCGAGGTGCGACACCTGCTCTATGGCCGTACGCCGCATGTATACCGGATTCTGTTCACCATCGAAGGTTCCACAGTATACGTCTTGCACATCCGTCATGGCCGCCGTGCGCGTCGATCTGAAATGTAATCGACTCCCCAGCCGGCAGGCCGGCATGCGCCGTCGTTGGTCCAGATTTCAACGAATCCGGCGCCGCGGCCGGAACCAGGCGTGAACCGCTACGCTATTTCAAATGCACCGGCTGCGTGAATGCGCCGTTACCCGCCGAATCCCACACCGCGAACCGGACCCACTTATTCCCGCCGGCATCGAACGGAATGCGGAATCGCTGGTTTCCGAACGCGGGATACTGCGTCGCCGGAATCTCCTTCCGCTCGATCTTGTCCCCGTTTCCCCACACGACCTCCACGAACTCCAGAGGGAATGTCCATTCGACATCCGCAACCACCGTCCGCTTCGCGCCCGTCCCTTCGATTGCCGAGTTCCTGATAAGCACCTCGCCGCTTGTGACGAAGAAATCGCCCGCGCGCAGCGCTCCAAACAGCGGCTTCCAACTATCGTCGAAAGCGGGCAGCTTCGCGAGCTTCACGTAGTTCACCAGCAGGTGGCTGTAGGTGTCGTCGTCCGGATACTTGGCATACGTGTCGCCTTCAGCGAAAAGATACTTGGGCGCGCCCCAGTTGTTCATGTCGTCAAGCACTCCGAAGCAGCGCTTCTCGCAAATGCGCTTCTCAGACTGATCGACGGGCAGCGACTGATACGAAGCGCCCAGGTACCGGTCGCTGCGGAAATACTCCGTCTCGCGAATCGCCTCGGGGTAGCCGCTCGATCCCTTGGTGCGCGGGTGAGCCTGCCAGACGAACCCGCCTTCATTGCGCAACATCGCCAACTCCTCGGCGGCGTTGCCCACGTGATAGACCTTGCCATATTTCGGGTCCATCTCCTCGAACTTCTGGCCTTCATTCCGGACATGGCTCCAGAACACAGGCTTTGGAAAAACCATCGTGTAATGCCCGCCGAAAAACGCGTCCGGCTCTTCTCCCGGCATGATCAGGAATTCCTTGTCGGAATGGCGGCGGCAGCCGTCGAAGTAGGTCTGCTGGTCCGCGAACCGCAGCGGTCCCGGATCCATCGCATGGCCGTCGCCGTGGAAATCCGACATCATCGCGATGTTGATCCCGAGCGAGCGAAAGACGGGAAGCCACGTGGGCTGCGCGTCGATCGTGCCGGCGTCCGAGAGCATCTCGTTGAAATGAGTGTGGAAGTGGCTCACAGCCACCTGATAGCCGGGCAACCGCTTATAGGTGTCGCCGTGGGTAAAGGCCAGCACCGCCGTTTGCGCGGCGCGCGCATTGGCCGGACTGAGGTAGTAATAGACGGCCATCCGCTGCCAAGTTCCCGGCGGCGCATTATAGAGCGCGAAATTCGCCTGTGCGAAGCTCCGCGCCTGACTCACGCGCTTGTTCCACTGCGCGTCGGAAACACCGTAGGGGCGGTAGCCCTCCTCCCGGTCGCCATGCCGGATTCCGGCGGAGAAAGTGTCCGCGCCGTCCTTCCGGAACCACACGTATCCCAGGTTCAATTCAATCTCGCGTGCGAAAAAGAATTTATGCGGCGGAGGGAAGTAGGCGAGAGATCCGTTGTTCGACTCGATTATCGCCATCCGGTTGCGGGCCCGCAACGCCACCGGGTCCTGGTTGACCGCGCCGCCAAACTCATACTTCTGCCAACTCCGCGACGTGTCCTGCCAGGTGACACGCGAAACTGCGTTCGTGCGGAAGCCCTTTAGTCCCGCGTGGTACTTGTAGGCCACGGAGGGCTCTTCCGTCTTCGCGACGATTTCCTGGCGAAGCAGGTTTGTTCCCTTGTACGCCGTGAACACCAGCCGCCCTGAAAAGATGCCCAGCGTCACGCCGGGAAACGTGACTTCAAGGCGCGCGCCGTCCGTCTTTACCTCGCAGCCCGAGATCTGGTACTTAACGCCGTCACGGCGGATCTCCTCAGGCTTTCTCGGCAATCCCGGATTGGTCCGGGTTACTCCGGGCACGCTCAGCGGCGAATCCCAGAAAACATTCCACTTCTGCTCTTCGAGGTAGGCTGGGTCCATGCGCCCCAGCGCGCGAAGCGGCTGTAGCTGCTGTTCGGAAATCCGGCGCTTCCCCGTCGTAACGTGGAAGTCCGGCGTGAGGTCCCGTCCAAGCGGCGCCCAGTTTCCACCCTGTTTCATGACTGCGAGTTCGCGCACGACCGGCTGCCCGCCGGCGATTCCGAAGTTCGCGCGTAGTTGCGTCCCAGCCGCTCCCTGCCATTCAAGTTCAAGTGCTTCGCCCGAGAGCCGCGCGGTGAGCCCGGGCTGCTCCTTATACGCTTTCAGATCGCAATTCATCTGGCCAGCCAGATCGACGGCCGCCACGAGCGCGAGGCTGAGAAGACAAATGTGGACGTTCATTGATTCGCTCCTGCCCGGCGATGCCGGGATGAAACGCATAGCTTATCACGCGCCCGATTCGAACCGGAAAACACGAACTCGCGCTGGTATCCGTTCACTCCGGCGATTTCCGGAAGCATTGAAGGCAAGGTCGTGTAGGGAAATTAGCCGGTAGGCCGTGCGTGTCTTGTGGTCACACCGGTTGGCGGCGAAGTATTGGCCCTCATCCGCGATGTCGCCGCGGCGGTTGTCCCCGAGTGAGAGTACTTGTCCGAATCAGATTCGACGCGCATTCGGGCAGTTTGCCGTCGCATAATGGATCCGTGAGTATCGCTGGGGGCTACGCGTTAGCCGCCGCCCTGCTCGGTGGAGTGGCCGGTACTATTGCCGGCCAGACTTTGGCCGCTACGGGCGAGTGGATTTCTTTGTTCGACGGCACTTCTCTCAGCGGCTGGAGGGAAGCACCGTTCAGTGGGCGCGCCGCCGTGCAAGTCAAGGACGGGGTGATCACGATCGGTAAAGGGCGCCTGACCGGGATCACCTGGACAGGCGAGTTTCCAAAGTCCGGCTATGAAATCCGCTTCGAAGCCGCGCGGTTGGAGGGGAACGATTTTTTTGCGGGAATCACGTTTCCCGTCAACGGATCGTTCTGCTCGTGGATCAATGGGGGTTGGGGCGGCTCAGTAGTGGGACTGTCGAGTCTGGACGGCGATGATGCTTCCGAAAATGATACTTCAACCGTGCGTGATTTCGTGACGGGCCGCTGGTATGCTTTCCGGTTGGTGGTTACGGAACGCCGTATTCAAGCCTGGATCGACGGCCAGCCGGCTATCGATGCTGAGATCACCGGGCGGCGCGTTGGGCTTCGCCCGGGTGAGATCGACCGGAACATACCACTCGGGTTTGCCTCCTACTCGACGGCTGCGGGTCTGAGAAAGATCGCGTACCGGCGTCTCTCCGGCGAAAGGTCTAAGTAGACCTCATCCGGCGCGATTGAGTTCGCGTGCCGAGGCCCCCTTTGCGTAGTTGATCGAGGAACCGGTGGAGTGCAGGCCGGTCACATTCCACCTGGCAGGGTGGCGTTAGACGATCCGGGCTTTTCTGTCGCAATGATTCGGGGCCTGGATGCGGGCCGGGGGGAGAGTCGATGAAGAAAGGCAGCTCGGTCTACCGGCTCAATGATGACGCTGCTGGGAGCGATGGTGCTCCTGAATAATCTGGGCAAGCCGCGGGTGGAGGAACTGCACGGCGCCGATGTAGCGGGACTCGTCGCTTCCGGAATATGTTTGGGGATCTGCATCGTTGGCCTGATAGGCAGGCTGGAGCTTTGGAACTTCGGCGCTCGGGAGAAATAGCCCGGGCATGCTCACCAAAGCTGGCCCAGGCGATGACTTCTTGCAGGGGAACCGTAGCACCCTCGGCGAGTTTGGTGTCCTCGGCTGCGAGCCCCGCGCAAGAAAAGAATACTCAAGCCCGCAGTGGGTGAATTATAATGAAACGTATGGCACCGCGGGGGATTCGGCTCACCGCCTTCCTGCTCCTCTTCCTGACGCCCGCCTCGCCGGATGTCCGGCAGTGTGGGTGCGATCTCGCGCGTCCGGAAACGATGGAAGCCCGCGAATGCAGTCTCTGCCGCGAAGCGGAAAAGCAGGGCAGTGACGAGCCCGTATTTTTCCTGAAAGATATCAACCCTCGCAAGCCGAACCGCCTGCTCGCGCTTCCCAGGGCGCACGGAAAGATGCAGCATAGTCTGCATTTGTTTTCGCCAGCCGAGCAGAAACGGATCTGGACCGCCGCTATTGCGAAGGCCCGCGATGTGTGGGGAGACGATTGGGGTCTTGCCATGAATGGCGACGAGTCCCGCACCCAATGTCACACTCATATCCACATCGGCAAACTGCTCAAGGGTATCGAAACGGCGAATTTCGCCGTCGTTACCGGTCCCGAACGGATCACCGCGCCAACCGACGGCAGCGGCATATGGGTCCATCCCGAAGGCGCGCGGTTGCACGTCCACATGGCGGAGCAGATTACGGAAACGGTTCTTTTACGTTAAGATCGCTACGTTAAGGGCAACACCAAGGTAAATCCAAAATCATGCTGCTTGATATCGCAAAGCTTCCCACGGCCGAGAATTCGGCCATACACCTCCACTCCTCCGACAACATCGCCGTAGCGCGTGTACCGCTGTCCGCGGGCGCCGAGCTTCGCATCGATGGAGCGGCCGTCACGGTTCGAAACGCGGTTCCAGCCGGGCACAAGATCGCCGTCGCCGCCATTTCGGAGGGGGAGACTGTCCACCGCTACGGCCAGTCGATCGGCCGGGCCAAGCGGGCGATTGCTCCGGGCGAGCACGTGCATACGCATAACCTGTCGTTTGAAGAACTGCGGTTCGCCTACGAGTACCCCACGGGTGAAGTGGCTTTTCCGCCGGCACCCGCGAACATGCCGACGTTCATGGGCTACCCTCGTGAAGACGGCCGGGCCGGCACGCGGAACTACGTCGCCGTGGTGGCCGCCAGTAATTGCGCCGCGCACACCGCCGAACTCATCGCATCGAGTTTTCACCGCGACGAGATGAATGCCAACATCGATGGCGTCGTCGCGTTCCCACACGGGGAGGGCTGCGGGCATTCAATCGGACCCGACACCGAACAGTTGCGGCGGACGCTGGCCGGGGTGCTCGCGCACCCGAATGTTTGCGCCGCGATCATTCTCGGTCTCGGCTGCGAGGTCAATCAGATCGATCACTATTTGGGGCCAAATGCTCCGCGCACCAGCCGCCTGGTTGGCATGACGTTGCAGGAAAGCGGCGGAACACGCGCCACCGTCGATGCCGCGCGGCGGAATATTTTCGGACTCATGGAGCAGGCGGCGGCCGAGACGCGCGTTCCGGTACCCGCGTCCAAGATCATTCTCGGCCTGAACTGCGGCGGGTCGGATTCGTTTTCGGGCATTACCGCGAACCCTGCGCTCGGTGTGTGTTCCGACATGCTCGCGCAGCTTGGGGCGAGCGCCGTGCTTGCCGAAACCACCGAGATCTTCGGCGCCGAGCACCTACTGGTAAAACGCGCGCGCAATCGCGCGGTAGCCGAAAGGCTCCTCGGTTTCGTCAAATGGTACAAGGAGTACCTGGTGCGTATGGGCGGCAGCTTCGACGATAATCCTTCTCCCGGCAACAAAGAGGGTGGTCTCTCGAACATCCTTGAAAAATCCCTCGGCGCCGTGGCGAAAGCCGGCACCTCGCCGCTGACCGCTGCCATCGATTACGGGGAGCGCATCGAAACTCCGGGTTTCGTCTTCATGAACACGCCCGGCTACGATCCCGTCTCGCTCACCGGACTCGCCGCCGGCGGCTCCAATCTCATCTGCTTCACGACCGGGCGCGGCAGCGCCATCGGATTCCCGTCCATCCCTGTCATCAAGATTGCGACGAATTCGCACACCTACAAGCGCATGCAGGACAACATGGACGTGAACGCGGGTGCGATCGCCGACGGAGAGCGGTCCATCGGCGAAGTGGGTAAGGAAATTTTCGACCTCCTGCTGCGCGTGGCTTCAGGAGAAAAGACCTGCGCCGAACGGCTCGGTCATCAGGAGTTCGTGCCGTGGCGCATTGGCCCGGTGATGTGAGGCCAACGAGCAAAGACACCATCATGTCCCACCTTTCAAGAGCGATCGCCCTCGTCGCGATATGCGTGGCTGCCACGGCCCAGGTCAGGAAACCGTCCGCGCTCGACAAGGCAACCCTTGAAGCCTACGTCCGGCACTTTTTCGTCTGGGGACCGCAGATCCAGGTCCAGATAAAGGATCCCGTCCCGTCCGCGCTAGCCTGTCTCATGGAGGTGCGACTCCGCGCCTCGGCCGGCAACGCGAGACAGGACGAGCTGTTCTACGTTTCGAAGGACGGCCAGCACTTCATGCGCGGCACGGTTTTTAACGTCGCGCAGAACCCGTTCAAGGCGGATATCGATAAGCTGAAAACGCAAGCCCAGCCCGCTATCGGCACGCCCGGCGCACCCGCCGTCGTCGTTGTCTTCAGCGATTTTCAGTGTAGCTTTTGCAAGGAAGAAGCCAAGATGCTCCGCTCGAACCTTGTCAGTTCCTATCCGAAAGAGGTGCGGCTGTACTTCAAGGATTTCCCCCTCGAGCAGATTCATCCCTGGGCCAAGGCGGCCGCCATGGCGGGCCGCTGCATTTTCAAGCTCAATCCGGGGGCCTTTTGGGAGTACCACGATTGGATCTTCGAACATCAGGCCGAGATCAAGCCGGAGACGCTTAAAGATCAGGTTCTGGAATTTGCAAAAACAAAGACGATCGACGCCCTTCAGCTTGCCCGGTGCATCGACACGAAGGCAACCGAAGCCGAAGTGAACCAGTCGATCGAAGAAGCCCGCGCCCTTGGCATCACCTCGACGCCGACCCTGTTTGTCAACGGGCGCCGTCTCGAAGGCCAGCGGAGTTGGCCGGACCTGCGCCGGGTGATCGATTACGAGATCGAATATCAGAAGACCGCGAAAAACGCTGGCGAAGACTGTGGTTGCGAAGTGAAACTACCATCCCTGGTGAAATAAAACATGCGCATTTGCCTCGTAATACTCTCCGCACTCGGCGCCTTCGCGGCGAAGGGCCCGGCGCCGGCGTTGGACGCCCATCGCTTTCTCGAGGACGTGAAGTTCCTGGCATCGGAGAACATGAAAGGGCGTGCGACCGGCAGTCCCGAACTTGAGAAAGCCGCTTCGTACATCGCGAAGCAGTTCAAGGCCGCCGGCCTGCACCCGGTGGACGGGAAGAGTTTTTACCAGGCCTTCTCCGTAACCACGAATGCCAGGCTTGGCCCGTCGAACCGTTTCGAGTACGAGGAAGACGGCAAGACCGCGACACTGAAATCCGAAGAGGAATTCCTTCCGTTTAACTTCTCCGCGCGAGCCAAACTCACCGGCGGCGTTGTGTTCGCAGGCTACGGGATCACTGCCAAGGAATACAGTTACGACGACTACGAAGGACTCGACGTCAAGGACAAGATTGTCCTCATCCTCCGCCACGAGCCACAGGAGTACGACGAAAAAAGTGTTTTTGCGGGCAAAGTCTACACGGAACACGCCCAGTTTGCGAGCAAGGCTTCGAACGCCAAGCAGCACGGCGCACGGGGTGTGATCCTGATCAATGACCGCGCCAATCATCGCGGCGACACGGACTCGATGGAGAAATTCGGGCGCGCCGCGGGCCCCGGCGATGCCGGCATCCCTTTCGTTCAAATGAAAGCGGAAACCGGCGAACGCTGGATCGCCGCGGCCGGCAGGAATCTCGATGAAATCCAGGCCGCAATCGACAAAGACCTCCGCCCTCAGTCTTTCGCGCTTCCGGCGTCGATTCAGATACACGCGAATATCGATGTCGAACGCGCCGTGAAGACGGTGCACAATGTGGCCGGCTACCTTCCCGGTGAAACCAGGGAGTACGTCGTAATTGGCGCGCACTACGATCACCTCGGGCTCGGCGAGCAGTTTTCCATGGCCCCCTCGATGTCGGGCACCATTCACCCCGGAGCCGACGACAATGCATCCGGAGCCTCCGGCGTGATCGAACTGGCCCGGTACCTGGCCCGCCAACCGAAACAGAAGCGCGGCATCTTGTTCATGGCGTTCGCCGGCGAGGAGCTTGGCCTGCTCGGTTCGAGCTATTTCGTCAATCACCCCACGTTTCCGCTGGAACAGGCCGCGGCCATGATGAACATGGACATGATCGGGCGTATCCGCGAAGGCAAGGTTTTTGTCGGCGGCGTGGGCACGGGCGCAGGTTTCAAGGCGATGCTCGAACCGATCATTGCCCGCCACCCGCTCAAGATCGACTTTTCGGACACCACCGGATATGGCTCGAGCGACCACACCTCGTTCACCACCCGTCAGGTCCCGGTGCTTTTCTTTTTCTCCGGTCTCCATGGCGACTACCACAAGCCAACCGATACCTGGGACAAGATTGACGCGCCCGAGGCTGTCAAGCTGCTGAATTTCGTGGCTGAGATCGCGCTCACCCTCACGGCCAATGGAACGGAAAAGCCACTCTTCGTGCGAGTCAAGCCTCCGGCGGGATCGCACGACGCGAACGTAGCCGGATCTTCTGTGGCCGGCACTTCCGGCAGTTCGGGCTACGGCCCCTATTTCGGCAGCATTCCCGATTTCGCCGAAATCCCCAACGGGGTGAAGTTCGCCGACGTTCGCGAAGGTTCGCCTGCCGCCATCGCCGGACTCCGCGCCGCCGACATCATGACCGAGTTCGATACGAAGAAGATCCAGAACCTATACGACTTCACATACGCCTTGCGTCAGAAGAAGCCCGGTGATGAAGTCCTGGTAAAGGTGCTTCGCGGATCGGAAACAATTACAGTAAAGGTGACGCTAGCTCAACGAAAATGACATCCGCCACACCAGCCCCGGCCCGTGCTGTCGCCGCCGCGAGCTATCCGGTTCCGGAAAACGAACCTGCCCGTCTTCGCGCGGTCGAAACCTATGTGCGAGCCAGGGCGTTCGTGCGCGCCGATCTCATCCGCGGCACCGCGTTCCTATTGAAAGTTCCCGTGGCGATGATTGCTCTGGTGGAAGAGGATCGGGTTCGAGTTCTCTCGCGGCACGGAGGTGATGTCCGCTCGGTCCCCCGCGGAGTCGCCTTTTCGAGCCACACCATCCTTTCTGATCGAGTCATGGTGATCCCCGACACGCACGCGGACCCGCGTTTTTCGAACAACCCTCTAACGCGCAGGGAACCGCCAGTACGCTTTTACGCCGGTGCGCCGCTCATCACCCGTGACGGCTACGCCATCGCAGCGCTTTGCGTGATGGACTGGTCGCCTCGCGGATTCAGCGAAGAATCGGCAACCGCCCTCGCGGGCATGGCTTTGCGCGTCATGAACGAACTCGACCTGTGTCTGACGGGCCGGGCTACACGGTAATACGCTGCCAATCTAAGCGGCATGTGCCGGCTGCTACTCCTTACTTCGGGCTCAGCGGCAGGCAGCTTCGCGGTTCTCACTCGGGCTGCGCTGAGTGGTCTACAACCGGTTCGCATCGCTATAGGCGCAATGTCTGGCGGCCGAAAAAACCCGGCTTGAGCACGGCGGATTAAATATGGATTGGTGGCGATGGCGTTGGGTGTGATTGGACTTACGCGTAGCAAGAGTCGCGGCGCGCGCGGGTAGCTACCACTTAGGGATTGGCGTCCCTTTCGATGTCCCGGCGTATTGCGCGGGGATGGCTTGGCCGTGGGCGGGCATGGAGTCGAGGGCGGCCTGGAGCTTTTTGCGCGCGGGCTCGTACTGAATGGCGCGCTGTTCATCGGGGTCTTGTTGGAGATCGAAGAGGCGCCCATCACCATAGAGCTTGTGGCGCTGATCGCGGGCGAAGCGGATCTCGGGGTGGGCGTAAGGAGTGTCGTACTTTTCGGCGTAGGGGCGGGGGAAGTAGTACGAGTAGAGCCACGGGCGCGGGTTTCCCTTCTGGCCTTTGAGCTGGGGAAGGAAGCTGCGCCCATCCGTGACGTGTGCGGCGGGGAGCTCCGCGCCGATGGCTTCGGCGAGGGTGGGGAGGAAATCCGTGGGATCGACGAGGTCGTTGAGGACGCGTCCGCCTTTGATGAGGCCGGGGGCGTAGACGATTAAGGGGACGTGAGTGCCTCCGTCGGTGGCGGTGCCTTTGTTGCCGTGAATAGTGCGGCCGTTGAGTTGGGACTGGAGATCGTGCGCGGTGCCGTTGTCGGAGGTGAAGATGAGGATGGTGTTGCGGGTGAGGTTGCGGTCTTCCAGTTTCTTGACGAAGCGGCCGACGATCTTGTCGGCATAGGCGACCATGTCTTCGAAGTTCTTCTGATTGTTTTTGGAATTGCGGTTGGCGGAGTCGGGGGTGGTTTCGAAGGGGCCGTGGGTGAGGGCCATGGGGTAATAAGCGAAGAAGGGGCGGTGTTTGTTTCGTTCAATGAAATCGAGGAGAAAGCCGGAGTAGTGGTCGGGGCCGTAGTCGTCTTTGGTGGCTGGCTTGAGTTTTCCGTTGAGATCGATTGAAGGGTTCCAATAACGGTTGCGGCTGGTGATGCCGGTGTTCCAGAGACACCATTCGTCGAAGCCGGATTGGGCGGGGGGCGTGCCTCTGACGCGGTTGTTTCCGTCGAGTTGCCATTTGCCGGCGATGGCTGTGGCGTAGCCTGCGTCTTTGAATAGCTTGGCAAAGGTGTATTCACCGGGGCGGAGGGCTCCGAAATCGGTGTAGTTGCGAACGTTGTTTTGCCCGGTCATGAGGGCAACGCGCGTGGGTGTGCAGAGGGGTGTGGAATAGCAGTGGTTGAATTTGACACCCGCGTCGGCCAAGCGGCTGAGGACGGGCGTGGCGTATTGCTTGCTGCCGTAGGGGGCGAAGCATTCGTAGCCGGCGTCGTCGGCGAGGATGAGGACGATGTTGGGTTTGGTGGGGACGGGCTGGGCGGCGGCGGTGGCAGTTAAGAGGAATTGGCGCCGCGTGAGGGGCATGGTTGGTTCTTCTGTCAAAAAGCCTTCCATCTTAAAAAGGGGAACCAGCTATCCCTTCCCCAGCAGAATGGCTTGTACCCGCGCTGCCACCACTCTCTCCTCTCCCGGTTTCAAACACGCGGCAAAAATACCCAATCCCGGCCAGGATGGGCGAAACCTCGTCATATCGGCCGCTACAATCGACGGCTCGCCCGCCTTGAGCCGGTTGTTCACATCGGCCGCCGTCAACCCCAACTTATTTTCATCCCACTGAATTGAAAGCCTCGGCGAATGGCTGTAGTCCAGGTTCGTGATGAACTCAGTCTTCACCGTCGCCACGCCCGCCACCTGCGCCGCAATCCGTTTCAGCATCGCCTCCTGCGCGCGCCGTTCGCCCTCCTCATCTCGCTTCAACGCGACTTCAACGGCCGTTAGCAAGCCGGCGATCTCCTCTTTGCCAACCTTCGCAATCCGCGCGAAAAGATTGTTCGGAGCGCTATTTGCGTAGGCGGCTTCAACCAGGCTCTTGCGGCCCAGCAGCAGCCCCGAACACTGTGGTCCGCGCAGATTCTTCCCGCCGCTAAAAGCCACGAGGTCCGCGCCCATCTTCAGGAACTTCCTCAGGTTCGAAACCGGAGGAATCTCGGCAGCCGCATCCAGAATCAGCGGTAGCCCGGCCTTGTGGGCAATCGCGATCATCTCGTCCAACTCCACCTTGTGGCCCTCGGAGTTATGACTCAACACCATTCCTAATGCCGCCGTCCGGGGACCGATCGCCGCGCGAATCTCGTCAGCGGTCTCGGCCGGAATCACGCTGGTTCCAATCATCCGCCAGTTTTGATCGTACGGATTACCTGCCCCCGTGTGTGCCTTCTGCATTACGATCTCGGTTTTAGAGCCCGTTAAATCGGGCAGCCGCTTGATCTTCGACAGATCGCCGCCCACGGTCACGGCGCAGGTTGCAAGGCAGATTGAGCAGGACGCACCGGCCGTAACAAATCCGGCCTCGGCGCCGGTCAGATCCGCCAGCCTCTCCCCGGCTATCTTCTGAAGATCGTGAATCGCCACGAAGTGTTGAGAAGCTTCGTCCATGGCGCGCTTCACCTCGGGATCCATCAGGGTTCCGCCAAGCGTCGTCAAAGTGCCGTAGGCATTGATGAACGTTCGCACGCCAAGCCTCTTATAAATGGACTCGGACGTCTTCGCCGGTACGGGTGCGGCGGATACCGTCCCGCCCGCCAACGGCAGGGCAAGCCCGGACTGCAATAAGCGGCGGCGGTTAAACTCGGAGTTCTTCGTCATGATGGTTTCGCTCGAAGCAGAATCTTATCAAAGATCGCGTCCTGTTTGCGGTGAAAGCCCGAGCCGTTACTACCGTTCCAAGTCCGCGCACGGAACTTTGGTGGCGGTGGGGCAGGCCATCATTTGCTTGTCCCTTGTCATTTCGACGGAAGACGGCGGGCGGTAATAAACAATCGCCTGTCCGGCCGGCTGTCGGTTGCAGCGGTTGTTTCTCAACGTGCTTACCATCCTGATGTGTTGGTCCATCGGCCCATCTGGACGAACACGCCCGCTGTTTGGTGGCCGCCGGCAAAGCCGTTGAATTGGGCTATGTCGGCATCTCGCAGGCGAGCCGGGCTTGCGGCATATCACGCGTCACGCGGACCAAGGGCGTTGAGGAATTTCAGGCAGCGCCGCTGGCTGCGGGCCGGATTCGCGCCGCGAGGGCGGCGGACGGCACGCGTTGGCATCAAACGATCCCGGCCTGGCGCCCGAACTGGACGGCATGGTCGAGCCACGGTGCCGCTACGGTCACAACCATCGTCCAAAACAGAATTCAGCCCGTCGACGGGAGGAGCATCGCCGCCTTCGATAGGCTCACGCAGCCAACCGTGATTCACCAGCGCGCATTGGATATACTTCCGCGTCATGCTGCGACCCTAATCCCGCATGGCCATTGATTTGCCCATATTCTCCTGAGGAGGCTCACGCAACTTCGGTCTGGCAGATAGGGTTCGGCGGGCAAGGCTCCGTCAGAACATCGCTATGCGGTAGGGCGGAGTTCCTGTAATTCCGGCTGGTCCCGGCGACGGCGGCTGCGAACTGACGGTTCTGCTTCAGATCCACCCTCTTGCCTGAGAAGTTGTACTGCACCGGTACTCGCCCGGCGGCGGTATCATGGTCCGAATGCGCCGCAGAACGTTCCTCTCTTTCCTTGCTGCCGCGGCAGTTCCCGCCACTCGCAAGCCGCCCAACATTCTTTTCATCATGCCGGATCAGTGGCGCGGCATGGACCTCGGCTCCTTGGGCAACCGCCAAGTGCGCACTCCGAATCTCGACCGGCTCGCGCTCGAAGGCTTCCAGTTTCGCTCCATGTCCGCCAACAGCCCCGTCTGTACGCCCGCCCGGTCCATGCTCCTGACAGGCCGCTACTGCTACGCGACCGGCACCGCCGTCAACGACGTGCCCCTTCGCGACGAGGAAACGAGCATCGCCGAGATTCTCAAGGACCGCGGCTACTACACCGGATTTATTGGAAAATGGCACGTCCAGGGCGGCATGCGCGAGCCCGGGTTTGTCCCCCCAGGTCCCCGCCGCCAGGGCTTCGAGTTCTGGGCCGCGAATATTTGCAGCCACGACTATTTCCACATGCACTATTTCCGGGACGATCCAAAGCCGATCTCAATGCCTGTCTATGATACGTTTGCCTGGACGGATCTTGCTTTGGAATTTCTTGACAAGTCCGCGGAGCGCGCGCAGCCCTTCTGCCTTTACCTCCAATACCCCACGCCGCACGATCCTTACCTGCTTCCTCCGGGCTACGAGACGATGTATTCGCCGGAGCGGATCGAGCTTCGGAAGAACTGGGAGGAGGGGGCGAAGCGCGGCGGAACAGCCAAGGATATCGCCGGCTATTACGCGGCGATCGCGTGCCTCGACGATCAGATCGGGCGCGTGCTGAAGAGACTGGGCGATCTCGGATTGAGAGAGAACACGATCGTGGTCTTCACCAGCGATCACGGCAACATGCTCGGATCGCACCGGACGTTCAACAAGCGGAAACCGTGGGAGGAGTCGACGAACGTGCCCGGGATCTTCCGCTGGCCGTCGGGGATCAAACCCGCCGGCGTCTCCGATGCCCCTATCTCGCACGTGGACATCGTACCCACGCTACTCGGTCTCTGCGGCGTTCGGCCTCCGGCGAACATGCACGGCTTCGACTATTCGACGCACATTCTGCGCGGATCGAAGCGCACTCCCGAATTCGCGTACCTCATGAGCCACGGCAAAACGGAACTCAACGAGTTCGAGCCCTGGCGCGGGCTGCGCACACGGCGCTGGAAATACGCGCGCTTCAAAAACGAGCCATGGATGCTGCATGACTTGGCGGCCGACCCGTTCGAGCTGAGCAACCTCGCAAAAGACAAGCGGTTCGCCAAGCTCATGGTCCGCTTCGACCGGGAAATCGAGGGCCTCATGAAGCGGACAGGCGACCGCTGGGATGAGTTGCTCGATGCACCTTACAGGTGAATAGGCAACTCTCATCATGCCGTAAGCAGGTTGCCTGCCGAACTGATTTCTCCCGCCACAAGGTGCCAGGATCCTGGTGTGCAGATTCCGCGGAGTACAGGAAGGCGAGGTGTTCGAAGAACTGACATCCTGAGGTCTTTGATGTTGATTCCCGGCGTGGTGTGCCAGAGTGCGATCAACCGTTCGGCATGCGGATAGGGGAGCGGTTTTAGTGGCATACTCCATCGCTCGCGGCGAAAATCGCGGCAGCCGCGCCGATTCCGAACGCCAGCGTGAGGCCGCTGCTGCGAACCCCGGAGTTCGCGTGGCCGCCGGGCTGCGTAGCGGAAATCACTGGTATCCCCGCCCCCCAATTCCCCCAGCCTGCATAACGCACCTGCAATTGGACAAGCGCTTCACCCGGCGTGCCGGGCATGATATTCTACCATCAAGGGAGCTTGTAGCCATGTCTTTTGTTTCTCGCCTTTTTCTCGTTTCCACGCTCGCGTTCACGACGCTGCCTGTTTTCGCCCAGGTCGCGACAGCCGAACTCGCCGGTCTCGTCGCGGATCAGAGCGGCGCCGGAATACCGCAAGCCAAAGTAACCGTCACTAACGCCGCAACCAATGTAGTAGCGCGCGAAGTCACGACGTTGCCCGACGGCAGCTACGTGATCACCTTGCTGCAGCCAGGCACTTACGTTATCAGCGTCGAAGCTTCGGGCTTCCGCAAACTCGTGCAAAGCGGTCTCGAGCTGCAGACCAACCAGCGCGCCAAGGTCGATCTCGCAATGCAGGTCGGCCAGGTCAACGACACCGTTGAAGTCACCGCAGCCGCCACGCAACTCGAAAGCCAGTCCTCTTCGCTCGGCGCGGTCGTCAGCCAGCAGTACGTTAGCGAACTTCCCCTGAATGGCCGCAACTTCGTGCAGCTCGCCATTCTCTCGCCCGGCGTCAACGGCGCCGGCTTCTCCGTCGGCGGCACCATACAGAGCGGTGCCCGCCCTGACGACCGACGCCCCGGCACCGAAATTTTCTCAAACGGCAACCGCGAAGGATCGAACAATTTCCTCTACGACGGAACCGACAACAACGAGCGTCTTATTCAGCTCATCGTGCTCCGCCCGGCCATCGAGTCCATCCGCGAATTCAAGGTGCAGACCAACATGTTCAGCGCCGATCTCGGCCGCAATTCGGGCGCGGTCGTCGACGTCGTTACCAAGTCCGGCACCAACGAATTGCACGGCAGCGTGTTCGAGTACCACCGCAACTCGGCAATGGACGCCCGCGGCTTCTTCAACGCCAAAGGCACTACCTTCCCGCCTTTCCGCTTCAATCAGTACGGCTTTTCGCTCGGCGGGCCAGTCGTGCTGCCGAAATACAATGGGCGCAACAAGACCTTTTTCTTTGTCGATTTTGAGGGTTACCGGCGCAATCAGATTCAGAGTTCGCTGCGGTCAGTGGCCACTCCCAAGATCCGAACCGGCGATTTCTCCGATGAACAGGCCATCTTCGACCCGCTGACGCAGCGAGCGGACCCAACCAGCGCTACCGGAGTCCGCCGGACGCAGTTCCCGGGCAACATCATCCCGCGCAACCGCTGGGATCTGCCGACTTCGCGTTTGCTGACCGCGTACCCGCTCCCGACTAACACCGGCCGCATCAACAACTACCTGGCCAACCTGAGTCTCACCCAGAACTGGGATCAGGGAGATGTTCGCGTCGATCACCAGATCACGCCCAACGATAACATCTTCGCCCGCTGGTCCATCCAACACACCACCACCACCGCGCCGCACACGTTCCCGCTCGCGACCATCGACGGTCTCCCCAAGCCTGTCGGCACTGGCAACGAGGATTCCTTCGCCGGACCGGCTTTCAACCCCGTCCAGCACGCCGTCGTCAGTTATACCAAGGTGATCACCCCCGCGCTCGTAAACGATTTCCGGGTCGGCTTCAACCGCTTCGTTCTCGATTACACGAGCGACGGCTTTACGCCTGGCGGCCCGAATCTCGGTAACCTCCTCGGTATCCCCAACGCGAACGCGCACCCGTTGCACGGAGTGCTGCCCATCTTCAACCTCGGCACTTACACGGGCGTGGGCCATTCGCGGTCGCTGCCCATTTTCCGCCGCAGCAATACATTTCAGTACATCGATAACGTCAGCTGGGTGCGTGGTGCGCACACCGTGAAGTTCGGAGGCGACCTCCGCCGCCGTCAAATTACCGAATATCAGACTAACCGCGGCAACGGCCGCTTCAATTTCGGCCGCGGCTTCACTACCGAAATTGGCTCTGGCTCCGCAACCGGAAACGAGCTTGCAAGCTTCCTTCTGGGTTATGCCAGCCTCGTCGAGCAGGATTTCACCTTGGCGTGGGTTGGCGCACGCGGAATCGAGGCCGGTCTTTACGTGGCCGACGATTGGCGCGTCAATCGCAAGCTCACTCTTAACATCGGTATGCGCTGGGACTACTATAGCCCCTTCAGCGAAGTGGCCAACCGTTGGGCGAATTTCGACGCGGCCACCGCCACCGTAAAGGTTGCCGGCCGCGATGGCGTCGACAGCCGCGCCGGCGTTAGCCGCGACTTCCGCAATTGGGCGCCCCGCTTCGGATTCGCCTATCAACTGGGCAGGAGCACCGTCGTCCGCGGCGGCTTCGGGCTCTTCTACAACCCCAACGGAAATGGCGGCGCGCTCCTCCGTCTTCAGCGCCACGTTCCCTTTGGACCGATATACAACCAGACGAATCCCGACACCACGCTCGGTACCCGCGTCAGCCAGGGTTTCCCAGCCCCACCGACTGTGAATTTCGACTCCGTGAAAAGCCCCGGCGGCGGTGTCGTCGGCGTCTTTCCTGGATATCGCAGTTCCTACGCCCAGCAGTTCAACCTCGGCGTTCAGCATGAACTTCCCGAGCAGGTCGTGGTCAAGCTGGCCTTCGTGGGGAACCTTGGCCGCCGGCTGGGCACCACCATCGACTTGAACCAGGCGCTCCCCGGCGCGGGCGCGGTCAACCCGCGGCGCCCATTCTTCGCGGTCCGTCCAGGACTCGCCGGCATCAGCTATGCGGTTTCCGACGGTTTGAGCGCCTATTACTCCGGCCAGCTTTCCGTTGAGAAGCGCATGTCGCGTGGCCTGCAGTTCATGCTCGGTTACACGCTTGCCCACGGCATCGACGATGTCGGAACCGAGTTCGGCGGCGGTACCGGAACGCCGCAGGATATCCGAAACCGCCGCGCCGACCGCGGCAATTCGTCCTTCGACATTCGCCACCGCATGACCGTCAGCTTCCTCTACGATCTGCCTATCGGTAAGGGCCGCGCGATCAACCTCTCCAGTCGAGCCGCGGACCTCCTGATCGGCGGCTGGCAGACCAACGGCATCCTTACGATTCAAAGCGGACTCCCCTTCACCGTCGGCCACGCCGGAGCGAATACGGGTGGAGCGGGCGGCAGCCGTCCGGACTACCTGCGCGAAGCAACGCTGCCATCCGATCAGCGCTCGCTTGGCCGCTGGTTCGATACCACCGCCTTTAGCACGCCGGCCATTTTCACGTTCGGCAACGTCGGCCGCAATACCCTCTACGGCCCGGGCCGGTGGAACTACGACTCGTCGCTGTTCAAGAACTTCAACTTTTCGGAGAAAATGCGGTTTGAGTTTCGAGCTGAGATCTTCAATCTCTTCAACCATCCGCAGTTCGGCCAACCGGCGGCAACTCTTGGAGCGGGCGGCGTCGGCACCATCACCTCGACGGTTGGGAATCCGCGCCAGATCCAGCTCGGCGGCCGCTTCATATTCTGATTCCGGTGCCGGTGCCGCGCTTCTGTTGGGTTCTTGCCTTCCTGGTGGGCCCGGCGCCGGGCGCGGAACGCCTGCGCCCTATCTTTGACGGCAAGACTCTCAACGGATGGGAGCAATGTAACGGCACGGCGAAGTATACGGTCGAGGAAGGGGGCGTTATCGTCGGAACCACCGTCGATGGCAGTCCGAATTCCTTTCTCTGCACGAAGAAGGAGTACGGCGATTTCATCCTTGAATTTGAGGAGAAGCACGATCCCGAACTGAACTCAGGTGTCCAGGTTCGCAGCCACCGCTACGAGCGCGAGACGGAAGTGCTCACCTGGAAGCGGGGTGTCAAGAAGCGGAAGCACGAAGCCGGCCGCGTTCACGGTTATCAGGTGGAGATCGCCTCCGCGGCAAGCGGCGTTTCGGGCGGTATCTACGACGAAGCCCGCCGCGGCTGGATAGACAACCCGCGGAATACAGCCCTTCGCGACAACAAATGGAACAAGTACCGCATCGTTGCTTCAGGCGATTCCATCAGGACATGGATCAATGGCGCGCCTGTCGCCGACCTGGCCGATTCGACGGACCTTACCGGCTTCATCGCTCTTCAGGTCCATCAGTACAAGGGCGAGAAGCCGCTCCAGGTCCGCTGGCGGAACATCCGCTTGCAAGACCTGGGGAGGCACGAGTGGAAGCCCTTGTCGGACGGCAAGACCCTCGCTGGCTGGACGAAGTGGGGCGGCGGCGAATGGACTGTCATTGACGGCGCGCTCCGGGGCATCAACAAACCGGCCGGGCGCGGGTTCCTCATCGCCGATCGCGACTTGGACGACTTCACCGTGCGCCTCGATTACAAAGCGCTGAAGGGCAACAGCGGCGTCTTCTTCCGCATGGGCGATCCCGTCAACCGCGAGCCGGGTATCATGGGTTTCGAAGTGGAAGTAGACCCGGCGCGCGACGCCGGCGGCATGCAGGAACCAGGCAAGCGCGGCTGGCTCAAGCACACCGGCGAGAAGGATCACGAGTTGATCTACAAGCCGGGTGATTGGAACCGGATGACGGTCTCCGCGCACGGCCAGCGCATAGCTGTTCAGGTAAACGGGGTGAAAACGTGGGAAATCAAGGACGATCCTGGCCGCCTGAAAGGCAAGTTGGCCTTGCAGATCAACCCGCGCGACGACCTGGAAGTCTACTATCGAGGCATCGAGATCCTGGCGCCGGCAAAGCGTTGATTGCGGCGTCCCGCGCGCCATTTCCCTGGAACAGGACTCCTCGCCTGTCAAGGGACCGCAACGCGTTCCCACACGCGACTGTTCGGGGCTTGCGCACGTGTTTCACCGTTTTAAGTCTCGCGGCGCTGCTCGGTTGTACGCCTTCGCGCTCCGCTCCTTCGCTCACCATCGCGATCAACTCCGGCGTCGAGGGTGATGCTCTAAAATCGGCGGCCCGCGAGTGGGCCGCGTTGCGCGCCTTGCCCGTCGAGTTGGTCGAACTGCCTTACACCAGCCTCTTCGAAAAGCTGCTGCTCGATCTCACCAGCCGCACGGGCGCTTACGACGTAGTGATGATCGACGATCCCTGGTTCCCACGGCTCGCCGGGAAAGGCAGCCTGCTGCCGCTAGACCAGATGCCCGATCCGGATTTCCTCGAAAGCTGCCTCGACGTTTGCCGCGAACCATACCGCACCGGCCCCTATTACGCCCTGCCGTACGTCGGAAATTCGCAATTGTATTTCTATCGCGGGGACCTGTTCAAGAAGCATTCGCTTCCCTCTCCGCGAACGTGGCAGGACGTTCTCCACGCCGCGCGCAAGATTGGCGCTTCCGAGCGCATGTTCGGATACGTAATGCGCGCCGCTCCGGGCAACGCCGCTGTCACCGATTTCATGCCGCTGTTCTGGGCCTTCGGCGCGGAGATGTTTTCGCCGGCGGGCGCGCCGGCGGTTGCGAGCGAAGAGGGCGTGGAGGCGCTCCGCTTCATGCTGGAACTAGGCAGGTACACGCCGCCCGGCTATGCGGGTTACAATGCGGACGAAGTGGCCGCGCATCTTCTTCAATCTTCCGCCGTGATGAGCATCAACTGGCCGTCGTGGATCCCGGCTATGGACGACCCCGCGAAATCGAAGATCACCGGCAGGATCGAGTTCACCGCGATGCCGTCGGCGAAGCGCCCCGGCGTGGCGAGCCTAGGCGCGTGGCTGTTGGCCGTTCCACGCGCTTCGCGCAACGCGGAACTCGCGCGGGAGTTCATTGTGTGGGCCACGGATGCGGAGCGGATGCGTGCGGCCGCCCTGCTCGGAAATCCGCCGACGCGGCGCAGTGTCTTTCTCGACGAAGGCCTCCGCCGGCGGTACCGCGCCTTTCCGGCGCAACTGGCCTCTCTCGAAACCGCGCGGCCCCGTCCGCGAACCGCGAAGTGGAACGAGATCGAGAATGTGTTTGGCGTCTATCTTTCGCAGGCAAATGCGGGCAGGCTCGGCGCGGCCCAGGCGATGGAGAAGGCGAACCGCGAGATCGCGGCGATTCTGGAGCGAGCGGAATGAGATCGTCCATCCCGGAAGGGGTCAAGTGGGCGGGTCCGGCGGTCGCGCTGCTGTTCGCGCTTTCCGTGTACCCGCTGGCTTATTCGGTGAAGGTTAGTCTTACCACGGCCGGCGGCGGAGTCACGCTGCGCAATTACTCGCGGCTTCTGTCGGATGAATTCTTCCATACCGCCGCCGCGCAGACGCTGTTCTACACATCCGCTGCGCTGATTGTGGAGTTCCTGCTCGGACTCGGACTCGCGCTGCTTGCGGATTCACTCCTCCGCGGTCGCGGCCTCTTCCGTGCCGGCCTGCTCGCTCCGATGCTGCTCCCGCCGGTGGTAGCAGCCGTAATTTGGCGGCTGATGTACAACCCGCAGTTCGGAGTTCTCAACGGCACGCTGAGAGCGCTTGGTGTTGACACCTCGAACCTCACTTGGACGTCGGGCGAAGGCTCAGCGATGCTTTCCGTGTTGCTTGTGGACATCTGGGAGTGGACGCCGTTCATCTTCCTCCTTCTCAGCGCGGGCCTTCAGGCAATTCCAGCGGAGCCGTATGAAGCGGCCCGCGTGGATGGCGCCTCGGGATGGCAGGTTCTGCGGGATGTGACCCTGCCGCTGCTCAAACCGACGATCCTGCTCGCGCTTGTCCTGCGCGCGATGGATCTGATGCGCATCTTCGATCAGATCTTCATCCTGACGCAAGGCGGGCCGGGCTTCGCCACCGAAACCGTCAGTTTGTATATCTACCGGACGGCGTTTCGCTTTTTCAATTTCGGGTACGCGGCGGCGATGAGTTTTGTGGGTCTGGCCGTCACGACAATTCTCACGCGGTTACTGATCAGAATGATCAACCCGAGGCGGATTCGTCAGGGCGCCTGACGGACCCGAAGGCTGGCGCTCTTGCCACAACGGTGAGATAGCCTCATGCCGCCCGATCCGAATGACGGCTTCATTGCTTACCCTCCGCTCCAATCGACTCCGTGACTGCGGTTTTGACCCTCGACACGCGCGGAGCCGGGAATTGGGCGCATCCCCACTGCGGAGCGTGCGGCAACGCAGGCGAGTTTCCTTCGCTCTCCAACGCCAACGTCCGATACAATTATTCTTCCGCCAACTGTTGTACAGGGGAGACGGAGGGGATTCCTAATGCCGATGATTCTATTTGTTGAAAAATTCCCGGAGTTGGGAGCACTGGAAACAAGATCCGTTAGGGTCAACGGGGCGCCTGACCTTCCGGCTGGAGAATATGGCTTCATCGAGTCCTACTGCAACGAGCCTGGGTGCGACTGCCGGCGGGTCATAATCAGCGTGTTACGGCCGGAGACCGGATGGAGCCAAGTGCTGGCCACGATCGGCTACGGCTGGGAGAGCCTGGAGTTCTACGAGGAATGGAGCCGCGGGCCCGTCGATCCCAGGGAAGTGAGGAGACCGTACCTCGACATGCTCAACCCGCAGTCCGAACATTCGGCCGCTCTCCTGCTGTTGTTCGAATTCCTTCTCGAGTCGCCCGATTACGTCGAACGCATAAAGCGGCACTATCGGATGTTCAGGGACGCGGTTGAGAAGGAGCACCGCCGGCCGACCGCCTTCGAAACCAATCGCGCCGGAAATCGGCGGAAGCGCCTCCGCGACCCCAGGCGCCGCGGCCGGCGTTCTCATTGAGCTGTTCCGGCGTCAACACGGTACACGCGATACGCCGCATTCTCAAACGCTGCCGTTTTTCCTGCTAGCGGATGTTTCGACCGCACTACGACGTAGTCGATCCCTAACGGCCCGTAAAGGCTGAAGTCGACCGGCCGCGTCATGGTGGCCTGCCATCGCTTCCACCACTCGTCGCCCATCGTCCGGAAAAAATTCACCTGTCCCCCAGCCTTCCAATCGACATATACCGCCCGCAAAGCCCTTGCACGGAAGATGCCGGGGTACAACTCGCGGCCTGCATCCGGAAAGAGAAAAACGGAATCGGCCGGCGTTCGATCGCGGGCCCACTTCGAGAGGGCGCGAAGATCCTCATGTTCGAGCGAGGAGGAATTTTGAAAACCCACACCGAGCGGAATAACAAAGAAGGCGGCCAATGCGGTTGCCGCGAGCGCGGCCCGCTTGGGAATCGCCGCCGCCATCGCGAGGCCTGCGACGACAGCCGCCATTTTCCAGGTGGGCGGCGCCGAGAACTTCACCCGAGCCGGAATCGCATAAGCGATCGCGAACCACGCGACCGCCTCGATGTGGCGCCTTCCCGTTACCGCCCAGCAGCCGGCCGCCGCCGCGGCGAACGCCGTCATCACGGCCACAAACAGCAGCGCGCGTGTAGGCTGAAACTGCGGCATGAGCGACAACCCCGCCCGCTCCAGCATCAGATAGGACACGGGAACACTCGCGATTCCGATCAGCGGCATGGCGGCGGCGAACAACCGCAATTCAGGCGTGATGTGGCTGCGGATGCGCGAGAGCGCAAGTCCAAGCGCCGCGCAGAGAATGGCGTAATGGGGCATCCACGCCGGCGCCCAGTTGCTCACCCAGACATAGGAGGCGCGCATCCGCTGGAGACTTTCCTCGAGTGGTTCAACCCTTCGGAACAGGGACTGCGAGCCGCCTCCGCCCGAAGCCGCATACAGCACAGCCAATGCGCAAGCGAGCGGGATAAGTGCGCGCGATCGGGCCTTCTTCTCGCCGGGCCACAGGAGGAGTATCGCGTACGCTCCCCAAAATGGATACGTCGAAGGTGGATGAAACAGGAAGCCTGCGGAAGCCGCGAGTCCTGCGCCGAGCCATCGTTTATGCGCGGCGAGTCCAACCGCGAGATACACCAGAGGAATAGCGAATCCGCGCGGAACGGGTTCGTATTCGAACGCGAGTACCGAGGGCCCAAAAATGGTGGCGCCGAGAGCGAGGCACGCCGTAACGAATAAGGCAAACGGCGGTGCGAGTCCGGCAGCCGACGCCATCAGGTAGAAGCCGAGCAATCCCAGGAATCGCGTTACGAGCTGCGGAATCGCCAGAGCGTGCTCCAGATCTAAGCCGGTAAGTTTGCGTACCGCCAGCGCGCACTCATCGTAGAGGGTAAGCGAGACGTGAGGATATTCGACGATCAGATCCTTGCGAAACAGGGAGGGGTCTTGCAGATGTTCGAGTATCGGCGCGTAAATCTGGGTGTCGGACTGAAGGTAAACGTGACCCGGAAACTGAAAATAGCCAACGAACAAGAGCACGGCAAGAGACGCTGCGATGAGCGGACCGCGCGTTGCCGCCGTCGGCCTCATTGCGGCGGCGTCTTCTCCAACTGCTGTTTGGCCCAGAGGCGGTTCGGGTTCAGTTCGACCGATCTCGCGAACGCTTTACGGGCCTCGGTGTTCCGGTTCGCCTTGCGGAGCGCGACACCCAGCCACAGATGGGCGTCGGCGTACTTTGGGTTGAGTTGGATAGCTTTCTCGAAATCCGCGATCGCCTTCTCGACGCCACCGCCGAACGCCGGCGGCAAATAGTAACTCCCAACGCCGCGCGTCACATGCGCCGCGGGGGATTTCGGATCGCGTTCGAGCGCCTTGACGATGGCGTCCTGAGCGCGTTTCGCGAACGGAATACCCGCGAGCACGTTCGCCGGGATGACTTGGCCGCAGAGAGTTCCAAGTACCCGGTAGTGCTCGGCAACGGACGGTTTCAAGGCCACTGCGCGCTCCGCCATGGCGATTCCCGCCCGCGAAGCGCGTTCCGCCGCGCTCTTGTCCCGCAGTTCCAGTGCGACTTCCGCGGCGTAGGAGTACGCGATCGCGGCGCTGAAATAGCCGCCTGCGTCCCCGGGATTCTTTTCGGCCGATGCCGCCAGACCGGCGGCAGCCCGCTCCAGCGCCGCCCGATCCTGCCGGTCGCGCGCCGGCTCAAGATCCGCGACGCCCAGCACGCCCGCCAGCAGGAAAGCCAGACCGCTCACAGCGCCGCCACCTTTCGCTCCACCGACAAAAAGTAGATCGCCAACACCGCGAGAAGCACACCGTTGACCGCCAGTACCGACGGCGCGGAGAAGATCGGCACGAGCCATCCCGTCGTGAGACTGCCGAAAGGCATTCCGCCTCTGAACGCCACGTTGTAGATGCTCATCACGCGTCCGCGCATTTCGTTCGATGTGATGAGCTGTACCAGAGAACTGATAGTGGCGAATACGGCGATCATGGCGCTGCCGGACACGAAGAGAAACACACAGCTTAATGCCACGGATGTCGAGAGGGAGAAGCTGGCGATGCCGGCGCCCAGACAAATCAGCATGAAGAGTGCGACGCGCCCCTTGTGTTTCATGTTTCCAAGAGCCGCCACGATCAGCGCCCCGGTTACCGAACCCGCGCCCGAGACGGAAAGAAACAGGGTGAAAACGGTGGGCCCCTGCCTGAAGATATCTTTCGCGAAGACGGGCAGGAACGTAATCATGGGCACGGCGAGCGCTGTCATGATGAAGGCCAGAGCAATCAGCGACATCATGGCGGGTTTCGTGCGGATGAAGCCGATCCCCTGTTTCATGCTGTCGAGCAGCGACGCCTCCGTCTTCTTCGGCACGAACGTCATCTTCAGCAGAAGGATGGAAACGATGACGGCGAGGAACGACGCGCCGTTGAGCGTGAAGCACCAGACGGCCCCAAGTTTCGTCAGCGCCAGCCCGCCGAGCACCGGGCCGATGATGCGGGCGAGGTTGAATTGGATCGACTGCAGCGCGATTGCGTTCGGCAGATCTTCCGGGTCCACCAGCGCCGGAAAGAGCGCCTGATAGGCCGGTCCACCGAATGCCTGTGCCAGGCCGACCACGAACGAGAGACTCAGAATGTGCCACACCTGCACGACCTTGAGACCGATCAGCGAGGCCAACAGGAACGCGCACGTCAGTTGGATGACCTGCGAAGCGAGCAGGATCTTTCGCCGGTCCATGCGGTCCGCCACCACGCCGCCGAACAGCGAAAACATGAAGATCGGAATTTCCCCAAGGAACGCATCAAGGCCCAACAGAAAGGGCGATTGCGATATTTCCAGAACCAGCCAGCTCTGCGCTACCTTTTGCATCCAGGTACCGATGCTCGACGTGCATGCGCCAATCCAGAGAAGGCGAAAATCGCGATATTGAAATGCCTTGAATACCCTGCGAAGCAAAAGGGTGCGCCTCTAGGGGAGCGGCTTCTCCCGGTGAATAAGGTGCACGATATTGCCGTCGCCGTCGGCGAAAAAAACCAGGCGATTGCCTTGCGTTTCGTAGGGTTCGGTGATGAAAGTGACGCCTTGCCCCTTGAGGCGTTCGTGCGCGGCGTCAAAGTCGTCGCACTTGATGGCGAGGTGCCGGATTCCGGGGTCCTTCATCTGGTTGCTGGGCCGGTCTCCGGCGGAAGGGATAATCTCCAGCATGGAGCCGTCCTTCGCTTTGACGAAGTAGTTGCCGGCGTATGTGAAGTTGATGTGGAATTCCAGGTGATCCACATACCACTGGGCCAGTTTTCCCGGATCAGGTGAGGCGATTGCGGTGTGTTCGAGACCATTGAACATAAGGAAGAATTGTACCAGGAGTCGAGGCCCGCGCGCGCGGTGAGTCTTATCCAATACAGGATGGGCATGAAGGGGAGGTTGAACGCATGCCGGGCGTGATCGTCAAAATGCAGGATGCCGGGAGTTGTTCGAAGGGATCTGAAAGAAGCGGAGCGCATGAAATGAACTCAAGGGGCCGGATGTCAGGATGTGCCTCCCGTTCGACCCTGTAGATTGTCCGGCGTTTGGGCAGTTTCAGAAGCGAAAAGACCAGAAAGGGAGGCCCGGTGGCGGATCGCTTCGCCCCCGCCTTCAAGCCCATCCTTCGATTGGAATCTACTGGTGGAGGAGTCAGCCCGGATTTGGCAACAGACCGGGCAAAACCGGCGGCGTACACTGGCGCGGCATAATTCCCGCATCGCCGGCCACACGATCCGCGCAGCCGGCGGCCGACCGCGGGCACATGTCCGCATCGCCTGCGTAAGCCGCGGTTCGGACCTTACCACGGCCGGCGCACTACACGATGAGCATGCAGTCGCCGAACGAGTAGAAGCGGTAGCGGCATTCGACGGCGTGCCTGTACGCGGCAAGCGTCAGATCCTCGCCCGCGAACGCGCAGACCAGCATCAGAAGGCTTGACCGGGGCAGGTGGAAATTCGTGAGCAGCGCTCCGACAGCCTCAAAGCGGTGTCCAGGGCGTATGAACAAGCCGGTCTCGCCGCTGAGTGCCCCGGTCGAGTAGACGGTCTCAATAGTTCGAACGCTCGTCGTGCCAACCGCGACCACGCGCTTCGCCCTGCGGACATGCGAAAGATCGGCTTCGGCGATCGAGTACGGTTCCTCGTGGAGCCGTCCGGATTCGAGTTGCACGGAGTGCAGCGGCTGAAAAGTGCCGAGGCCGACATGAAGCGTGAGGGCCGAGACATCCGCACCGGCCGCCCGGCAGCGCTCTAGTACAGCGTCCGTAAAGTGCAGTCCCGCAGTGGGTGCGGCCACCGAGCCGGGGTCGCGCGCGAAGACCGTCTGGTAGCGCTTGCGGTCCTCCGCGTCGTCCGCGCGCTTGATGTAGGGTGGCAGCGGCACGTGACCCGCCCTCTCAAGCGCCTCCCGGAGCACCGCCGGATCCGATGCCGCGCCGAGAAAACGGATGGTCCGCGCGCCAGACTCACCGCGCGACACGATTTCCGCTTCCAGATCCGCGCCGAAGCTGACGACGTCACCGACGCGCATCCGGCGGCCAGGCCTCACCAGGGTTTCCCAACAACCCGCGCCGCCGCCCGGAGTGGGCCGCAACAGGAACACTTCCACGGGACCCGTTCCGCCGGCGCGGCGGCCGTGGAGACGCGACGGAAATACCTTCGAGTCGTTCAACAGCAGACAGTCGCCGGGCGCGAGGAAGCTCGGAAATTCGCGGAACTCACGGTCCTCCCACCGGTTTTCTTGTCGATAGACAACGAGCATGCGCGAACCGTCGCGTTCGCCGAGCGGTCTTTGCGCAATCAGTTCCTGAGGGAGGCTGAAGTCGAATCGGGCGAGGTCCAGTGGGGCCGCTCCTAACGTCAGTTTAGCGGAAACAGCGTGCCCTGCTCCTCGCCCTCCCAAAGCTCCGGAGCGTATTCGGGTGCGCCCGGACTGAGACCGTGGCGGAGGCGGATGCGGTCCACGCGGTTGCGAATCAGGCGGCAGTAGTCTCCGCGAAGATACGGACTTCGCTCGTAGCGCTCGCGATAACGCCGTGCAAACTGCGGGAAACGCTCTTCGAGAAAGGGAAAAAACACCTTCTGCGCGCAGGGCATCAGGAAAAGGACACCGCCCCCAAAGTGCCGCGCGCCGGCCGCCGCGGCGGCCTCGGCTAGCGATTCGAGATTCGCCTTGCTATCGGTGATCATCGGCAATATCGGATTTGAGAAAACGCCCGCCTGGATTCCCGCCTTCGTGAGCTCGGCCACCGTGCGCAGGCGAAGCGAGGGCCTTGGAGCGCGCGGTTCGAGCGCCCGCGCAAGAGCCTCGTCGAGAGTCGTGATGGTCACGTTGACTGAAAGGACGTTCGCACGCGCCACCTTCCGGAGAATATCAATGTCGCGTTCGATCAGACAGGACTTGGTGGTGATCGAGAGGCGGCGGCCTTTCTCGGCGGCGAAGACATCGAGCATTTCGCGCGTCCGCCCGTAGCTCAGTTCGGCGGGCTGGTAGGGGTCAGTAGCGGTTCCGATGGCGATTGCGTCCGCGCGTGGCGTGCGCGTCAGTTCCGCCCGCAGAATGGCGCCCGTCCCCGACTTCGCGAAGATCCTGTCTTCAAAGTCGCGAGGATCCTCCATACCCATGAACTCGTGCGTATAGCGCGCATAACAGTACTTGCAACCGAATTCGCAGCCGCGGTACGGGTTGATGGTCCATCGGAAAGGAAGGTACGCCGAGCGGCTCCGGTTCAAAACGCTGCGCGAGGGAAGATCAAAATACTGAACGCGGCTTTTCGATTTGAGGAGGGCGCCTTTGCTCACTCCTCAATATTCGCTTTTTGTTCGCCTTATTGCAAGTCCTAATTCTCGCCCTTTATCAGGCTTCCTTCGGTCCACGCCCTCTTGAGGCCGAAAGGAAGGGGGATGGGCGCGGTGGTATCGTAATGCTCGGGTTGGCGCGCGCCGAGCACTTCAATTACCTTGTTGACGACAAATGCCGGTATCGGAATCTTCTCGAAGTAGGCCTTCTCGACGGCGAATTTCGTCTTGCCATTGTCAGACTGAAAGCGGTAGTCCGTCCAGACGGTTCGTTTACCTGAAAGAACCGGTTTGATCATCGAGGGGATCGTGCCGGGTTTCCACCGGTCCACGGCGTCGAAATCGACAGTCGTGAACGTCGAAATGTAGTTGTTGGGGAAGATCTTGACACGCACGGACTCGATGCCGGGGCGCGGCGTTGCACTGAGCGAATAATCGAGGTACTGATTGAGTTCGGGCTCGCTCAGCACAAAGCTGACATGCTGTCGAGCGGCGGGATTCCGCCGGGCAGCCTCCAGGTCGGCGAACAACTTTAGAACCTTGGTGACGGCGGGCGGAGGATCAGGATTCGCCGCCGTCGCGAGACGCAACAACAGTAGACCAGCCAGCAGAGAATGGAAAAGCGCCATTGACCCTATCTTAGTACGCCCCCAGTCATTTTCCCCGTTTCGGCGACGGGGACTTCTTCCGTTTCGCAGGGGTCGGCACCGATGACTGACGCTTCTTTGGTGGGGCTGCCGCCTTCCTCGCTAGTGGACGCTTGGCCTCGGCCTTGGGGCCATCCCCGGAGTTTTGGGCCATGTCGAGGCCGAAGATGCCAGCGAGATCTTCTCCGCCGAGGACCTTGCCCTTGGCCGGCGCCTGCTTTGCCAACTGAAGGTCCCGGCCCGCCTGCGCGATCAGATCTCCCTCGTTCACTTCGCGCAATCGGAATAACAACTCGGGCTGGCTATCGAATCGTGCGCCGACGCCATAAAGCACCGCTGCGACGTGCTTGCACATGTCGGCCCAGTCCGGGCAACTGCACGAAAGCTTGATCTCGGCCGGCGACGGAAACAGGCCCTCTTTCTGGCGGCAGATCCGCTCCATCACACCCTTTGAGAACTGCCCTCGCAGCAGTTCGAGCAGTGAATCGATGGCCCCGGCGCAGTCGCTGCAAATGGACTTCCAGCGAGTCTTGCTGACCGGCGTTATCTTGAGTTCCACGTTGTATAGCTCAGAGCCGCTGACGACGGCCTTGATCGTGCCGGGGGCTATCTGAAGATCGACCACCGAGCCGTTGCGCACATAGGTCCGCCCGCGCGGGAGGCGATTCGCGTAGTCGCTGTAGCGTTCGAGATTCTCGCACCATGCCTTGCCCCAAAACGTGGTGGCAATGGTGCGGCCTGCGATGTGGACGGGCGCGATGTTTTTCCCTTGCTTTTTCAGCTTCTGCATCTCGAGCGCCGCGTCGCGCCGCCGTTTCGCTACGGAAACATAGGGTCTGTATCCCCAATCGTTGTAGTAGGCCATCGATTACGACTCCTCAAGAGCTTTGTTGATGTCAAGTGCCACGAGCTTGAGCAATTCCTCGTCCTTCATTTCCGTGAGCAGCAATTCCGCGCCTCCCTCCAGTAGATCATGCGAGAGCTGCCGCTTGGACTCGATCATCTCATCGATTTTTTCTTCGACTGTGCCGCGGCACACAAACTTGTGCACCAGCACGTTCTTCGTCTGGCCGATGCGGAAGGCACGGTCCGTTGCCTGGTTCTCGACCGC
>SYKU01000182.1 GCA_005808865.1 Acidobacteriota bacterium
CGCCGCGGCAAGTGCGGCACGCGATCGACGACTTTGTTGAAGTCTACAACGAAAAGGCAGCGCCGTTTGAATGGAAGAAGGCAGTCGTGTTCCCTTCCGGCCCCAAAGCCAAGTACTCTGACTTATGCAACTAGGTACTAGTTTGCCCGCGAAGTAGGCGGCGAGCATGTCCGGATATTCCAAGGCATACGACTGGGGGGCGCCAGTGGCGAGCGGAGTAAACGCCGCCGCAGCGGAAGCCGCGGCAAATTCGCGCCGATTCATGGACGTCATTGCCAGATTCTATCGCAGCTCCGCCACGGCTGCGCCGGTTCCAGAAGGCGAGGCTGCCGGCCGTAGCCGGGACCTTGCCGGGGAGCGGCCACGGCAAATGCGAGCAAACCTCAGACGGTTGTCCAGTTGCCTGCGCGGTCCGTGACGATGTGGATTACCCCGGAAGATCGTAACGCAAGAAAAACGTGGATGGGCTAGAGGCAGGCGGCACCTGCGCGTCACGCTTTCCGGCGCCGCTAGGACGCGGATTCAGGCCGCAGGGGTGCGCGAACCATGTTGTGCAGTTTCACGTTCATGTTATTGAACCCGGCAAACCTGAGTCTGACCGTTGCGGAAGCGGCGCGTACGTCTGGCGGCGGCAAGCCCCGTCTGGAATTGTGAACAGCCGAGCCGGTATCGGCCCAGCGGACGATTCGTCTTTTTGGCCGCATTCAACGCCAACGCCGAAAGCCGGCTCAACCGGCAGATCCGGTATCACCGGTTCGAGGGATTACGCAAAGCACCCGCACGTGGCGAAATTGGGCGCTGCCAGCTAGCGCTAACGCAAGCGTTACGACACAATGCGAATATGCCTCGAAGACCGCCGCCGCCAAATACCGGGCCGTGACACGGTTGTGGCCGCCGGGCATCATCAGCTTAAACGCGCCCCGCCGCTAACCCGGAGAATCGCGCATCTCATTCCGGAAGACGTCCCGGTCATTCTGGAGACGCTCATTGATCAAGGCCAGAGCACAATTGAGGCTGAGGTTCGACGCGCATCGCAGGCTCTGAGTGCGACGCTTCCTGTCGGGGTCCAGTTCGTTCCGATACGCAACGGGCGCTAAAACTCGACTCTTAGTATCAACTGGATCTGCCGCGAGGTCTCATTCAGCGGCGCGACCGCCGGGAATCCCGATTGCCGCCCCTGCCGCCCGAAACTTGCGATTCCGAACGTGTCCGAGGCCAGCAGGGAATCAGGACTGTTCAAGTTCGCGTGGTTGAGGAAATTGAACGCATCGGCCCGCACGGTGAGCCTGCCGCCTTCGCCCAGCCGGCGAAGTGGAATTCCGCGGCTGATGGAAATATCGACGTTGTAAAGGCCCGGTCCGCGGAACGCGTTCCTGCCAGTGTTGCCCTGGCGGCTGGGTGCGGGCTCGCCGAAGCCCGACGCGCCCAGCACGCGCATTCCGCCAATCACGGTTTGCGGGGTGCTCAGGATCGCTTTGCCCGGATCAAGCAGATTCGCGCGCGCGTTGAAGATGGCGCCGCCGCCGAAAAACGCGCTCGAAGGCGCAATCACCGAGTACGGAAAACCGCCCCGAAACGCCGCCAGTTGAGAGAACTTCCAATCGCGGAAGAGAACGCCCGCTTTCGAGCCGGAGGCCAGACGCGGCACGTCCCAGATGGAAAGGAAGAACAGATTGTGCCGCTGGTCGAAGTCCGAATTCCCCCGGTCGAAGCGGCTGTCGAATTGACGCGAAAACGCGGCGCGACCGCCTCTGCCCTCGCCGGCGCTGATCTTCGAGAAGCTCAAATCGAAGAAGTCGCCGAGCAGCGGTTCGCTCTGTGTGTCGATCGAATGGCTCCAGGTGTAGGCAAGTTGAAACATCTTTCCCAAGCCGCGGTACCGGGCCACCGCTGAAAGCGCATTGTAGTTCGCGCGCCCCTGTCCGGCGCGGTATGAGATGTTTGGCAGGTTCGGATTGTAGCGGCCCTCCAGGCTGTCGAACGTCGACTCGAGCGTGAACTGCCTGTTTACGATGTCGGTGGTAATGAGCTTCCGCGCGAGCGACCCAAGCGTATTGACTTCAACCGACCAGTTGTCGCGCACCTGCTGCTGCACCCCAAAAAAGTAGCTCTGCGAATAGGCGTCGCGCATGCCGGGATCGAACATCGTGAGCGACGGGAAATCCTGGAGCAGCACCTGATTGGCGAGTCCCGAGAGGACCGCCGGCACGGGCGCCAGAAAGTCCGTGGCGCGGGCAGGAAGATTCACGGTCGGGAGATAGATGCTGTTGTTGCGAATGTTCTGCCAGAGGTTGTCGAACGGCCGGTCGTAGAAGATGCCATAAGAGCCGCGCACGAGCGTGCGGCCCTTGCCCAGCGGGTCGTAGGAGAAGCCGGCGCGGATCGCGAAATTGTTTTTGTCCGAACCATATAGCTGCTGGCCGCCGGACGATCCGGCGGCGCCCGTGAGCTTCGCGGAGGCGAGGCGCTGCCCGAAATCTCCGCCCTGACCGAGCGTCACCAGCAGGTCCTTGGTTCTGCCCGTGTTGCGCGGCGCGCCGAACTGTTCGTACCGCAGGCCGTAGTTCAGAACCAGACGAGCGGTGGCCTTGAAGGTGTCCTGGGCGAAGAAATGATACTGCTTGTACTTGTATTCGCGGCTGTAATCCGGCTGCTGCGGCCTCGGGGCGAACTCCCGGCCGAGCGAAGCGCGCAGGAACCGCGGCCGGTCGAGCGCGAACGTCACGATGTTGTCGAACAAATACTGGCCGTCGCGGCCCGCCGACAGCAGGCCGTCGGTCGAACGCAGCAGCATGCCGCCGCCGAAGGTGGAAACATGGCGTCCATGGGTCCAAACGACGCTGTCCAGAAATTCCCAGGTGTGATTGCGGTTGCGGTAGGCGTAGAACGCCGGACTGCCCGGGAGCACGGTGTCGTCGCTGACGGCGAATGTCGGAACCTCGGGATGGGCGCGATCCCAGCCAAGATTGTCGGTGCTCCGCCCCAGCTTCGATTCCATGATCAGGCCCGGCCGGAAGGAGCGCGTGTAGTTGACGGCGAGGCTTAGCGTATCCTGATCGAGGCCTGAGACGAAGTCCGGATAGGGTGACCAGATGAAATCGGGACGCGAGAGCCGGGCGATGGCTATCCGTCCCATCAAGCGGTTCTTGTTGTCGCGCGAGTTGTAATCGACGCGTTCGATCGCGAGCAACCTGTTAACGGAGACCGGCGGCGCGATGTCGATCCTCGCCGTCGGGTTGTTCCGGTCGGTGACCGATGGCGCGGCGTACTGGGCCAGCAGTTTCCTCGCCGTACTGTTCGGTCCGGTGAAATCGCCGAAGCGCGTGGAGGGCAGCTTGTAGGAACCGGTATCCTGCCTGCTCCGGCTGCGCAGATGTTCGAACGCAGTTGAGAAGAAAAGCCGGCGCTTCAACACCGGTCCGCCTACCTGATAACCGAGTTGACGCTCTTTGGCCGGGACGCGCGCGATGCCGCTCAAATTCTCCTGAAACCCGTTGGCGTTGAGAGCTTCGTTCTTCAGGTACCAATATCCGATTCCGTGGAATGCGTTGCCGCCCGAGCGCGTAACGGCATTTGCGAGAAAGCCCGACGTGCGCCCGTATTCGGCCGAAAAATTGTTCGTAGAAACGCGATACTCCTGGATGGCCTCGGGGGCAATCGGTGTCAGCGATCCGGTGACGAGATAGTTGTTGTTCTCGAGGCCGTCCAGCATGAAACCCGACGCCGACGGGCGCTGGCCGTTCACTGAAAGGCCCAGGCCGCGCGCCGTACCGCTGTCCGCCGTGACGCCCGGCTGCGTGACGAGCATCGTGTAGACGTCGCGTCCGGCGAGCGGGAGATCGCGCACCTGCGCAGGGTCGATCACCTGCGAAATGGTGGTTTCGAGAGCGCCGCGGCGCGCCTTGGCGGATTCGAAAGAGCCGGAGCGCGAACTGTCCACGTCCGGGCCGTAAAACGTGACGATCGATTTCGTGCCTGGAAGGAAAACGCTGCGATATTGATTGGCCTCCCAGACATCGTTGAGCGGACGCATCTGAAAATTCAGTTCCAGGCGCGCGGCAACGGGGAGTTCAAGCTCGTGTACTTCCTGCGCCTGATAGCAGTCCGTCTGAGCCGGGTCCGTGCAGTCCTTGGTTACGCGAACGCGATAAAACCCGGGGGACAACAGCGGAAGGAAGTAGTTCCCGGTGCTGTTGCTGGACTCCGTGCTATTAACGCCGGTGGCTGCGTTTTCGTAATAAACGGTTGCGCCCACGACCGGGGCCCCCGTTTGTGAATTGTTGACTCTTCCCGAAATCAGGCCCTGCGTGGTCTGAGCGATCGCGCCGGCCGCGACAAGGCTCACGAGCGCCGCGATTCTTCCAAGGCGCCACATAGACGAAATCATCAAGTACCGTCCTCTTTGCGGCGGCGACCGCCGCGCTCTCTCCATCGTATCCCCTTTTCTTCGATTGTGCGTGTGAGGATGCCGGGTCAGGAAGGGACCGTTGGGAGGCACCGGCTGGGACGAAGCGCGCCTGCCGGAATGCGGCTTTGATGAGCGATCCTCATCTGGTTTCAGGCGAGCGTCGAGAACCTCCCGTGCCCGGCGAAGCTCTGAGAGCCATGGAACCGGCACGTTCGTTGTCGAAACGCTTGTCGATCGCGCTCCAAAGCGGCCACCTACTCCTTGAAACTCCGGGTCTGTCAGGAGATGGCTCTTCCAAGTCCGTACACGGAATTGTGGTGGGGCAGGCATGGTTGTTTGTGGCCCATTTCCCCGGAAGTGGGCAGGCGACAAAAAAATGCGCGCCTGCCCCAGCGGCAGCCAATTGCAACTGTTGCTTATGAATCTTTCGCCCCGACCTGAATCTTCCGCGACCTGCTTCCGCACGCGGAATTGTGTGGGGCTGGCATCGTTTTTTTGTGGCCTCATTTCCCCGGAAGACGGCAGGCAGCAAAAAAACGCGCGCCTGCCCCCAGCGGCTGCCAATTGCAACAGTTGCTCCAAATAGAAGTGAATCTTCGCCCCGACCTGAATCTTCCGCGACCTGCTTCCGCACGCGGAATTGTGTGGGGCTGGCATCGTTTTTTTGTGGCCTCATTTCCCCGGAAGACGGCAGGCGGCAAAAAAACGCGCGCCTGCCCCCACCGGCCGCCAATTGCAACAGTTGCTCCATGACGGGCACTAAACTTAGGGGCTCCCCAACCCGGGTTCTCTGCCGCCAGCCGCCGGATCAGCGCCCGGATCTCTTCGGTGATCTTCGGCCGACCGCCGCGCGGCCGGGAACGCCAGCGCCAGTACAGCCGAAA
>SYKU01000183.1 GCA_005808865.1 Acidobacteriota bacterium
CCCTTGTCCGCGAGCGCCTTCGTGCGGCGGTTCGTATCGGGATAGTGGGAGTTACCGCCGTCGATCAGAATGTCCCCCGTTTCGAGGTGCGGTGCGATGGCGTCAATCATCTGATCGACCGTCTCGCCCGCCTTGACCATGAGCATGATACGGCGCGGCTTTTTTAAAACTTCGACGAGTTCCGGAATCGAATGCACGCCAACGACATTCGTTCCTTTAGCTTCGTTTCCGATGAATTCGTCTACTTTCGATGTTGTCCGGTTATACACGGCTACGCGATAACCGTGGTCGTTCATGTTAAGAACCAGATTCTGACCCATGACGGCGAGGCCGATCAGGCCGATGTCGCAACTTTCTTTTTGCATCGACTACCATTCTACAGGTTGGGCGTGAGGGAAGGGCCGGGAGCGGAGCGCACGTGAGCGCACGTGGTCACATGATAGACTATGGTCACTGACAACCCGCGCAAAAGCGGCCGGCGCCTGCAACCCCGCCGACGCCCTGACGGTCATAGAGCGTTTTCTCCAGACCGCGAAACAACCAGCACTGCTTGAACCCGGCGAAGAGTTTCTGGCGCTCGAAAAGGGCCACTACGCCCTCGACCTGCGCGCCTCGCGTCTGACGCTTCAAGCCTGGGACCGCCATCGCAATTTCGTCCGGCGCGTAGTCGATATCCACAGCCAGCAGCGGGGGAAACTGGAACTCGTCGTCGAGCGCTTCGCGCGAAAGGCCGGCCGCCTGACTCTCGTCGATCTGGCGCGTCTTTCAACGGGAGATTGGGAGCGAAAGGGTGCCCGGCTCGTCTTCCGCGAACAACTGCGAGAGATGCTCTCGCGGCTCGACCCGAGTTGGATCGTAGTGGATCTGACCTCTGAAGCGGATCTCGAGCATTCGCTCTCGCCCGTCTACCCGCGGGCCTTGCTCAAAAAAGGTTCCGCGGGCCGCGCAGTCATCGCCGCGGCGCCCGATACGGCCGAACCTTCAGGCGTCTTGAGCTTCGGCCTGGTCTGGCTCGACTACTTGCGGAAACGCGAACCGCGATTGACAATCGACGGCCTGTCGCTCTTTCTGCCCAAAGGGCAAGAGAGTGAGACCGCCTTGCGCCTTCGTTTCCTCAGTCCGCTCGCGGCGCGTTACGACCTCTTCACGTACGGCGAAAACGGCTTGGTGGAACCGGCCGACCCCATGGATAACGGTAATCTGAATACCCGCCTCGACGTTTTTCGTAGCCCTGAACCGCGAGCCGAATACTGGATTGAACGCCTGTGCGAACGATCGGAGGCTGAGGCCGTGGTGAACCCCGATGGATCGGTCAGCATGCGCTTGCGTGGCGTCGAATTCGCGCGTTCGGCCGGACCCGAGGTCCTCTTCGGCCTCAAGAAGCGCGCGCTCCTGCATGATGGGACTCTGTCTGAGGCCAGGCGGCTCTGTTCCGCCCTCGCGGAGGCGCGGAGAGACGATTCGGGTAACCGCGAACATCCTTTGTACCGGACGCAGCCCGAGCGCTGGCTCGAATCGCAGGTGCGGACGAGGATCGGCGAACTCGATGCCACGCTGCGGCCGTCGCCCGTCTACGGGCAGGTGCCGGCGGTGGCAGGCACCGAACGCGGAGTGATCGACCTGCTGGCAGCCGACACGTGCGGCCGGTTGACGGTGCTGGAACTGAAAGCCTCCGCCGATCTGCACCTGCCGTTGCAAGCGCTCGACTACTGGATTCGCGTGAATTGGCACGTCGAGCGCGGCGAATTCACCGGGCGCGGCTACTTCCCAGGCGTGGCACTTACGCGGGACCCGCCCCGGCTGCTTCTGGTCTCGCCGGCTCTTGAGTTTCATCCAACCACGGAGACGATCCTCAGATATTTCTCGCCGCTCATACCCGTGGAACGCATTGGTGTCGCTGCGGACTGGCGGCGCGACCTGCGGGTCATGTTCCGGTCCCTTGGCGCAGCGACGCCGGATTGAGACAATCTGGTAAGCTTGAGACTCCGGGGGACGCATGGCCAGAGGGTGGGAGAGCAAGGGAGTCGAGTCGCAGATCGAGGCGCTCGAAGACAGAAAAGCTCGGGCGGCGCTAGCCTCGGCGAACGCCGTTGCGCGTATCCAGCACACGCAACGCGATAGTCTGATGTTGTCGCGCACGAGAATCCTCGCTGACCTTTCCGTTGCATGCAACCCGCGTTACCGCGCGATGCTCGAACAGGCGCTGGCGCATTTGGACGAAAAACTGAAGGAATTCGGTTCCGCGACTGCATGAAAGCGTGGTTTACGATTGCGGCCGGCGTGGCGTGGTTGCTTTCCGCGCAAGAGCCCGGGGCCACGGTCGCGACGCCTGAACCGCCAAAACCTTTTGTCCTCTTGAACACCGGCAAGCCGATGCTCGTCCCGTACGCCTGTCCAGAGGAGGACATGCAGTGGGCGGGCATGGCCTGTACCGAGGAGGATCCGTGCCCCGTCTTTCTGGAATTATCAGCGGTGGAGGCGGCCGGAAACCGGATGTTCGTGGCGGGAAATATTCACGGCCCTTCGACCACGCTCTACTCCGTGCTGCTTGCAAGTGAGGATACCGGAAAAACGTGGATGGAGCCGTTTGCGCGCCTGCGGGGATCGGGGTTTGATGGCATTCAATTCGCCGATTTCGAAACAGGCTGGATAAGCGGGCACCTGCTGTATCCACTGACGCGGGATCCGTTTTTACTCATCACTTCGGACGGTGGAAAGACTTGGCGGCCGCAGCCCGTATTTTCGGAAAGCCGTGCCGGCACCATGGAGCAGTTCTGGTTCGACTCGAAGAAGAACGGGACGATGCTGATCGAATCCGGGGAGTCCGGCCGGCACGAATTGTATGAATCGATGAACGGGGGCGAGAGCTGGATGCTGCGCGAGGTGAGCGACCGGCCGATACGGACTCGCAAGTCGCTGCGGCCCCGGAACGAGGACCTGCGCCTCAGCGCTCACGCGGCGAGCAAGTCCTATCGCATCGAAAAGCGGCAAGGGGCACGCTGGAACGTAGTAGCGAGCTTCCTGGTTCCGATCGCGCAGTGCCGGCCGGCGGCGCGACCGGAGCCCGCGCCGCCGCCCGAGGAAGCAGCGGCGCAGGAGAAGGCGGCTCCTCCGGCCGATGTTCCAACAGCGCCGCTGCCGGCGCCGCGGAGGAAGCCGCCGTCACTGAAAAAGTGAAAAAAACGCGAGTGCGCGACAGTGAGCGAAGCGGCGCTTCCGCCATATGAAGTTGCCAGCCTGGCGAAAGCTCGCGCCAACGCGTCGTGCACAACACGCTTCATCCCTGCTACGATGCAACGATGAACGGCAAGATCACTGTAGCTGAGATTATCGCCGAGTTCCTGGGGACGTTGGTCTTGATTCTCCTCGGAACGGGCGGCGTGGCGATGGTCGTGTTATTCGGTCCCGCTCCGCCGGGCGGCGTGGTCAACGGGGGCTTCACCAACATCACGCTAGGTTGGGGCCTCGCAGTAACCATGGGGATCTTCACGGCCGGGAAAATTTCGGGCGCCCATCTCAATCCGGCGGTAAGCATTACGCTCGCCGTTTTTCGCGGATTTCCCTGGAAAAAGGTCCTTCCCTATTCGCTCGCGCAGATCGCCGGCGCCTTCACCGCGGCCGGACTTGTCTTCTGGAACTACCTGCCCGCCTTTCTGAAAGCGGACCCGCAACTGGACCATACGGCCGGCGTTTTCGCCACGTTTCCAGCGTTCCCGCAAGTCCCGTTTGCCGGTTTTCTCGATCAAACCATCGGCACGGCGATCCTTCTCTTCCTCATCCTCGCGATTACTGACGATCGCAATCAGCCCTCGGGCGCCCTTACACCTGTCCTGATCGGGGCTGTCGTAGTAGCCATCGGAATCTCCTTCGGGGGATTGCACGGTTATGCGATTAACCCGGCCCGCGACTTCGGCCCCCGCCTGTTTACGGCGGTCGCGGGATTCAAGAATAACGGCCTGACAGACGGTTCCGGGATATTTTGGATTCCGCTCGTAGCCCCGGTCCTCGGGGGCCTGATCGGCGGTTTTCTCTACGATAAGGGAATTCGGCGGTTTCTCGGGTAACCCCTCCCCCATCGGAGTCGTCTTTGTAGTAGGCTAAATTCTAGTAGGCTAAACCATGTCGGCGACCTTAAATCCGCATCCAGCGCCGGTTCAATCCCCGCCGCCCGTCGTAACTCCCGCACCGCCAAAGCGTTCGAAGTGGCTCTATTTTGTCATTTTGGCCCTGGTGGCCGGGGGCTGCTGGACGGCGTACAAGTATTTTCCGCAAACCAAAGCCGATCCGGCTTCCTCCGCGCCATCGGCCGGCGGGTCGGCCCAGGTGCGAAGCGCAAAGGTCGTCAGCGGGCCGATTGACCGCACGCTGCGCCTGAGCGGCGTGACGGCCGCCAAAGACTTCGCCGCGATGCTTGCCCCCATGATGCGAGGTCCCGACGCCGGACGAGCGCTGGTCCTTATCGATCTGGCAAAATCCGGCACACTCATCAAGAAGGGTCAACTCGTCGCGCAGATCGACGCGCAGTCGATTCAGGATCACCTCGACGACGTCAAAGCGCAGGTCATTCAAGCCGACGCCGATATCCGCAAGCGTAAGGCCGAACAGGCGACCGCAACCGAGGATATGCGGCAGAGTATCCGCAACGCGAAAGCCGATTGGGACAAGGCGAAGCTGGACGCCGGTGCGTCCGAGATCCGAACGCCTGTCGATGCCGAGATCCTGAAACTCGCGTCCGAGGAGGCCGAGGCGACCTATAACCAGCTTGCCTCGGATATTAAGAACCGCGAAATCGCCGACCGGGCGGAGATTCGGATACTCGAAATCACGAAAGAACGGCAGGTGCGCCACCAGGGGCGGCACGACGCGGATGTCGTGAAGTTCACGATGCGCGCTCCCATAGACGGATTGGTTGTCATGGAATCCATTTTTCGCGGCGGCGAGATGGCGCAGATCCAGCTCGGAGATCAGGTTTCGCCGGGTCAGCCGTTCATGAAGATCGTGAACCCGGCGCGCATGCAGATGGAAGCCACTTCGAATCAGGTGGATTCGGAAGAGATGCGTATCGGTCAGGCGGTGAGCCTTCAGTTTGACGCTTTCCCCGGCTTGTCTTTACCTGGCAAGGTACAAAGCCTCGGCGCCCTCGGCGTAGGTGGATGGCGGCAGAACTACTATATCCGCAATGTGGCGGTTCGCGTCGCGATTCTCGGCTCGGACCCGCGCCTGATTCCAGACCTTTCGACTAGTGGCGACATCGTCGTCGAGCACAAGGACAACGCGGTTCTGTTGCCGCTCGGGTCCATCTTCAGCAAGGACGGCAAGGAGCTAGTGTTCGTCAAGCGCGGCGAGAAGTGGGAACCGCGCGAGGTGAAACTCGGCCTTCGGAACGGGACTCATGGAGCGGTACTGTCAGGAGTCGATGCCGGCGACGAAGTGGCTCTCGATAATCCGACGCCGAAGCCTGAAGTGATTGCGTCAAACTGATCGCCTCGAATCCGGCGGCCTGTTTTTCCATAAGGTGATCCGGTCGATCACCCATCCGCAGCAAGCGGGCGGTGTTGTGATGTCTGGCGCTCCCAGCGCGAATATAGACCTGCTGGATCCACGATTGATGCCAGCGCCAGCCATCGTTACCGGGTCGTTCTGCTCCACGCCTCCACTTGCCCCCGGGCCAGAGGAGACAGGCCCAGAGTGGCAGATCGATCGGCATACCCGTTCCTGCCAGATTTGCTACATCAATGCAACCGCTTGAGACTAAGCTCCGTTGGCGCGCAGTCTCTTTGCCACGAACTCGTCGATTCTCGCGACCAGATCTGCCGGGTCCGGCCTGGCGCTCGAAACCGACACTGCCAAACACTTGACGGGAATGTGCACCGAGCGCGTGCCAATTTGAACCGTCATTTCGTACCGTTTCAAAGCGATTCCCATCACCATGGACCTGACCTCGCCTGGCGCCTCCGGGCGCACTAGTAGAGCAACAAGCGCTTCCTGAGTCCAGCGGAACAGCCTGTCCTGTGGCCGAAATTCCCGGGCAAGTTGCTGGCAAAGCACCTGTAGCGCGCGGTCACCCGTGTCGGGCCCATGACACCGGTTAAAGGCCTGATAGCCATCCATCACAAACACCGCCGCATATAGGTGAGAGCGTTCCGCGTCGTGCGCAAAGATTGAGTCGACGGCATCACCGCGCCAGAGAAAACCGGTTAACGGATCGCGGCCCTTAGGCGCTTCGCGTGCCGCCTGCGGCGTAGCCGGCACGTCCGGAGGTAGTTGGGGGGCCGCCTCGGGAGCCGGACTTTCCACCACCTCCCGCGCCGCTTGTAAGCTTCGCTCGAGTGGCTTGCGCAGCATGTCGATCTCCGTGACCGTGTCAGTAAGCGTAGCCAGCATTCGAGTCAGCTCTCCTTCCCGAACCCCGTTCGTCCCGTGTGCCTGCCGCAGGTATCTTTCGACGACACGAGTGAAGGCTTGCGCGACCTGCATCATTTCGTCCGCGGACCGGCAAGGCTCAAGCCTGGAATTGAGGGCGGCCACGGCCGACTTGAACCTATCGTGGGTGCCTCGATCGTTCGCCTGGGGATGCAGCGTTGTCGCGTGCAACAGCAGGCGCGAGAGGGACAGATAAGCGTCCGCCCGGCGCAATGATTCGTGCTTCGCAACGTACGTGATCACGCAATATCCTAACTACGGCCGCCAGGTAGGGTTGACTGGCAGGGTCTGGCTGCCAAAGTGTCCTCAAGGTGTTTATCGGCGGGAGGTTCGCCGCCCAATAGGCCTCCAGCATCGAAAAAACGAAACCTCGAAAGTACTACAATGGACCCTTGGGAGGAAGCATGAAACGAATTTTTGTGACGGGTTTTTTGTTTGCCGGAGTCTCGCTTGCCGCGACCTGGAGTGGAACCCTCGTTGACGTGATCTGCAAAGCCAAAGACCTGGCGAGCCACACCGCCAAGTGCGGTGTCGCGTGCGCGAAGAGCGGATTCGGCGTCGTGCTCGCCGACGGCAAGTTCGTCAAATTCGACGAAAGCGGGAACGCCAAAGCTCTCGCAGCGCTGAAGTCCACAACCAAGGAAAAGGACCTGAAGGTAAAAGTCATCGGGGAGCTTGACGGAGAGACCGTGAAGGTAGCGTCGATCGAGCTTCAATAATCTCCCGAGTTCCCTGGTAGCATGGCCTTCCGCCGTAGCCTTGCCCAGGCGGGGAACACCGGGGGGTTCTCGAGCCATACGAGCATCCACTCGGACATCTCGGCCTTCAGCCGGCGTTTTTCCTCCGCGGCCTTTTGGTTCCCCGAAGCGAAGCGCACCCGTCTGCGCGCCTCGATCACCACGCGGCGGCAGTGCTTCGCTGTGTCGCGGTCGCCGCGCGCAATAGCTTGTGTGTAGACCTTCTCCAGCTCGATGAGCGAAGCTTCAAGTTCGCCTATCGTCTTTTGACCGACTCCCTGGAACGGCTGCGCCACACGCATGCCGGCCGCTACTAGAAGACGCACGAGGCTGCCCTCCGAGATCGGGTGGAGCAGGCTCAACAGGTCCCGCCACTCCGCCGCCTCAATCGAGTCCGGCCGATCTCTTTCCTGCCGCCTTCGTTCGAGGTAGGCCGCGAGCCGTTCCCTTTTTGTTTCTCTTCCTGTGTGCACGGCGGTATTGTTCTGCGGCGGCTTCATGTTGCTGGATGGATCCGGAAAAGCTGTGACGGCCGGACCCGTCCGCGCGCGCCACAAAATAAAGATAACTGGTTTCAGCGGGACGCAGCGCGGCATGGATCGCCGCCAATCCCGGGTTCGCGATCGGCCCGGGCGGCAGCCCGGCGTTCCGGTACGTGTTATACGGATGCTTACTGTCGAGGTCGGATCGATGGATCGTGCCGGTGTAGCGGCCGTTGAGCAAGGCCGCGTAGATGGTGGTTGGATCGCAGTCCAGTTTCATGCCGAGCCTGAGGCGGTTGCGAAAGACCGATGCGACGAGGGGCCGTTCCTCCGCGACACCGGTCTCCTTCTCTACTAGCGAGGCGAGCGTCGCCACCGGGAGGGCGTCCATGCCGCCCAGCTTTCCCCAAGCTTGGCGGAACCGGGCCGTCATCACGCGGCAGAGTTCAGCCGCCGTGGTCCGGCGCGTCAGCCGGTATGTGTCGGGAAAGAGGAAGCCTTCAAGGGACGGAGCGCGGGGCGAGAGGTCGCGGATGAGGGCGGGGTCCCGTGCCGCGGCGAGGAAATCGGCCGCTGAAAACAGGCCGAGCTTTTCGGTGGCCGCCCCAATCTGGAACATGTTCCAGCCTTCCGGCACGGTAAGTTCATGGTAGAAAGAGTCACCGCGCGCGATCCGCTCCAGAACTTCGCGAGGCGACGCCGGTTTCGTGAACCGGTACTCCCCGGCCTGCAAAGCGCGCCGCGATTCGAGCAGCCTCGCGGCAAGAAACACCCATTCGTGCCGCACTACTTTCTCGGCGGAAAGCGCGGCCGCCATCTGGCGCGCGCTTGCACCTCGGGAAATCTCGACAAACGTCTCGCCTTCGAACCCGGCGTAGGGCAGGCTGAGGAGAAGCCACGGAATCCCCGCGGCGAAGGCGAGCGCGAAACAAACGGTTAGGACGAAGCGCCGCATCAGAAGGACGCTGCTTGACGCAGCCAGGATGCCATGCTTCGGGCGTGCAGTCTGCCGCAGATCTGTGTCATCGCGGCGGCACTCCTCTCCGGAAGCCTTCCCAAACGCTCCCCTGAACGCGTGCAGCGCGCTATGCCGAGGTTCGCATGCCAGGCGGCCGTAGGCACCCGCTCCACAATGCAAGCTTGCTCACGCTCGCGGCCAGGCGCGGCTCTGCGGCGAAGGAATCCCGCTTCTGCAAATCGCGCAAATCCGTTTGGGGAGTCATGTTTCTTCAAGCCTTTCAGCCTCCAGGTAGTCGAGCGAGTCCAAATAACTTTGCAGCAGGATAACGGCGGAAAGCTGGTCGATTGCCCGCGCCCTCTTCTCTATGCTGATTCCGCTCGAACGCAGGACGCGCGACGCTTCCACCGTTGTGAGCCTCTCGTCCCATAACCTCACGTTCAACCCCGTTTTCCTACCAAGAGTCGCGGCGAATTCGCGCACCCACCCGGTCTGACGCCCTTCTTTTCCGCTCATGTGCAGCGGATTTCCGATGAGGATGGCCTTGATTCCACGCGCCTCTATGAGGCGCTTCAATTCGCCGATGTCGGTTCGCATGTTCGAGCGCTCGAGGGTTTGAATGCCCTGCGCTGTGATGCCGAGTTCGTCGCTAACCGCCAGTCCGATCCGGCGTTTTCCAAGATCGAGCGCGAGAATTCTGCCTTGGTTTTGCACGAAGATCCATTATACGGGGGGAGCATGCTAAAGTGGCTTATACTGGCTCGCAAGTGGCAATTCTATCGCGATCGCTCAAGGCTGAAGAATTAGATGCCGACCTGCGGCACCGCGCCGCATCTTTGGTGGCGTTGGGAGCCGTTATCGCACTGCTCTACTGGGCCCGCGTCCTCTTCATTACGCTGGTCACGGCGATGGTGATCGCATTTATTCTCGAGCCTTTTGTCGCGCTTCTGATGCGCATTCGATTTCCGCGCAGCGTGGCCAGTTTCGTCGTCTGCAGCCTTGCGCTTTTTGCCGTGTACCTGATGGGGCTGGGCGCATTCACCCAGGTGTCGGTGCTGGCCGACGACCTGCCGAACTACACGCGGCGAATCGGCGAGATCGTGGAAGCCATGCGGAAGAAGATGGATGATTCTGAAAAGGCCGTTTCCCGGGTAATTCTTCCCCAGAAACAGATCGCGCAGCAGCAGGTTCAGGAGCAGGCCGCTCAAGCGAAGAGAAGCCGGAAAAAGGTTGCCGAGGCAGCCGCGCAGCTCCCGGCCGCCCAACCCGCGATCCAGGAAGTACGCATCCATACCGATGCCAATCCGGTGATGGACTACATTTACGCCAAGGCGAGCGGCCTCTATCAGGTCGTTCTGATGGGTTCGTTTATTCCGTTCCTGGTTTACTTCATGCTGAGCTGGCGCGATCACGTTCACCGCAGCTTTCTTCAATTCTTTAAAGGCGAGGACAGGGTGGTTGCGGCGAAGAGCCTGCAGGGGATCGGCGAAATGGTGCGTGGATTCGTCGTCGGCAACTTCGTACTGGGGCTGATTCTAGTACCTAGTTGCATAAGTCAGAGTACTTGGCTTTGGGGCCGGAAGGGAACACGACTGCCTTCTTCCATTCAAACGGCGCTGCCTTTTCGTTGTAGACTTCAACAAAGTCGTCGATCGCTTGCCGCACTTGCCGCG
>SYKU01000184.1 GCA_005808865.1 Acidobacteriota bacterium
GACGGGGGACGGCGGGAGCTGAGCGGCGTGGACGCGGTCAGCGAGAGCCGGCCGCACTTCGAACGGCAGGGAACTGGAACCGGCTGCCCCACCAACGCGATTCATACCGACTTGTAAGTTACGTTTTACCATGTACTTCAAAGGGGGGTGACGCAGAGAATTTATTTTCGCTTTTCCGTTGGAGCGCGCGAGAAGGCCGGTCACTTGGTCCCTCCGTTCGAATTATATACGCCCGGGTCCGGTAAGCTGGCTGGGATTCGGCTAAAGGCTTTGGGATCCTTGTGGAAAATAGTTCAAGTGTTGTGACGGGAGACGGGAGTTGAGCGGCGTGGAGGAGGACAGCGCGAGTGCGTCCTCTCTCGCGAACGCTTCCAGGCGCACCGCTCACCCGGCGTTTCGTCATACACTACTCTCATGGCGTCACGACACCCGCTCGCTGCCCTGCTGGCCCTCGCCTCCGCCCTCCAGGCCGCACCGCACCTCACTTCAGACACGCTCTGGGACTGGAGGACCGCCGCCGATCCACGCATCAGTCCCGACGGCAAATACGTGGTCTACGCGCTCGGCTGGAACGATCGCATGAACGACGCCATGCGCTCGAATCTGTGGATACGCGGCGTCGATGCCGACGATTCGCGGCCGCTGACGCAGGGCGATTTCAAAGACACGTCGCCGCGCTGGTCGCCCGACGGCGGACGCGTCGCGTACCTTTCAGACCGCTCCGGAAAGGGTCAGATCCATGTGCGGTGGATGGACACGGGGCAGGAATCCCGCATCACTGACCTCGAACAGGCACCGTCGAACATTGTCTGGTCTCCGGACGGCAAGTGGATCGCCTACACGGCGCGCGTCGCGGCTAAGCCATCGTGGTCGGTGAACATGCCGGAGAAGCCAGCCGGCGCAAAATGGGCGGATCCGCCGATCGTTGTGACACGGCTGCGGTGGAGAGCCGACGGCGCCGGCATCATCCGGCCCGGATTCACTCACGTGTTCATCGTGTCGTCCACCGGCGGCGCGCCGCGTCAGATCACGAGCGGGGATTTCGATCATGGGGTGGGCGCGCCCGCATGGACACCGGACGGGAAGTCGATCCTCGTGGCGACGCGCCGCATTCCCGATGCCGAGTATTCGCTCGAAGGCCCCGATATATATGCCTTCTCCGTTGCGTCTGGAACGGTCAAGCAACTGACGGATCGCAAGGGCCCGGATACCTCGCCCGTGGTTTCGCCGGACGGCAGGAAAATCGCCTATACCGGCTTCGACTTCAAGCATCAGAGTTATACCGTTACGCACCTTTATGTGATGGACGCGGACGGCGGCAATCCGAAGGCGCTGACGACATCCCTCGACCGCGATGTGAATAACCCGGTGTGGAGCGCGGATTCGAAGAGCGTCTACTTCGCGGCGGACAATCGCGGCTCCGGGCATCTTTACCGGGCGGATCTCGCGGGCGGCGTAAAACAGATCACGAATGGCGCAATGCGCTACGCGAGCGCCTACGCCGTGAACGACGCCTTCTCGATTTCGGCGAACGGCCGCGTTGCCATTACGCGTTCCGCGCCCGACGAGCCTTCCGATATCGTGACGTTCACCGTCGACCGGCCCGAAACGTGGAAGCGCGTGACGGCCGCGAATGACGGGGTGCTCGCGCGCAGGGACATCGGACGCGTGGAGGAAATCACTTACGATTCGTTCGACGGCAAGGCGATTCAGGGCTGGATCATCAAACCGCCCGGCTTCGACCCGGCGAAGAAGTATCCGCTGATTCTCGACATTCACGGCGGCCCGCACGCGATGTACGGGGTCGAGTTCAATCATCAGATGCAAACCTTCGCGGGGCGCGGCTTCGTGGTGCTCTACACCAATCCGCGCGGGTCCACGGGCTATGGAGAGGACTTCGGCAACATCATTCACACGAAGTATCCGGGCGAGGATTACACGGACCTGATGAAGGGCGTGGATGCGATGATTGCGAAGGGGTACATTGATCCCAAGCGGCTGGCGGTCACCGGCGGCAGCGGCGGCGGGTTGCTTACGGCATGGATAATCGGGCATACGGACCGCTTCGCCGCCGCCGTGTCGCAGTATCCGGTGACGAACTGGATTACGCAGGCAGGGACCGCGGACAGCGGCTTCACCCACGCGGCTCTTTGGCTGAAGGGCATGCCATGGGAAAAGCCGGAACAGTATTTGAAGCACTCGCCGATCTTCCATGCTCAGAACTTTAAGACGCCGACGATGGTGATCACGGGCGAGCAGGACTTGCGCACGCCGATTGCGGAGAGCGAAGAACTGTACTTCGCGCTCAAGGCGCGCAAGGTCGAGTCTGTATTGGTGCGCATTCCGGACGAGCCGCACGGCATCCGCGGCTCGCACCCGAGCCACCGAATTGCCAAGGTGGAGCATATTTTAGGATGGATTGAGAGGTACGCGCGGTAGCGGGAGCGGAGAGTCAAAGGACTTCCGGTCTCAATCCTGTAGGCCTGGCGGGTTTCGCCAACATCCGCGGTCCGATCTCGTCACGGCCGTGAAACGAGAACTTATGAGCCGGCGAGGCTGGGCGTGTAACCACGCTGCCGCTTCACTCCGCAGCCGGCTCTCTCCAGTGGGGCGAGAACCCGACTCGCTTTACCGGCGGGCCAGTAGCTCATCCGGAATGGTGAAGGAAACGCTGAGCGAAGAGGGCGGAAGCTCACGGTGGGCGATGCGATTGGCAATAACTTCAAGCGCGAGGCGTTCGGCGTTGCTGATGGAACTACCTGGAACCGCGTGCTCTGCTACTACCACAAGCACCCTCTATAATGAATACTCGTGCCCAGCCCAGAACCGCGAACGGAAAGTGAACGCGCAGAGCGAACCTGGCCTCAGGAAGAGCCGATGCTATTCTGTCCGGCCTGTTCCACCCGGCTTACCGCTCACAAGTGCAAACTTCTGTGCGCCACATGCGGCTATTACATGTCCTGCGCCGATTACTACTAACCCCCATGCGTCTCCTTATCACGCTCGTCCTGGCGGCCAACGCCTTCGCCGCCGAAAATCCCGCCGCCCGCTGGTGGTCTCACATTCTCTTTCTGGCCGACGACAAGCTGGAGGGGCGGAACACGGGCAGTGAAGGTCATCGCAAGGCGGCCCAATACGTCGCCGGCGAGTTCGAAAAGCTTGGGCTCAAGCCCGCCGGCGGCGCGGCGTACGTACAGCCCGTCAAGTTGACGACCAGCAAGATACTCGAATCCGAGTGCAGCCTCGCCATCGTGCGCGCGGGGGCGGTTGAACCTCTGACGCTGGGCGACGCAAACTTCGGCAGAGGCCAGAAGCACGTTGAATCGCTCGAAGCTCCGCTGGTCTTCGCCGGATACGCTCTCAAGATTCCCGAAGCGAAGCATGACGATTTCGCCGGCCTCGACGTCAAGGGGAAGGTGGTTGTGTATCTCAGCGGCGCTCCGGAGTCCATTCCAGGGCCGGTTCGCGCGCACTTCTCTTCGGGCAGCGAGCGGTCGCGTATGCTGAGGGAAGTGGGCGCCGTGGGCGCGATCGGCATCCAGAATCCTCGCAGTACCGATGTTCCGTGGGCACGCTCGACGCTCTCGCGGCTGCAAATGTCCATGGGACTCGCGGGGGGATCGACCGATGAGACCGGCGGGTTGCTCTCGGTCTCCGTAAATGCCGAACGCGCGGAAAAATGGTTCGAGGGGTCTGGCCATACGTTCGCCGAAATCACGGCCCTGGACCGGGCAGGCAAGACACTGCCGAGATTCGCGCTGCCGGTCCCGGTTCGGGCGAAGGTCCGCGTCGAAACGGGTGACGCGGAGTCGCAGAATGTCGTTGCCCTGCTGCCCGGCCGCGACAAAAAGCTGAGTCACGAGTACATCGTGATGACCGCGCATCTCGACCATCTCGGCTCCGGCGCGCCAATCAAAGGCGACGGAATCTACAACGGCGCCATGGACAATGCCTCAGGCATTGCGACTCTTATTGAGGTTGCGGCCGGACTTCGCGAATCGAAGGCGAAGCTGCGGCGTTCGGTCCTGTTCCTCGCCGTCACGGGCGAGGAAAAAGGTCTGCTCGGGTCGCGCTTCTACGCCAACAACCCGACCGTACCCAAGGGCAGTATCGTCGCCAATCTGAATTCCGACATGTTCATGCCACTGTTTCCTCTGAAGATTCTCACTACGATGGGCCTTGATGAATCGAGCCTGGGAGATTCCATTCGCAAAGTGGCCGCGTCGATGGGGATCACGGTTGAGGCCGATCCAGAGCCGGAGCGAAACCGTTTCATCCGCAGCGACCAATACAGCTTCATTCGCGGCGGCGTCCCGGCGCTGGCGTTCAAAGTGGGCTACGTCAAGGATTCGCCCGAATCCGCGATCGCTAAAAAGTGGATCGCCGAACGTTACCATGCGCCTTCGGACGACGTGAATCAGCCAGTCGATTTCAGCGCCGCCGCCGATTTCAACCGGGTGATGCAAAAATTACTCGTCGAGATCGCGAACGCCGATGACCGCCCGCGGTGGAAGCCGGACAGCTTTTTTCGACGCTTCGCAAAAGGGCCGAGCTAGGCGGAACGAAGCTCCACGACGAACAGCTACCGGCTTTGCCCGGCCTTCCGCCGGGCGATGAACGCGCCGTCGAAATAGTAAAAAAAGCCGTCTTCCGCACCGATCAGGACATCGAGGCGGCCGTCTCCGTTCCAATCGGCGACGTTCGGCGCCGGATTATGGCCGGCGATGGGTGCATCGATCAGCGGGCCGCGAAGGGCCATTATCGGCTTCTCCCGCGTGCCGCTATTCGCGTACCAGACCGGACCGCCGTCTGAATCGGTTATCAGTTCGAGGCCGCCGTCTCCATCCCAATCGGCGAACTCAATTTTCCGGCGCCCACTGGCTCCGGCAATCCCCGCGCTCAGGTTCAGGTAGCGGCCATTCGGAAGGCGGAATATCCGCTCCGGCGGCAGGAGGCGCAGTTGACCTTTCTCCCGCGCGCGGCGGAAAAGCGCAAGATAACCCTGGGCGTCAAGCATCACCAGGTCGGGAAGGCCGTCGCGGTCCCAATCGACCACTTTCGGCGTGGTGCGCCACTGCGTCACAAGCTGCCTGGGTCCCGGTTCCCACCAGACCCAGGGCGGTTTCGGCGGCTTGCCCACCCAATCGACTTCCACGGGCCGGGCCGCGGCGAGTTCCGGTTGCGTCCGCGAACCCGTGTTCCTGTACCAGACGACATCGCCCCAAATATCGTTCACGAGAATATCGAGCTTGCCGTCGAGGTCCCAATCCGCAACCGATGGGTTCGAGTAGCCCCATTTCTCTTCGGCGGGACCCTGCACGGATCCATTCGGCCCGGCCACGCGGCGGATCGTCATTCCATCAGCTTTCAGGTACCCGCGATCGGCGAACGCGGGCTCGGCTGCTTTGCCGATGTTTTCGAAGTATTGAAGATAGCCCGCAGAGTTGCCGGAAATGAGATCGAGCAGGCCATCGCCATTCCAGTCCGCCGCAACGGGTCGTGATAGAGCGCCGCTCTTAAGCATGGGGTCGATTTGCTCCAGGCGCCGAGGCGTCGCGAGGCGCGGTTCCGAAGGACGCGGTGCGAGATTCTCGACGAAACTCATGGCGCCGTCTTCTTCGCCCACGAGGAGCGATGGCCTTCCGTCCGCATGCCAATAGACAACGCGCGGCTGAATCATGCAGAGGTCCATTCTTAATAGACTCGTTTTCAATAATTCCCCGCCCGCGGCAAGCTTTGTTCCGGCGGCGAGGGCAGTCCCCGTGTTACGGAACAGCGTGATGGTATCGAGAAAGCCGCCCCCGATCAGATCCAGCCTGCCCCGGCCGAACCAATCCACCGGGTTCGGCGCCGGGCTTCCATAGAGATCGAGAACCTTGCCGCCGGCTTCGAGGGCGACGGGCGGAGCGTAGACCGGGTTGGCGTTGGTTCCGATGTTGCGGTGAAAGTAGACGTGGCCATGC
>SYKU01000185.1 GCA_005808865.1 Acidobacteriota bacterium
AGGAGTGCGCCAGTTCGTGCGCGACGAGCGCGACGAGGCTCTTGTCACCTGCAATCACGGTAGGCGTTACAAAAGTAAGCCGCGGATTCTCCATGCCGCCAAAAGGAAAGCTGGGAGGAAGAACGAGAATATCGTAGCGTTCCCAGCGGTACGGGCCGTACAAATTCTCGGCGGCGCGGATCATTGAGTCCGTATCGTCGAACTCGTGCGCGGCGCGCGCAAGCACGGGCGGTTCGGCGTAGACGCCGCTGCGCTTTCCCGTGGCCGCGAAGGCGAGGTCGCCCACCGCGAGGGCAATCAGGTAGGACGGAATTGCCTGCAACATGCGAAACCGGAATTCGCCGGTGCCCGGGGCGGTGGAAACGTTCTCGGCGGACATGAGCGCCAGAAGGTTTTTGGGTGCGCGGATTCGCGCCTCGTAAGTAACGCGGACACCGGGGGAGTCCTGAAGGGGGATCCAGCTTCGAGCGTTGATCGCTTGCGACTGAGTGAACAGAAACGGCGACTTCTTACCGGCAGTCTGCGCCGGCTCAAGCCACTGGAGCGCGGCGGCGCGGGGGCTGGTCGAGTAGCGAATACGCACGTGCGACGCCCTTTTGGGCAGGTCCACGGTCAGCGGAGATCCCAGAACCGGGTCGACCGCGCCCCTCTCGAATCGCGCGGGCGCGAAAATCTCGCCGTCGCCGGAGGCCTCCACCGCATTGACGCTGAGGTCCTTCGAATCGACAATGAGGGGCGCGGAGGGGTCTCGGCGCACCAGCGTCAACGTGGCGGTACCGGCGAGCGTCTTCCTGTCGAACTGCACTTCGAGATCGAGCGCAACGTGCGTGACGCGCACCTGATTCGGCCGGGAGTAGGAGTGGACGTCCTGAACCGGCTCCGGGGCGTCCTTCCTGGCGTTTTTGTTCATGCAGGCTGTGGTGATGATTAGTAGCAGCGGAACCGAGAGTTTCATTGCTGGCTGAAGCCCCTTGAAGATCGGAACGCTTCCACATAGTGGCCTTCCCTGCGCAGTAACCGCGCACGCATTCCGGCCTTTAACTTTTCCAACCGCTCCGGTTCCCAGTCCGGCCGGTAACGATCGATGGCGGGCGCGAATTGGCTCACATGAGCCGCCGCCGCTGTCAATTTGAGGTCCACGACGCTGTCGATATTGACGAAGTAGTTCGCGTCCCTGGCTGATGCGTAGTAGAAAAATGCGAACGGGACCTTCCACGGCTGCAAGCCCTGATGGAGCCGTTGGTTCGGGAAATAGAGATGCCACTCCGCGGCACGAATGGCGTCGATGGTGTTGCTCGCGGCCATGCGGTGATCGGTCTTGTGCCAGCGGACCGTTTCCATGCCTGGATCGACGGAAAGCACGGCCTCAGGCCGGTAGGTACGAATCAGCGCGGTCGCCTGTTCCACGAGGTCGCGGGGATTGGCGTACTCGAGCATGCCGTCATGATATTGGAGCCACACGATGTTCTCCTTCGGAATCCCGAGGATACCGCAGGCCCGTTCCTCCTCCGCCTTTCGAATGCGAGCGAGGCGTTCACTGGTCATTTCGGGATCGTAGGAGCCCTTGTCGTCGTTGGTGTAGATGACGATCCGGACCGTGTTGCGGTTCTTCGCAAGCAGCGCCAGCGTGCCGGCGCAGCAGAAGGTGTCGTCGTCCGGGTGAGGGGTGAAAAGCAGAATCGACTTGCCCTGCATGGCCTCCAGACGCATAGTCTGCGCGGTGAGGACCGCGGTGGAAACCAGTGCCGCCAGCCCGGCGAACGAAATCCTTCTCATCCCGCATATCGTAGCCTAATTCCGGTACAATGGCGGCAAATCATGTTTGCGATCCCTTTTTTAGCCCTGCTCGCGGCCGGGCCGTCTTTCGAATACGACCGCAAACTGCCGCTCGATGTCCGCGAGAGTCACGGCGAGACCCGCGAGGGTGCACGGGTGCTAGACATGACTTTCGCCGCGCTCGACGGGAAGCGGACGGCGGCCTATGTAGTGCGGCCGGAAAGCGGCGAAAGCCATGCTGGCGTGCTGTTCGTGCATTGGTATGAGCCGGAGTCGAAGACTTCTAACCGCACGCAGTTTCTCGCCGAAGCCGTTACGCTCGCAGGGCGAGGGACGGTGTCGCTCCTAATTGAAACCATGTGGTCCGACCCGAAATGGTTCCCCGCGCGCAACCGCGCGGCCGATTTCGAAAACTCAGTCAAACAGGTAAAGGCCCTGCGCCGCGCGCTCGATGTTCTGCTCGCGCAACCAGGCGTGGACCCGAAACGCATAGCCTATGTAGGCCACGATTTTGGAGCCATGTTCGGCGCCACAATGTCGGCGGCGGAGCCGCGCGTCAAGGCGTACGCGTTGCAGGCGGGCACGGTTTCCTTCAGCGACTGGTATCTGTTTGGACCGAAGATGGAGCCTGAAGCCCGGGAGAAGTTCATCGCGCAACTTGCGCCGCTCGACCCGGTGAAACACATCGCGCAAACGAAGGCCGCGGTGCTGCTCCAGTTCGGCCAGACCGATCGCTTCGTCTCCGAGGCGAAGGGAAAGGAATTCTTCGACGCGGCCCGGGAACCAAAGAAGGTGCTTTGGTACAACGCCGGCCACGGTCTGAACGATCAGGCCGTGAAGGATCGGGTAGATTGGCTGCTTCCACAGCTCGCGCCACAGCGCGCACGGTACGATATCCACCGCGCGAAGAGCAAAATCAGGATCGACGGAAAACTCGACGAGGCCTCCTGGAAGCGAGGACAGCCCGTGGGCGATTTCCATTTCAACTGGTGGGTGGCGGGCGCGAAAGAGCAGACGGTCGCGAAGATGCTGTGGGACGACGAGTATCTGTACGTAAGCTGGTACTGCCGCGACAAGCACATTTCCGCAAGCGTTACCGAACGCCACGGACCGGTGTCACACGACGATTGCGTCGAAATTTTCCTGAGTCCGAACCCGGAAAAGGTTACGAACTACTACACCTTCGAGATCAACGCGATTGGCACGATGCTGAACCGCTGCCGGACCGACTGGTGGAAGGGACCGCCGACCTGGGAACCGGAGGGCGTCAATCACAAGACCACGTTTCACGGGCAGACGCGCAAGGACGAAGCGGCGGGAGACGACCACTGGGTTGTGGAACTGGCGATTCCGCTGCGGAATTTCACTAAAGACGCCGCGCACATGCCGCCGCGGAACGGCGACCAGTGGCGCCTGAACCTGAACCGGACGGGCGGGATCACGGACAGGCAGAACAGCACCTGGTCGCCTGTCGCTTCGCCGGCGAAAGGATTTCATACACCGGAGTCTTTCGGCGATGTGAGGTTCGTAACCGCGCGCTAGTGTCAGGGGAGTTGGGCGACAATCTCATCGGCGATGGCGAGGGAAGCGGTTGCGCCAGGGCTCGGGGCGTTGAGTACGTGCAAGGCGTTTGGACGCGCGACGAAGTAGAAATCCTGGAGCGGCGCGCCCGATGGATCCAGGGCCTGGGCGCGAACGCCCGCGCCGCCGCTGACGAGATCGTCTTCGCGGATTGCCGGCACAAGGCGCTGGAGCGACTCGCAGAAGAGACGGCGGCTGAACGAGCGGCGAAGCTCGTTGAAGCACATGCCGGGATACCTGGCCAGGAAGCGCCAGAAACCACTGTAAGTAGCGATGTCTGCGATGTCGCGAAAGTTGATGTCGGTCTTACGATAGCCTTCACGCGCCAGAGCCAGCACGGCGTTCGGACCAGCCTCGATGCCGCCGTGGATCAGCCGGGTGAAGTGCACGCCCAGAAACGGAAAGCGCGGGTCGGGCACGGGATAGATGAGGTGCCGCACAAGATGCCGGCGTTCGGGCCTGATCTGGTAGTACTCGCCGCGGAAAGGTACGATGCGCACCTCGCGCTTCTGCCCGGTGAGGGCGCTGACGCGGTCGCAATGGAGGCCGGCGCAGTTGATGACGAAGCTCGCTGAGAAATCGCCCGCGGCCGTCTTCACGAGCCATCCGGCCGGGCTGGTCTCGAGCCCCTGGATCTGGGCGCTCGTGACAACGCGGTTACCGGCCGCGGTGATCTCGCGGACGAGCGCGGCGCAGACTTGGGCGTAATCGACGATGCCTTCCTGCGGCACTCGGAGACCTGCCACTCCGCCGACGTTCGGCTCAATCTCGATCATCTCTTCGCGGCCAAGCCAGCGCAGGCCTTGCAGGCCGTTCCGGCGCCCTCGCTCGTGTAAGTCCCGCAGGCGTTCCGTTTCGGCGCCGTCAACGGCAACCACGAGTTTGCCGCATATTTCGTGAGGAATCCGGTGAAGTTCGCAAAATTCCACCATCTGGCGGATGCCTTCGACAGCCATGCGAGCCTTGATCGATCCCGGCTTGTAGTAAAGTCCGCAATGGAGGACACCGCTGTTGTGACCGGTTTGATGACGGCCCACCTGGGTTTCTTTTTCGAGCACGATGACGCTCGTACCTGGACGGCGCTGCCCCAACCGGTACGCGGTGGCGAGACCGACTATGCCTCCCCCCGCGATGATGATGCTGGGCATTCGTTCCTTTCTACCATTGCGGCGAGGAAGTTCAAAACACTACCGGCGCTCCCCACGGTACAATGGAACGTGCCAAGAGTAACCTTCCTGCCCGCCAATATCACTGTCGAGTACGATCCGTCGACTCTGAGAGACACGGGGCACGGGCTGCCCGGCTCCCTGCTCGATATTGCGTTGAATTTCCCCAAAAGCGGATTGCACCTGGAGCATGCGTGCGGCGGGAACTGCGCCTGCACGACGTGCCATGTAGTAGTCAGACAGGGCGAACAGAATTTGTCCCCGATGGAAGAAGACGAAGAGGACCGGCTCGACATGGCGGCCGACCTCACGATTCACTCCCGCCTTGGATGCCAAGCCGTGGTGAAGGGGGACGTGGTTATCGAGATCCCTGCATGGAACCGTAATTACGTGAGCGAAGGCGGAGCTTCAATTCTGGGCGACGGTATTCCGCCGCCGGCGAGAGCCCGGTAGACGAGGAACTCAGCGGCCGGCGCGAAGACGGATGGCGGCGAGGCGTCAGATGAGCCGCTTGAGCCGGATCGTCTGCTTCGTGCCGCCCCGAAACTGCACGCCCCCGGCGTTACCGGCATTTGTGGAACTCTCGCGCTCGCGAACCAGTTCGATCTCGCCGGACCGCAGGCTTCCTGTAAAGCGCAGCCTCGTTTCGTTGATCTGGTTCCCCGCCTGCTCCGGCGCTTTGACGATGAAAGTAATCAGATCGCCCGAAATGAGGCCTTCGGAGATCGGCGTGCTTCCGTAGTCGCCGTAGGCCTTGCCTTCAAGCCTGGTTCCGCGCTGCGTGAACCTGAATGAGATGTCCTGGAATTCTCCGTTCCGCGCGGCGATCTGCCCTACCCAGATGCCCGAAACATCCGCGCCAGAGAGCGTGACCGCTGCGATTAGAGCGCAGCACAGCGGAGCGATAAGCCGTCTCATCGCAGTCTAGCTCTCATATGCGCGCAGGCAGGCGGCAGGAAGCGGCGGCCTGCACCGCAGGCCCCCGGCTGCAATTGTTGTTTCATGACCGGCACTTAACTCTTCAGCAAACCCGCCAGCGGCCCTGTGCTGTCCGCGAAGCGTTCGACCGGCGTCCCGAAGGCATCGAGCATCGAGACATACAGATTCGCGAGCGGCGAGTCCTCGCCATAAACCAGGTGCTGCCCCGAATCGATTCGTCCCCCGCCGCGCCCGCCCAGAACGATCGGGAGTTTGTGCATGTTGTGGCTGTTGCCGTCACTCAACGCGGAAGCGAAAAGGATCATGGAGTTGTCGAGAACCGTCCCCTCGCCCTCCTTCATTTCGCGAAGCCTGCGCATCAGATAGGCGTACTGCTCGACGTGCCAGCGATTGATGAGCTGGTACTGCCGCAACTTGTCCGGATCTTTCTGGTGGTGCGACACGTCGTGATGGCCCGCCCCGACGCCTTCGAGGAAACGGAAGCTGACGTTGCTCACCGAATTTCCGAACATGAACGTGCTGATGCGGGTGGTATCGCTCTGGAACGCGACCGCGATCATGTCGAGCATCAGCCGGACATGCTCGGCGTGGTCCTTCGGACGATCGGTTGGCGTTGCTTTCGGATCGATGGGAACGCGGGCCTTCCACGCGCTAGCCGCCGGATCGCCCGCGCGCGCAACCCGTTCTTCAAGCCCACGCATCACCGACATGTACTCGTCGAGCCGCACGCGGTCCGCCACGCCTACTTCGGCGCGCAGACGTTTAGCGTCTCCGAGAACACGATCGAGTAGCAGCGTATCCATCTTCGCGGAGTTCGCCGTGCGCCCGGAGGCGGCGCCGAACAGCCGCTGGTAAACGGAATGCGGGTTAATCTCCCGCGCGAGCGGCGTGGTCGGGCTGCTCCACGCGATGTGCGATCCGTAGACTCGGGTGTAGCCGACAACGGCGTCCACGCCGATCGCCACGGGCGTGACGCCCAATTCGAGCGATGGAAGCGGCGTAAGATGACGTACTCGCTGCGCGGCGACTTGATCCATCGACACGGCATTGCCCAGATCGGCGCCTGGTGTCTTCTTGATTGTGGCGCAGGTGAGGATAGAAGCTTCTTTAACGTAGTGGCCGTCACCGCCCTTGGCCGCTTCGTTCCAGAGATTGGTGAGGACGGTTACCTGATCCTTGAGATCCGCAAGAGGCTCCAGGGTAGGCGAGAGCTTGAAATCGCGGCCGCCCGCCTCGGGCGCCCAGGCGCTGGTGTTCACGCCGTTCGGCATGTAGAGCGCCGCCATGCGCACGGGAGGTTTTGGAGTCGCGGACGATGCGAATCCCGATGCGGGAACCATCGCCTCGAGCCATGGAAGACCGAGACCAACACCCGCGCCCCGAAGCAACGTTCTACGGGAAAGGTAGGGTTTCTTAACCGTCATGGCTTATTCTGCTCCTTCCGAGCGCGCAATGGCGCGGGCGGCGGCATGGCCGCCTGATTCCGAAACGGCACGCTTAACACGATCTCCCGGATCAAGGTTTGGGCGCTGTAATCATTCTCCGTCAATTTCGCGACGATGTCATCCACCGTGCACGAGTCCCTCAACGTGAGACCTCGCCCGAGAGCGTAACCCAGCATCTTGGCAGTAAGGTTTCGGATGAAAAAGTCCTTCCGCTCAAGAAGCACGGCTTTCATCTGCTCGGGCCCGTGAAACTTCGTTCCTCCCGATAGTTCGCCGGAGGCGTCGACGGGTTTGCCCGCATCCTCGTCCCGCCAGCGCCCGATCGCGTCGTAGTTCTCGAGCGCGAAGCCCAGACCGTCGATGCGGCTGTGGCAACCGGCGCATGCAGGATTCTCGCGGTGCTGCGTGAGCCGCTCGCGAACGGTTCTTGGAACCGCGGTCGCGTGCGCCTCCTCGAGCGCGGGGACACCGGGCGGAGGGGGCGGCGGTGGCGTACCGAGGATGGCATCGAGTATCCACGCGCCCCTCAAGACCGGGCTCGTCCGGTACGGATAGGACGATACCGCAAGCACTGCCGACATTCCGAGCAGACCGCCGCGCCTCGAACCTTCCGGGAGATCGACCCACTGAGGCTGCTTGGTGGCCGCCTGGCGGACCGGCAGTTTCACTCCGTAGTGCTTCGCGAGATTGCTCGTGCCGACCGTGTGCTTCGAAGTCAGAAGGTTCCAGAGCGGGAGATCTCGGAGCAGGATTTCACGGAAGAAAAGAATCGGTTCAAACCGGATGTCGGACCGCAGTTCCTCGTCGGTGGCGTAGGATCGGAACAGTTTCGGGTCCGGCATTTTTTCGGCTCCCAACTCACGCGTGCGAAGCCACTGCTCGGTGAAGCGCTGCGCGAAGCCAAGCGAGCGGTCGTTGCGGATCATGCGCGCGACCAGAGCTTCGAGCACCTTGGGGTCCTGAAGCTTACCGGCAGCTGCGATGTCGAAGAGCATTTCGTCGGGCATGCTGCCCCAAACGAAATACGAGAGCCTGGAAGCCAGCGCGAATTGATCGAGCGGGCGCGCCTGCGGACCGCGGTTCGCAGGCTCAACGCGAAAGAGAAACATCGGCGAGACGAGCGCGGCCCGCAGTGAGAAAAATACGGATTCCTCGAAGGACTGGCCCTCTTTTTGAGCGGCTTGAAAAAGGGCGAGGTAGGGTGCGACTTCGTCCGCGCGCACCGGGCGGCGAAACGCGCGGGGCAGGAAATTTTCGAAGATCTCGCGCGCGGCCTGATTCGGCGAGACGCCTGGGCCTGGTGTCCGGACCAGGACTTTGGCCCGCGACTTGAATTCCTTGGCGGCGAAATCCATGGCGAATTTCGCCACCTCCATGTACTTTTCGGAGTGAAGGGGAGAGAGAAAGAGCGTCTCGGCGGCGTTGTCGAAGCCTTCACCGCCCGCGCCATCGGCTGGAAGAGCGTGGCCGACGTCGAGATGCATGTCGAGCAAATCGCGAAGCGTGGCGGTGTATTCGTCGCGGTTCAAGCGACGGATAGGAGACGGCCCGGGCACGATGCCGGCGGCGCAAGCTTCGGTGCGGAGTGCGCTGTCCGCCCACTCGGAAAACCGCTCCCGCTGATCAAGCGGCGGCGCGGGGGAACCCTTGGGCGGCATTTCGCCGTTGCGAACGCGGGCCGTCGCGCGGATCCATTTCTGCGGGTCGGTGCGAAGCGTGGCACTGGTGGCGATGCGATCAAGGCTGAATCCGGCAACGGCCGATTTCCCATCGTGGCAGCTTCGGCAGTAGGTTCCCAGGAATGCCTGCGCATCCGCAAAGGCAGACTCGTCGTGCGGCGCGGCCAAGGCAATTTGCCACAAAGTCAGCACCGCCAGGGGCACAAGTTGACGTGTGGTGAAGAAGCTCATGAGAGGGATCTGCGCTATGACGAGTTTAACTTTTCCGCGCCCCGCGGAGCAAACACCCTGGGCACTACTGCGATAACGTGAATCGCGTGCTATCCGGTAGCTGCGAGCGCCCTGCGTCTTGAAACAGTGCGGCAGATCCGGCAAGTCGCTGACCGGGCATTACTCGTCGGCGAAAGCGGTTAGGATCTCAACATGACCCGCGATGAAGCGCAGTTAGGCGCTTCCGTGCGCTTGCCGCGCGGAGCGCGCATTGATCGGCCCGGCGCCCCACCCCCTGTATAATCGGGTGACAGGAGAATCCATGACCTCGACCCGCCGCAGCTTTCTTCAGACTGGCGCCACGCTCGCCGTGAGCGCAGCACCCGTCACCGCAAACGATCGCACTCAGGTTGCGATGATCGGATGCGGCGCGCGCGCTCACGAGTTGATGACTGCGATCCAGAAGCACCCCGGAGCGGAGATTGTGGGCGTGGTCGATGCCTACACGGGACGCGTCGAGCGCGCGGTGGAACGCACCGGCGGCAAGGCGAAAGTATTCGCGAACTATCATGACGTGCTGGCGAACAAGTCGGTCGACGCGGTCGTCGTGGCCACGCCCGACCACTGGCACCGCCAGATTATTCTCGACGCTGTGCGCGCCGGCAAAGACGTCTATTCGGAAAAGCCGCTCACCTTCACTGCTGCTCAGGGCCGCGAAATTATCGACGCCGCGCGCTCCACCGGACGCATGGTCCAGGTAGGCAGCCAAGGCGTGAGTTCCGCAACTCAGCGCAAAGCGAAGGAGATAATCAAGGCGGGGAAGATCGGCAAAGTCACGCTGATCCGCGCCGCCTACAACCGGAACACGGCTTCCGGGGCCTGGATTTATCCAATACCGCCAGATGCTTCTCCGAAGACCGTGAACTGGGATATGTTTCTGGGTCCGGCGCCAAAGCGAGCCTTCAGCCTGGAACGCTTCTTCCGCTGGCGCTGCTTTGAAGACTACTCGGGCGGCATCGCTACCGATCTATTCGTGCACCTTGCGACCACGATTCACTTTCTGATGGATGCAAAAGTGCCTTCCTCGGCGATGGCCATGGGCCAACTCTACCGCTGGAAGGAGAACCGCGACGTCCCCGACACAATCAACGGAGTTCTCGAATACCCCGAGGGGTTCGCGGTCAATCTGAGTTCGACGTTCAACAACCAGTTGACCGCCGACGGTTCCTTTCAGATTCTGGGAACCGAAGGGAGCCTGCGGATTGGATTCGGCGGCTTGACGCTGATTCCCGAACACGTAACCGAAGACAACCGCTGGATCGTCGAAAGCTGGCCGAAATCGCTCGAAGAGGCCTACTTCAAGGACCCGAAGATCCAGCAGACCGAGATCGCAGCGGCGAAGCGGCCCCGCCCAAAGGCGGAGGAATTCAAAGATCCCGGCCCGGAAGCCACCGTCCCGCACTTCGGATACTTCTTCGAATCCATCAGGACGCGGAAGCCTTATTACGAGGATGCCTCCGCGGGGCATCACGCCGCGGCAGTCGCGCACATGGTTAACAAGTCTGCCAAGGAAAAGCGCGCCGTTGAATGGGATTGCGCCAAAGACGATATCAAGAAAGCCTGATGTTTTTTTGTGATAACTTGAGTACGTATTCGAATCGAAGGAGAGCGGAATGCTTCGTTACACACCCGCTCTGGCCTTTCTCGCTGCATTCGCAGGCTTAAGCCAGGCCGCGCCGGCTGCTAAACCGGCTGCAACCCCAACCCGAGCTACAACAGCAACTGCCCCATCCGCAAAGAAGGCCCGATCACCCACAGGCACGTCGCAAAACGATGCGGCCCTTGAAAAGGACATCCGCGCGCGTTTTGAGAGATCGAAGATCGCGACCAACAAGTTCACCGTACTCGTACAGGGCGGCGTCGCCACTCTCGAAGGGAAGACCGGCGTCTTGCAGCACAAGGGAACGGCCACGCGTCTGGCGAGAAACGCGGGCGCGATCAAAGTAGTGAACAAGATCGAAGTGAGCGAGGAGGCCAGACGGAAAAGCGCCGCGAATTTGGAAACCGGACGCCGACGCGCTCAGGTGAAGCGCAGCGAATCTTCGGCGCGAAGTGAGGCGAGGCGCTGATCGGCCACCTGCCAATGTCATTAACCAAGGGAAAACGGAATCCCCGGATCTGAGGCGAACCACACCGCGTATCCGGCAGTGCTCAACGCCGGAATCGAGTATGCAGGTGGCCTTGGGGTTTTGCCAAGGGGCCGCAGTCGCTTTTCCCCAAGCCGACGTGTGTCTGTTGGGCCACATCCTGCACGATTGGGGAATCAGCGATAAGCGCACGCTGATTTGCAAAGCATACAGCGCCGTGCCAAGGGCGGTGCGCTGGTCGTCTATGAAAGCATTATCGACGGCGACCGCTCAAAGAACGCGTCCGGCCTGATGATGCTCCTCAACATCTGATTGAGGCTTCCGCCGGATTCGACTCCACAGGAGCCGGCTGCCAGGACTGGATGAAGGAAGCCAGCTTCCGCGAGACGCGCGTCGAGCACCTGACGGGTCCGGACTCGATGATGATAGACATTCGCCAGGAAACCTGCTCCATTTGGCCCATGTTAAACTCGCAGAATACGCATGAAGATTAGCAACTGTCTCCTGACCGGCGCCCTTTTTCTCTCCGTCTCCGCCATGGCCCAAGTTCCGACCGTCCAGCTTTCAACGATTTCAGCTGACGTCCCGGTAGTGACCGTGGAAGGGAGGAAAATCTCCTCATCCGAACTGGAGGCGATGCTCGCTGCCGTCGGTCCTGCGGCCGCGAAGGACAAGAAGGCCTTCGTGCAACAGTACGCCCTTCTGGTGCGATTGGCATCGATGGCGCAGGCCGCGAAGCTCGATCAAAACGGCGCGCTCAAACAGACTCTTGAGATGAACCGGCTGCAAATGCTGGCGAGCGCGCAACTCAATCAGGCGATGAGCGAGATCGTGGTCCAGCTGGATCAGCAAAAAGCGTTCTATGAGGCGAATAAAGACCGGTTTCGGCAGGTAGCGCTAAAGGTGATTTATATCTCCTTCAGCGCAACACCGGCCGCCGGGCCTGACGGTAAGAAGCCGCTCAGCGAGCCGGAGGCGAAGGCAAAGGCCGAGAAATTGGCCACGGCGATTCGCGGCGGCGCGGATTTCGTCAAACTGGTGAAGGAAAATTCCGAAGATGCTGCCTCGGCTTCCAAAAATGGAGACTTTGGGACGATTCGGAATACCGACAACGTTCCCGAAGCCATCAAGACGGCCGTATTCGCGCTTAAGAAGGGGCAGGTGAGCGATCCCGTGCGTCAGGCCAACGGCTTTTATCTATTCCGCGCCGAGGATGTTCTCACGCAGCCCTTTGACGAAGTCCGCGACACGATCTACAAGGAAATCCAGCAGGCTGGTTTCAAAGAGTGGATGGAAAAAACGCAAAAATCGCTTCAGGTGAAGATCGAAAACGAGAAATACTTCGAAGAAGGCTGGGTGCCGCTAGGAACACCGATGCCGCTCATTCCCTCAAAATAGTCCGTTTACAGGCTCGCGCGCGCGGCCCGAACCAGGCGCTCAGCTTCGGCGGAGGTTTCCGCCAGAACCGTGATATGCCCCATTTTCCGGCCTGAGCGCGGTTCGAGCTTGCCATAGATATGCACCTTAGCCTGAGGCTTCGAGCAGGCTGCCGCCCAGTCCGGCTCGCCGTTCGCCCATAGATCGCCCAGCAGGTTTGCCATCGCCGCGGGGCGCAGCAACTCCGCCGATCCCAGCGGCAGGCCGCACACAGCGCGCAATTGCTGTTCGAACTGGCTGGTCACGCAAGCGTCCACCGTGAGGTGTCCCGAGTTATGCGGGCGCGGCGCGAGTTCGTTGATGAGGAGCTTCCCCGTTTTCGCGAGAAACAGCTCGACGCACAACACGCCCACTACATCGAGCGCTTCGAGAACGCCTGAAGCGATGGCAATCGCTTCACGCGAGACGCGGGGGTCGATGGGCGCCGGTGACACAGCGATGTCCAGAATCCGGTTTTGGTGCGTGTTGTTCATGGGACCGTAGTGAACGGTGGAACCGTCGGCCGCACGCGCCGAAACCACGGACAACTCGCGCTCGAAATCGACCCATGCTTCGAGAACGGCTTCGACCGACAACCCCGCGCCACGCAGCGAATCGAACGCGGCCGCTGCTTCCGAAGGCACCGAAATCTTCACCTGACCCTTCCCGTCGTATCCGAAATCGGCCGACTTCAGCACGCAGGGGTAACCGAACCGCGCGAGTCCCGCCTCCAGATCGTCAAAGGTCCGGACAGCATGAAACGGAGTGAGCGGGAATCCGGCGCCTGTCAGGAACGTCTTCTCCCGCAAACGATGCTGGGTTGTGTGAAGGATGTGCCCGGCGGGCCTCACGTGGGCGCACTCCGCGGCCGCCGCGGCGGTTGCGGCAGGCACGTTTTCAAACTCAAATGTAACGGCGCTCACGGCTCGAGCGAACGCGCGCACGGCGTCGAGATCTTCATAGGCCGCGGTGATTTCCACATCCGCCACCTGGCCGGTCGGCGTGTCGGAATCGGGCGAAAGCGTGTGCACGCGGTACCCCATGCGACGGGCGGAAATCGCGAACATGCGGCCGAGCTGCCCGCTGCCCAGCACGCCGATCGTGGAACCCGGCAGAATCGGGAACTTCACTCGAGCGTGTCCCGCAGCACTTTTTCCGTCTGCTCCGCGCGAAATTTGTGCAGCGAT
>SYKU01000186.1 GCA_005808865.1 Acidobacteriota bacterium
ACCTTGGGGCGCATCATAAAACCATAAACCAAGAAAAGCGCCGACTGCGTCGGCTCTTAATAGGCAGGGACATTTCTAACGAGGTAACGATGGGGACATTTCTAACGAGGCTTGACATCCGAAGAAATCGAAGGTTGCCAATGGAAGGAGAGTAGCGTAAAGTGGGTTGCACGGGAGTCGCAAGTTTCAACGGAATTCCGGACATTCCCCGGCCGGATTGCGACCCAGGAATTCGCACGTTCTTTCCCTCCTCTTTCATGATCTGGAACGCTCCTCGCCGTCAAGGGTTCGCTCCCGCCGTGCCTGCCGGCACACCATTGACCGCTCCGGGCCGTTCCCACGGATGAGCTTAGATGAGGGAAAGAACTTGACTGATCGCCCCCCGGCATCGTGACACCGTAGGCGGCAAAGATCGCGGTCCGTTACACCAAGCCGTAGCGATGGACTGGGCCGGGTCAGGGCTTGCGCGCGCGCGAAGGTGGGCCGCTTGTCAGAAGTTCAGCTTCAACCCAAACTGGAGAGATCGCATGCTGGTTGCGGTAGACGTCACTCTCGCGAAACTGACGCTGGTAAACGTCGGATTGGGGCGTCCCCAGTTGGGATGGTTTGACAGGTTGAACCCCTCAAAGCGAAATTCAAGACGCCGACCCTCGCCTAAACCAAAGTTCTTGATCGTAGAGAAATCCCAATTAATGGTGCCTGGCCCTATCAAGGTATTTCTCCCGGCGTTGCCATAGGATCCAAACGGCTGGAGCGCGTAGGCACCGGTATTAAAGAACGCCTGCGGATCCCGCTTGCTCCCGCTCAGCGCGGTGGGCTGTCCAGTAGCGTTGACGCGGTCGCTCTGATGTCCTGTATTGCTCTGGTCGCGGCCGGCAACGATGTTTAGGGGGAATCCGGTCTGGAATGTGACGATGGAACCGAGCTGCCAACCGCCGGCAACCGCGTTCAGCAAGCCTCCGCGGTTAAGAAACTTTTTACCCTTGCCGAACGGGGCCTCATACAACATGGAAGTGACGAAGCGGTGCGCGGTTGTGAATGCCGATAACGCGCGGTCGCAGGTCTGGCACCACTCATCCTGAAGGAACAACGTGTCGCCTGGGGGTTGGCGGATGCCGCTTCCGGTGTCGATCGATTTGGCCCAGGTGTAGCTGGCCAGATAGGTGAGCCCCTGGCTGAAGCGCCGGGTCAGCTTCGCAGAAAAGGAGTTATAGTTGGCTTTTCCAATGCCCGAAATCTGGAAGACGCGGCCGAATTCGGGCCACGGCGCGCGCGCGGCCACGCTACCGGTCGGGCTGGGATCGGGTGAGTTGAAATTGCGGTACTGCTGCAGTTTGCGGCTGACCGATCCGAGATAACCCACTTCAATCACGGTGTCACGCGTGAACTCCCGCTGCACGTTCAGCAGGTATTGCAGGGTATATGGCGTGCGCCTTTCGGGATTGTTGGCCAGCACCGAAGGCGTGTTGACCTGGATCGACTGGCTCAGCCCGCTAAACGGTGCGTTCCACGTGAGAGCCGGAAAATCGGGACTTGCCTGTTCGGAGCGAAAACCGGCTAAATTCCGGGCCGGATCGAGCACTGGCGCCGAGCTGTCCTGCGAGTAGAAGACGCCGCCGCCGGTGCGCACCGTCCAGCGCGGCGTGGGGCTCCATGCGATTCCAAGCCGGGGCGCGAAGTCATTGCGGTCAGGGTACACGCCCACCGGACCCAGTCTTCCATCCCGCGCCACCTGGATCGCCGGGTTAAAACGGAACCCGACGCCTTCATAGAAATCGCCACTGCCGATTCGCACGAAGGTGGGATGGCGACTCTTGTCGGCGACATTAGGCGTCCGGTCGAAAAAGGGGATATGGGCGTTCACCCATTTCTGCGCCCGGTCATTCCAGGGCGGCAGGTATTCCAGGCGCAAGCCCATGGTTATGGTGAGATTGGGCCGCACTTTCCAACTGTCATCGAAGTAATAGGCCTGATCGGTTTTTCGGAACTGGGCAAACGCCTGCGTGACGCCGGCGCGCGAATTTCCGATGTAGCCGAGCATGTACTCGGCAAACGCGTAGCCGGTGCCGGCAGGGGAAGCGGGGTTCTGTGTCGCCGTCCCGAAAAAGTCGAACTGGCCCTGGCCGAAGGTGTACGAGCTAGCGCTCCAGCGGTCGCGCCGGATGTCGGCGCCAAAGCGCAACGCATGTTTGCCGCGTACCCAGTAAACGTTGTCGACCAACTGGAATGTCGCCGAATAGCGTATCGTGCCTCCCGGCGTGCCGCCGAAGCTACTCAACCCGGTGAGTGTGATGGCCGGCAGACCCCATCCGTCCGGAGCCAGTTTGGCTACGCCGGGAATGTTCAGTTCGCTGACGGCATCGCGCACGAAGGCAAGTTCGCCGACGCCGTTATTGGAAAAACGGCTCACGCCGAAGCGGAGGTCGTTGACCAGGCGCGGTGACAATGTTCGCGTGTTCGAGATGAGCGCCTGCCACGGATCGTTCACCGCCTTTCCCCCATTTAAAAACACGCCCGGGTTCAGCGCAAGTTCCGAACTCCAGCTATAGCGTCCGAACCACGACGACCCGGCGCTCTCCGTGAAATCGATGCGTTGGTTGAACTGATCGCGGTCGATCACCGAGTTGCGCCCTGCCTGAAAGTTTGACACAAGAGCAGGGCCTGGCAGGTTCGGGGCAGGAAGGAAATCAAGGAGCTTTACCGACGTTGCGGCCAGGCGGCTTTGCGGAATTACTTTTCCGGCGAACGGCTGCGCGATGATGGCGGTACCCTGCTGAGTGCGCGTGGCTGGATCGAAAATGGACGCGGCGATCTGCGAGAAGTCGCCCCCGCGCATCGCATTGGCCGGAACGTCGCTGATGAGACGCGTCTGCCGCCTCTGGCGAAACCCTTCGAAGTTTGACATGAAGAAAAGGCGGTTGCGCCCGCTGAAAAGCCTGGGAATCGACACCGGCCCCCCGAGCGTGAATCCATACTGATTCCACCGGAAAGGATCCTTCCGCGGGCGCGCGGGCGTGAAGTCATAGTTTCTTGCATCGAGTGCCGAGTTGCGCAAAAACTCGAACAACGTTCCGTGATACTGATTTCCGCCGGCCTTGGTCGAAACGTTGATCTGGCCGATTTCCCGCCCGAACTCGGCGGGATAAACGCCGGTCTGAATCTTGAACTCCTGCAGCGCGTCGATGGACGGCAGGAAGGCGTAGCTATTTCCCTCTACATACGTGTTCTCGAGACCATCGAGCGAATAGTGGTTGAACGTGGGCCGTGCACCGGCAATAGACACGCTCGAGAAAACGCCGCGGTCGCCGCTTGCGCCGACGTTGCTGTTGCCGAAGCCAAAGGCAACGTTCGGGCTGAGAAAGACAAGCGAAAGTGCGTTCCGTCCATTCAGCGGCAGATCGAGGATGCGACGGTTTTCAATTACGGTGCCGACGGTGGCGTCTTCGGTGGTGAGCAGCGGCGCGCCTCCGGTCACCTCCACCGTCTGCGTCACCTGTCCCACCTGCAGCTTGAAATCGATACGCGCAATCTGCTGCACTTGCAGTGTAATCTGCCGGCGCGCCACCCCTTGAAAGCCTTCGGCGGCAATCGTCACTGAGTAGACGCCGGGCGGCAGCGCGGGAAAGCCGTACAGGCCGTCGTCGTTGGTTTTGACCGAACGCTCCGCTCCGGTGGCCTCATTGGTGACTGTTACGGCCGCGCCTGTTACCAGACCGCCGCTGGCGTCGCGGATTTCTCCAGTGATCTCGCCAAATGTTTGCGCCTGCGAACAGGCGGCGAGGACGATGAAGAGCAGGATCAGTTTTGGCATTGGGTTCCTCCTAGTGCATGAAAGCGCCAGGGCGATTGCCCGCACGTCCCACCTCGATTCCCGCAGGCTTCCAGCAAATTAAAATACTATCAGATTAATACTCCCCACGTCCGGTGGCTTCGCGAGACGACAGTCCGGGCTCGCCGCAATTCCGGCGATCCCCACGCGTGCACCGCCGGCGCGTCAGCCAGCGGGACCACCGGCACAATCTATTTATCCGTTCCAGGTATCGCTCCACGAAACCCACCTTCCGTTGTGAATCGATTCCCTCGACATGATCGCTGTCAGCGTGCTTTCGCCCGCTCGCGTCCGCGAGGTATCCGTGCCGGCTCGAAACGAGAGAGAGCGGCCAGGAGTGCAATTCGATCCGCGGTGGAGGCGGCGCAGCCCCAGCGTATAGTGACTCTTCGCGCGAAGGCTGCGGGCGCCATCAACGAACTCCTTGACCGCGTCCACCGGGATGTCGCCCACTGTCAGCGAAACGGTTTACGAGACCTCGTTCGAGGCGGCGCCGAAACCATGGTCTTTTGTGCCGGCCGGGATTGCATTGGGGCTTGCGATACTTCGGCGCCGGGCGAGAAATCCCAGCAGGCGCTTCGAATGGCCCGTCGAGATGCGAGGCTCGCAGAGGGAGGTGACTACTACGCGAGCAACCGCCGGCTCTCTTCAGTTTGAAGCGGACACCGTATGCCTTGCGCGCGCCGGGATCGGCGGCGGAGACAAACGCAGGAGCCTCGCGTTGAACGAAACCACCAGCGAAGCCAGCCACCGCTTCAGGCGATCCGGCGTGCGACGCCGGGCAGCATGCCAGCAAGACTCAGCGCTGTTCAGGCTCATCCTTTCAGGATATCGCCCCAAGAGACCACTTTCCCGCTGTAAATTGCTTCCCGCGCCATGATCGCCGTCAGCGTGCTCTCGGCCGCAGTGAATCCCGCGTTCTCGATGTGTCCGTTGCGTGCGCCATCAATGAACTCGTTGACCGCGTCCACCGTGATGTCGCCCACTGTCACCACTTCCACGGGAGCCGCGTTGCGATCCTTGCTGTTATACAACTTGTAGCCGCGCCGCGACGTGGTGATCACGCCTCGCTCGCAGATAAAGGTTTCCGAAACATCCTGGAATCCGCCCGTGGAGAATTGATTGGCGCTATAGCTGAATACCGAGCCGCTCCCGAACTGAAAGGTCACGGCCAGATTGTCCATGATGTTGCCAATATCGGTGCGGACCTGCCGCCCGCCGTAACCGGAGGCTTTCACCGGGTGCGTTCCCATGAACCAGTTCACCACGTCGAGATTATGGCAGTTCTGCTCGACGATAATGTCGCCGCCCAGTTCCTTGTAGAAAAGCCAGTTGCGTACCTTCTCTTCGCTTGCTGCGTGGCCGGACCGCCGCGGTAGATCGCCTCCAAGCCACGACGCCCGTATCATCTTGATCGCGCCCAACTCGCCCGATTTCACGATTGCATGCGCTTTCTTGTAATCCTTGCCGTAGCGCTGCTGGTAGTCGACGGAAATTCGCTTATTTTTGTCCGCATTCTTCGCGGCTTCAATGACCCGTTTGCATCCCGCCGCGTCGACCCCCGCGGGCTTTTCCATGAAGATGTGTTTCTTCGCCTTCACCGCCAGTTCGAAGTGCTCCGGATGCAGGTATGGAGGCGTCGCAATGTAAATGGCATCCACGTCGCTCGCGAGCGCCCCCTGAATGCTTTTGAACGTTCGCGCGCCGGCGAATTTCTTCGTGGCGGCTTCCAACTGATCGTCGTAGATGTCGGTGACAGAGACGATTTTCGCGAATTCGTTGCGCGCGAAAATGCCAGCGATGGCCGTTCCCCGGCGGCCCGCGCCCACCAGGCCCACGGAAAGGGCGGAGTTCGCCTGCGTGCCGCGAACCAGTTCCGGTTTGATGATGGTAAAACCCGCAGCGGCCCCAAGTCCGCTATTCTTGAAGAAGTCCCGCCTGCTGGTATCATTGCTCGTGTGTTCGCTCATGTGACACTCCGCATTAATTATACCCGCCGGGCCTTTGTCAGATGAAGCTTTCCATCCTGATGCCGGTGTACAACGAGCGAACGGTCGTCGAGCGTTGTATTTCGCAGGTTCTTGCCGCGCCCGTTCCGGAAGACATGGCGCGCGAGATCGTCATGGTCGACGACTGCTCGACCGACGGCACTTTCGCGATTCTTCAACGCCTCGCCGCGGCCCATCCTGAGATCCGGCTCTACCGGCACGAGGTGAATCAAGGGAAGGCCGCCGCGGTGCGAACCGCCATTGGCTACGCCGAGGGCGATTTCTGCCTCATTCAGGACGCCGACCTGGAATACGATCCGGCCGAGTATCCGCGCCTGCTCCGGCCCCTGGTCAGCGGCCACGCCGACGCCGTCTTCGGCTCCCGTTACCTTGTGGGTGAGCAAACGCGAGTGCTTTTGTTCTGGCACTCCGTGATCAACAAGACGTTGACCCTGGTCTCGAACATGTTCTGCAATCTCAACCTGACTGACATGGAGACCTGCTACAAGGCTTTTCGCACGGACCTGCTCAAGAGTATTCCCATACGGTCGGACAGGTTCGGATTCGAGCCCGAGATCGTGATGAAGTGCGCCAAGCGGAAGCTCCGCGTGTACGAAGTACCCATCAGCTACCATGGCCGGACTTACGAGGAAGGCAAGAAGATCGGCTGGAAGGACGGCGTCAAAGCCATGGGGGTGATCCTGCATTTCTGGCTGATTGACGATCTGTATTCCGAGCCTTACGGACGGGGGTCTCTGAACACCCTTACCGGAACGCCCCAGTATATTAGCTGGCTGATTCGCGTGTTGCGCCCGCACATTGGAGACACCGTGCTTGAAGTAGGGGCGGGCATCGGCAACATTGCGGCCCGAATGATGAGCCGCCGAGTGCTGTATGTCGCGGCTGAGAAGGACCCGCTTCATCTCCATGCTCTGACGAACCGGTTTCTGCGGACGCCCAACGTCACGGTAAGGCGCATAGACCCTTCCGTGGACGCGGATTTCGACGGACTCGACGAAAGCTTCGATACCGCGCTTGCACTCAACGTACTGGCGGACACGCCGGATCCGGACGCGACGCTGGCCTCTCTGGTTCGATCGCTGAAGCCTGGAGGAGCGCTGGTTGCGCTGGTCCCGCAGGGCGAGCGCCGATTTGGAACGCTCGACCGGTTTGCCGGCCACCTGCGCCGGTTCGACGCTGCGACTTTTCAGGCGCTCGCGGAGCGGGCCGGGCTTCAGGTCGAACGCACGATCGAGATCAACAGAATCGGCGTACCGGCCTGGCGCCTTTATGGCAAGGCTCTGGGACGGACTTCCATCAACAAGCTGGTGTTAAAGCTGTTTGACAAGTCCGTGTGGCTGTGGCGTCACGTCGACAAACTGCTGCCGTGGAGCGGGCTCTCCCTGATCGTTGTGGCGCGGAAGAAGTAGCCGCGCGAAAGAAATGAAAGCCGTCTGGCTCGATCTCGTCTCGCGGCGCATCGTGGAAGGCGATGTTCCGGAGCCGGTCCTGGAATCGGACAGTCAGGTCCTGATACGCGTCGCCGAAACTGGCGTTTGCGGCACGGACCGGGAACTCGCCGCCTTCCGGTTTGGCGAAGCGCCTCCCGGAGAGACGACGCTCATTCCAGGGCATGAGGCGCTTGGCCAGGTGCTGGCCGTTGGCGCGGGCGTGGCGAATCTGAAACCCGGAGACTGGGTGGTTCCCACGGTGCGCCGGGCTTGCGTGCCGCCGTGCCGTGCCTGCGCGCGCTACCGCCGTGACCTGTGCGTCAGCGGCGGCTACGCGGAACGCGGTATCTTCCGCTTGCACGGATACATGGCCGAGCGCGCGGTCGATTACGCCGACGATTTGATTCCGGTTCCGGAAGCGATTGCAGACCTTGCCGTGTTGGCCGAGCCGCTGAGCGTCGTGGAAAAAGCCATCGAAAAGGCGGTCCGGCTGCACGAGGAGGGGGTTGGACGGGCGCTCGTGCTGGGAGCGGGGCCTATCGGGTTTCTCGCCGCGCTCGCGCTCCAGATTCGCGGAATTGAAGTAGCGATTCATTCGGCCGAACCCACGGCACACCCCAAGGCCGCTAAGGTCGTTTCGGCTGGAATCCGTTATTGCGCGGCCCTCAATAGCGCAGAGGCGTTCGACGTTGTGGTGGAAGCGACCGGCTCAGCGGAAGCCGCTTTCGCCGGTTTCCGGCACCTCGGTCCAGGCGGAATTTACGCAGTCCTGGGCGGTGGAGTGGGGGCCGGCCATATTTCTTTTCTGGACTTGATCCGGAATAACCAGATCGTGTTCGGCAGTGTGAACGCCAGCCCGGAATCCATGGCGCTTGCGGTCACGGACCTTGCGCGACTTGACCGCCGAGTACTCGAAGGGATCATCCGGCGCGCGCCGCTTGCAGACTTTCGACGGACCATTTTCGATCCGCCGCGGGACACGTTCAAACTCGTGCACGTCATGCCGGGTTAGGTCCTGCGAGGAGCGGGCGCGGCCCCGGCAGCTCTTCAACCGGCGATGAAACCAGGCGGGGGCTTCAGTTCGCGAGCTTGAGCCGCCAGCCGGCCAACCGCGATTTCAATTCGAGATTCGGCCGGTAGGACTTGCCGCGATCGCACTTCGAGAAATCAAACTCCATTTTCATAGCGCCCTTGCCGAAATCCCGGGTGCGGCACGAATTCCGTACCCCGCCAGTGGGTCCATTACCCCTTCAACCATCGGTCAAACCACGCGAAGGCTTCCTTCTGCATATCCCGGTCGAACTTGTGAGGCCCGTCGTAGAAGCTCGCCGTGTAGCGCTCCGGAGCGCCGGCCTTCTTGTACACGCCGGTGAGGATCCGGTCCGCCCTCTCCATCTCGGGCATCGTGAACAGCGCGTCCTGCCTGTTGTTCAGGACGAGCACCGGATTCGGCGCGCCCAGGCCGAGTACTTCCGGATAGTCCAGATCGCGCGGAAGTCCGGGTACGTAACACATCCACGTGTGCGTGTAGCACTTGTTCAGCAGATAGTCACGCCAGGTGGTCATCATCCCCACGCAGCAGGAGCAGCGAATTCGTTCGTCGGCTCCGGTCAGCATGACGGTTCGCAGTCCGCCGCCCGAGAGCCCGCCGCATCCGATCCTGGTGGCGTCCACGTCGGGCCTCGAGGCCAGGTAGTCGACGGCGCGCTGATCGTCGAAAACGAAGACACCCGGCCACGTCATCCCGGCGCTGAAAAGGCTCTTCGCGATCAGGTGCTCGTGCCCTCCCGCGAACTGGTTGTAGCGCTGGATCTCGTCCTCGGCTTCGGGATTGGACTCCACCAGATTGTTGCGGATGTTCCCCGGCAACTCGGCAAGCCGCATGCGACGGCTTCCAAACGTGAACGTGTCGTGCACGAGCACCACGTAACCGCGCCTGGCCAACTCGTTCGCCCAGGCCGCCCCCCCGTAATAACGATCCTGATGGCGCAGCATCATAGGGTGGGGATCCTTCGACATTCGCGTGATCTTCCGGAGCCCGAAATACTTATTGCCGCCGTGATCGTGCAATCCCACGATGCCCGGAAGCTTACCGCGCGCGCCGGCCGGCTTCAGCAGCAGTGCTTCGGTGGGGGGGCCAAACGGCAACTGCCATTGCAGGTGTTCGATCGACAATCCGTCGAACTCGAGTTTGTGTTGGACCACGGGAACCGGCGTAGCCGCGCCGCCGGGGCCGAGGAGCGCCTCCCTGTATCGCGCCCGTGCGACGGCGCGCCACGCATCCACGCCGGCGAACATCGGCTGCCGGAAAGATAACCGGGGCGGGTCTTCTATCGTTCGCGCGGCCCAGTCGCCGTACGCGCCAATCATGTTCGGGGTCAAGGTCTTTTCTCCTGAGCCTTTATCGCGGCTTCCACGGGCCGGGAAGCCCGGTCCACCAGCCGCTTCACGAACTCGATATCGCCGTCGAGAAAATCGTACGACGGCATTTGTTCGGGCCGCGTCCATTCGATCGATTCGAAGACCTCGTTTTCGGGTTCGCCCTCGAACTCGCGGACACGGAAGAAGATGAGTTGGATGGGCGAGCGGCCCGGATAGCTGAATTCGTAGCGTTCAATCTCTTCGCCGATGACGGCATCGATCGAGAGTTCCTCGCGGAGTTCGCGCCTGAGCGCTTCAACCGGAGTCTCGCCAGTTTCAACCTTACCGCCCGCGAACTCCCACTTGTAAGCGTGTTTCGATCCGCGCTTCCGCTGGCAGATCAGGATCTTTCCCTGTCGCTCGATGACGGCCGCGACCACGACAATCGCCGGTTTCATGACGGCCATCGAGGCCACCTTTCAAGTACGCTCGCCAGGGCACGGTCGCGCGGTATGGGAGAATACGGGGTCGCGGCCGGCATCAGCACCATTGAAACACAGAACAGGAAGCACGAAGCGTGAAACCCGCATGTACAGCGAAAAATTGATCGAGCACTTCCAGAATCCGCGAAACGCCGGCGAGCTTCCGCCGCCCGCTGTAACGGTTGAAGTGTCAAATCCCGCTTGCGGAGACATCCTGCGGCTTTCGGCGCGATTTGAGAAGGGAATAGTCGCGGAAGCCCGGTATAAGACGCGCGGCTGCACGGCGTCGATTGCCGCCGGCTCGGCGTTGACGGAGTTGATGACGGGCAGGACGCGCCAGGAAATCGAGGGCGTCGGACCGGCGTGTATCGAAGCGGCAGTCGGCGGCCTGAGCCCCGAATCGAAGCACGCGGCGGCGCTTTGCGTGGACGCGCTGCGCGCCTTACTTGCGGCGTCGCGATGACAGCCGCGCCGGGTGCGCGATAACGACTTTGCCGGTTGGAATTCCATTTGATTCGCCCGGCGCCGAGAATGCGAAAGCGATGAAGCACGTCACACGGGCGGCCGCTAGCGCTTGTAGCGAATTGGTGACGATCGGCGACGCGATCGGTGACGCGGTTGACGTGACGCTTCCGAGGACGCTAGGATAAAGGAGTAGATCCTTCCGGCAAAGCAAGTCCCCATCGTCTAGCCCGGCCTAGGAC
>SYKU01000187.1 GCA_005808865.1 Acidobacteriota bacterium
AACCGTGGGAGAGAAGAGCAACCTGGTGGTCCGCGTTCGAAACAGCGGAAACGCCGATGGCCGCATCCCGGTCATCAGCGTCTCCGGGACCGGCTTCTCGCTGAGCGACGCTCCATTTGTGCCGCTCACTCTCATTGCGGGCGGCGTCGCGCAGATGACCGTCACGTTCACTCCCACGCTGCCGGGACGCGTACAGGGCAGGCTTCGAATCGGAAACGACAGCTTCGATCTTGCCGCGAGCGGACTTGGATCGAACCTCGTGTATTCCTTCGCGGCCGGGGCCGGAAGTTTCACCGTTAGCAGCGGCGGCGCAGCCGTCTTCAGCCCGGTGGCGGTAGGCCAAACGGGCACGTTACGCTTCAGCGTTCGCAATGACGGTACCGCACCCACTTCGGTTCACAGCATCAGCGTGATAACGACCGGCACCGTGTTCGGCCTAACCGCACTTCCGGCCCTTCCGGTAAGCATTCCCGCCGGGGGCGTAACCACGTTCGGAGTTACGTTCACTCCGTCGGTTGCCGGCCCCATCTCGGGCAGCCTGAAGGTCGATAACCAGACCTTCACACTTTCCGGCTCCGCCAATCCGCCGGCAGCGCTTCCGAGCTACAGCTTCAGCGGTTCGACCGGCGTGCAGCAAGCCTTGCAGCAACCGGCGGTTGGAATCACGCTTGCGTCGAGATACGATCTTGCGCTTTCCGGGGTTCTTGCGTTGACCTTTAACTCCGAGGTTTTCGCAAACGATCCCGCGGTGCAATTCGCAACCGGGGGGCGCACCGTGAACTTCACGATCCCGGCCGGCCAGACACAGGCGGTGTTTCCGAACAACTCCACTTCGATCCGGCTGCAAACAGGAACGGTCGCCGGCACGATTACGCTGACTCCGTCGTTCGTTTCGACCGAGGCCGGGATTGTTCTAACGCCGACGACCCCGCCGGCACAGAACCTGACCGTCGCTCAGGCCGCGCCCCAATTGACGAACGTCGCGCTGTCGGCTAAGACCGCGACCGGCTTTACTTTGCTGGTAACGGGATATGCGACGGGCCGTTCGCTGACTCAGATGGACTTCACCTTTACTCCGACTTCGGGTGAAACGGTCACTACTACAAAGTTGACGGTCAACGCGGATCCGAGCTTTACGGCCTGGTATCAAGGCGCCGCGTCCCAGGCGTTCGGCAGCCTGTTCTCGGCGACGATCCCTTTCACGCTCCAAGGCGACGTGAAGAACGTGACCAACGTGTCTGATACGATCCAGTCGGTGGCGGTGACGATTACCAATCGGCTGGGAACTTCAACCTCGCGAAGTATCGATCTGCGATAAGTAGAGCACAGGGCAAGCTGCCGGCTTGTCCTTACTCCACCGGTATTGACGCGCCCTTTGACGCCTCGCGCGACAAACTGGATATACGCTCGTCAATCAGGCTGCGTACGCCTTTCAGAAACTCTATCCGGGACGCCCGGAAGTGTTCGCGCGCGGGCTCCGGCATGCACTGCGCCACCAATTCCGTCAACTGCGGTCCGGCGCCGCCGCATAAGCAGGAGCGCGGCGCATCCGTTTTCTCGGCCATAGCTCAATTCTCCTTCATTTCCACCGTCAGGATATTATTCTCCAACCGCGCCTTCGCGGGCGTCAGCGCCGACATGGAAGTCGGCAGGCCGATGTGACGGCGCAGCGTTCCGATTTGCACCACAAGTTCGTCGCCCTTCTTGAACAGCCCTATTTCGCCTTTCGTCGCGAAGGGAAGCCGCAGCCGCACCTCATGATGCCCGTCATGCTTCTCAAACGAATACGGCGCTTCGGTGCGGGTCACGGCCGCGGGATCTTCCCCATCGGCGTACATCACGCGGGCGAGTTCGTCGAGGCGCTCGGCCCCGAGCACTTCCCGCGTAAACAGAGGAACGCGCCTTACCGGCACGGGCGCGAAGTAGTTCTCGATCTCGCCCAGAATCCTGGTCTGTGAGGCGTGCCATTCGTCGAAGAAGGCATCCGTGACGCCCGGCGGCAGCACGCGGTTCACAATGACTCCGTCCACGGTGAGGCCATGCAACGAGAAATAGACGAAGGCGCGCTGAGTCTCTCGGAGAACCATTTTCTCCGGGTTCGTAACAAGACGAACACTGGTCACGCGGGGATTTTCCATCAACTCGCCGATGCCCTCCAGTTTCCCGAACAGTTCCTGAATGTTCCCGAAATAGGTGTCGGGAGGAAGCTCAACGGGAGAGACGCGGTTCGCGAGCGGCCTCACCGCCTTGAGCACGGTCCGCTGAAACGGGAAGATGTGCTTCATGTACCATTCAAGCGTGGCCGGCATGCTGACGAAGCGCATCGACTCGGCGGTTGGCGCGCAGTCGAGAACAATGACGTCGTACCGTTCCTCGCGCTGGAACTGGTTGACGTACATCATGGCGCTCAGTTCCTCCATCCCTGGAAGGATGGCCAGTTCCTCCGCTTCCACGCCGCTGATGCCCGTTGTCCGGAGCACGGAAATCACGTAAGCGGAGATCTCCTTCCAGTGGCGCTTGATCTCCCGCTGGATGTTGACTTCGTGAATGGAGAGGCGCTCGGCCACGACGAGCGGGTCGCCCGTATTGGAATGGAATAATCCAGCTTCGAGGTCGAAGGAATCAGCGAGCGAGTGAGCGGGATCGACGCTCATGACGAGCGTCCGGTAGCCGATGCGCGACAAATGCAGACCTGTCGCGGCGGCGAGGCTGGTTTTTCCGACTCCGCCCTTTCCGCTGAAGAGCAATATCCTCATTTGCTTCAAGTCTAGCGCTGTTCCTTGCAACAACAAAAAAGCCCTCCCCGTACGGGAGGGCTTTTGCCGAAAAACTACGGCTGAACTAAAACTACTGAGCGCGACGGCGCCTGCTGACGACTGCGCCGAGCGCCAAGCCAAGACCGCACAGGACTCCGGTCACCGGTTCCGGCACCGAGCTTCCGAAATCGACGAAGTGCTGCGGACCCACCGGCGCATAGGACGGGGGCAGGGACGAGTCGGCGTGGAAGATGTACCTGGTGTAGCCCGACGGTTCGTCATTCAGGAAGGTCGTATTTCCCGCGCGCCATCCGCCGTTGAGGAGGTCGCCGTCGCGGTGCCAGCAAAGGCGATCGTCGCCACTATCTCCGACGCTGCCAAAGCCCGGCGCTGAATTGGTATCGCAACTGTCCTGGGAGATTCCGAAGCCTGCGGGCGCAAAGCCCATTGACAATCCGTTCGAGTACCAGTCCGTTCCGTTGGCGTTATGGACGGCATCTGTTCCCGTAACCGTCAGGACGTCCACCTTCGGCGCCCATGCAAGGACCGTCAGGATACCGGATCCGTTGACGCCACCGGCGAGCATCATCAGGTCGCCTGTGCAGCCTGCTGTCGCGGTTGCGACGTCAGGTCCAAAGGTCCCATAGGGCTGTGAAAAACACTCCGACCAACCTGGCGGCACCGGGCCCGCCATCATGACTCCGGCGAAAACAGTTCCCGCGAGCAATACACTTTTCATTATTTTTCTCCTCCGAACGTTTGATTTTGATCTAGTACCCGAACTGCCGACCGACTCCTAACCTAAGCTGCTGACTGAATCCTAACCGCTGATTTATGAAAGTTATCACACTTGGAGGAACCAATCAATAGAGGGGAGCGAGTTTAGTACTGGAAGTCAGTACTGGTACTCC
>SYKU01000188.1 GCA_005808865.1 Acidobacteriota bacterium
GCGACCGCACCGAAGCCGGGCCCCAGCTCAGCGCGGGTGATGGCGGGGAGTCCGTCGCGGAACGGGAAAGCCGGAGTCAAGCCTCCGTCCGACGACGTAAAGTCGCCCGACCTGTTGAATCCGGCCGCCAGGGCATTCGGCCTGCGCGAAGTTGGTCAAATCGCAGTTTCTGCCGCGGCTTCTCCCGCTCCGCTTCGCCGGACCAATCCGTGATACGATATTGCCGATTGGAGAGCAACAGATGCCACAGTGTTCCAGACGCAATTTTTTGAAGACCGGACTCGCCGGAGCAGCGCTCGCGGGGACCGGAAGTCTACCTCTGCGGGCGGCGCGCGGGACGGCTACCGATTGGGTCACGCTTGGGAAGTCCGGCGTCAAGGTGACCCGGCTTGCGTTCGGTACAGGGACCTTCAGCGGGCGAACCCAGCGCGAACTGGGGCAGGACCAGTTCACGAGGTTGGTGCGTTATGCCTACGACCGGGGAATTCGCTTCTTCGAAACCGCCGAGAGTTACGGCGAGATGCACAAGATGCTGGGCGTCGCACTGAAAGGCATTCCGCGCGATACGTACCGGTTGATGTCGAAGGTGACGACGCGCGAGGGCGTGAATCCGCAAGCGAAGATCGACGAACTGCGCAAACTTGCGAACACGGACTACTTCGACGTTCTGCTGATGCACTACCAGCACGTGGCGTCGTGGCCGGCGGATACCGTGCGGTGGCAGGACGGGATACTCGAAGCGAAGTCGAAGAAAGCGGTGGTGGGGCACGGCGCGTCGGTGCACGGTCTGCCGGCATTACGCAAGTTCCCGGGAAACAAGTGGCTCGAAATCGCCATGATCCGGATGAACCACAACGGCACGAAGATGGACGCCGAGGCATACAACACAAGCAGCGCGGGAAACGTGGGCGAGGTGGTCACGCACACGAAGCAGGTCCGCTCGGAAGGCATGGGCGTAATTAGCATGAAGCTGGTGGGAGAGGGCGCCTTTACGTCCCGCGAGGACCGGCAGGCCGCAATGAGGCATGCGTTCAGAAATGCAGGCGTCGATTCCGTGACGGTTGGCTACAAGAACACGGCGGAGATCGACGAGGCGATTGAGAATTTGAACCTGGCCTTGGCGTGACCGCTGGCTCGCGCGAGAGCTCTAATGAACGAAGGATTGGAGAACGTGCCGTGATGCTTCGAATGACGCTCGCGTACGGCTTCGCGGCGGCTTCCGCCCTCGCAGCTTCCGGACTGGCAGCATCGGCCCTTGCAAGAGTAACGTTCCATAAGGACGTGCTTCCGGTTTTACAAAAGCGCTGTCAGACCTGCCATCGTCCGGGTGAAGCCGCGCCGATGTCCTTTCTCTCCTATGGAGAGACGCGTCCTTGGGCGAAGGCCATCCGCGCGGCCGTGCTTGCGAAGAAGATGCCGCCTTGGTTCGCCGATCCCCATGCAGGGAAGTTCGCGAATGACCGTTCGCTTAGCGCGCGGGAGATTCAGACGCTCGCGGCGTGGGCCGAGGGTGGAGCCGTCGAAGGGGATTCCCAATCCGCTCCCCCGCCGGTCGAGTTTGTCGAAGGATGGGCCATCGGCAAGCCGGATCTGGTGATCTCGATGCCGGACGACTACGCAGTCCCGGCGGCGGGCACGATCGAGTATCAGTATGTGATTCTCCCGACTGGCCTCACCGAAGACAAGTGGGTGCGGCTGGCGGAGGCCCGGCCGGGAAATCGCGCCGTGACGCATCACATCATCGCATTCGTGCGCGACCCGTCGTCGAACTGGCATCGCGACCAGACGCCAGGCGTACCGTTCGTTCCAAAATCCCGGAAGCAATCCGAGGGCGGCGGCACGCTGGGCGAACTGATCGCGGGGTACGCGCCGGGACATCAGCCGCTTACGCTGAAACCGGGGCAGGCGAAACTGCTGAAAGCAGGATCGGACCTGGTGTTTCAGATGCACTACACATCCAACGGCAAGGCGGCAACCGACCGCAGTTCCGTAGGACTCGTATTCGCAGCGGAGCCTCCAAAGGAGCGGGTGTTCACGGCAAACGCGTTGAACACGAAGTTCTCGAGTCCCGCTGGGGCGGCGGCGCACCGCGTGGATGCGCAGATGACGCTGCAAGAGGACGCGCAACTCGTGACCCTGATGCCGCACATGCATCTGCGCGGGAAGGACTTCGAATATCGCGCCGTCTATCCCACGGGCGAGACCGAGACCTTGCTGCGCGTTCCGAAGTGGGATTTCAACTGGCAAGTGGTCTACTATCTCGACGCGCCGAAGACCCTGCCGAAAGGCACGCGTATCGAGTGCACCGCGCACTTCGACAATTCATCGAACAATCCGGCCAACCCCGATGCGGGAAAGGAAGTGAAGTGGGGCGACCAGAGCTGGGAAGAGATGATGATCGGCTGGTTCGATCTCGCGGTGAGCGCGGACCGGAAGCCTTCGGACGTGCTGCGGAAGAAACAGCTCTAAGGTTCTGAGAGGAAACTCAGGATCTCGCGCATCAAGCGCCCTGCCTGCCCCGTCCGAAAAAGGAACTGTGCGTGGGCGGACCCATCGAGCACGGTCAATTTTTCGGTTCAGGGGCTTTTTCGTATTGCGCGCGAATTCCCGGAAGCCTTGGCCCATCGCTGTCCGCGTCGTCGCGCGCGACGATGAATAGAGTGCGGCCCTTCAGTTTCTCCAGCGGATCGTCGAACACGGCCGCCGGCAGCACCAGACGGTCGATCTCGCCTGACGCCGATCGGATCGACGCGCCCGCCGCCGCTTCGCCTCCCGGACTTGCCCCTACTACCGAGACGCTCCGCGCGCCCGCTTTCGCAGATACCGGATGGCGGCGAGCACATCAAGGTGCAGTGGAGCGGTATAGATGCCGGTTTGGCCCGCGCCGCGGGACTCGCCGTAGCCGCGGAAGTCGATCGCCAAAGGTCGATACCCGGCGTCCGTCAGCGCGAGAGCCGGCGCACGCCAAGTCTCCTTGTTGAAGTGCGCTCCATTAGCGACTACAACGCTGCGGTCACCGCTGCCTTACACGTCGGCATGGACCAGCCCTCCGTCTTCGGATGGAAAGGACACCTGTTCCGGAGCCGCCGCAATCCCTATCAGAAGGGAAGCCGGCGCGGTCAGTCACTAAAGCAGACCGCAGTTCATCTATCGCCGCCGCTTGGACGGAGGCGCGGCGGGCGCGGCAGCAGGTGGAAACAACTTGTCTATTGCGGCGAGCGCCACGGGAGCCATTAGGCGATAACCAGCCGCGTTCGGATGTAGTCCGTCGTCGGCGAGGTCCGCACGGATAAAGCCCTGCTTGTCCACCACGGCGCTGAAGTAATCCACGTAGACGAAACCTCGCTCGTTACAGAAGGCTTGCAGCCAGCGGTTCATCTCGAGGATCGTCGCCGGCGGCCGCTGAATGCTTCGCTCGTTCTGCCGGTTCACGCCCTTGTGGTAATCGCTGACCGGAAGAAGCGAGGCGAAAATGGGCTTGATGCGATGAAATTCGGCCAGATCCGCGATCATCGTGAGATTGTTCGCAATGGCCTTCGACGGCACGCCGCGCGCGATGTCGTTTGTTCCCGCGAGCACCAGCATCGCCTTCGGTTTCAGGTCAATCACGTCCGCTTTCATGCGCCCGAGCATTTCGCCCGTAATTTGCCCGCCGATGCCGCGGTTGACGAAATCACGGCCGGCGAAATACTCGTTGAGCCGCCAGCCGTCCGTGATGGAGTCGCCGTAAAAAACGACCCTGTTCGTGCCAGGCGGCTGCGGTGTGAGCCGTTCGTTCGCTTCGGCGTAGCGGCGCAGATTGTCGCGGTCGGAACTTCGCAGCTGCGATTCCTTTCGGTCGAGCAATCCATGGAAGTGCGATTCCACGCGGTCGACCGAGTCGCGCAATTCCGCGAACTGCCTGCTCGCCTCCTGCGGGAACGGGAAAGGCTTCGCGACCGAATCGGCGAGTGCCAGATAAGCGCGCGCATTCTTCAGGAAAGTGTGCGTTAAACCCGCGTGCTGCTGTGTGGAGGCCGCCTCGAGGGTGATCAAAGACTGGCGCGTATTCTCGAGCACGGGTGCGCCCGCGCGCACAAGCTCCGGCACGGCGACCGTGGTCGATTCCATCAATGTCACCACGCGCTGGAACAGAGCCATGGAGTCCCGTGCATTCAGAACCGGACTTGGCGCGGGCTGCGCGTGCAGGAGCGCAATCGCATGGAGCGCCCCACAGAGCCCCAGGCGCGAACATCTGTAGCCGGGTGCTGAGAGGTTCATGAGTGTTCTTCCTTTTCAAGGAGCAGTGTGATGGTGCCGATGTGAAATTGAAGGCGGACGCGGATCTGAACCGGAACCCGCTTCCGGTCGTCAGTGAGCCAGATAAGCACGCGTCCCGGCCTTTGGTAAAGGACGTTGCTGAACACGAACGCTTCATACCGAATCGTTTTCCTGGCTCCGGCAGGCGTCTTGATTTCCTCCCGGGTCTGCGCCTCGATGCGCGCGTTCACGCTCTTCTTTCCGTCGCTGAGGGGAAGTTGAACCGACTGTCCGGGCTCGAGACTGAGCGTACGAAGGTGGTAGAGCGCCCCGATGATGTCATATACGCACGCTGGAATGTCGATTTCCTTCTCGAGCGCGACGGCGTTCTTCACCAGGTCGCGTTCCAGGTAGTGCGCCTTGCGCGTGTCGCGGTCGTACACGATGCGCGTATCGCGGCGGCGCGTGCCTTCGCTCGCAATCATCTGCGACCCGGTTGCGCATAGATTCGCCGCGAGCGTGGATTTGTAGTCGTCCTGTACCTTGAACAACTTGGAGACGAGGCCCGTGGATTCGATGTGGAGCGTGGTTTGCCATCCGTTCGAAGCCTCCCCGCTCCAACCGAGCGTCGCGCGGCCCGCGGTTATGAGCTTCCACTCCACGGCGTAGTGCAGCCTTTCGCCCGGTGGTGGAACCAGCGCCGGACTTTCCGGGAGCCCAATTTGCTGCGAACCGAGTGGCGTGCACAAGATCGCAATCAAAAAAGGAAGAGATCCCGGGAGTGGGACGCGGTGGCTCATTGACGCTATCGCAGTTCCTTGATCCGCACGTTCCTGAACTGCACCTCCGACGGTTCAGGCGAGCTGTGTATCTGAAGCGCAACGAAGCCCGTTGTCTCGATGCCGGGTTCTGTCTCGGTGTAGTCGACGGTCTTCACACCGTTCAACTCAAGTGTGATGCGGTTGCCCTTGGCGGTAACTGTGTAATCGTTCCAGCCGTCCTTGTTGATCGTCTTGAGATTCTCCGGCGCGGCTTGCACCAGAACTTTCTTGCGCCTTGACTCGTCATAAAGGCAACCCCAATACTGCTGGCCTATATCAGCCTGGTAACCCGAAACCTCGTGCGAATCGGGCACGGGCTTACTACGGAACTGAATGCCCGAATTCCCGTAGCCGCGCACCAGCCTGAAAGACGCCTTCAGAACGAAATCGCCATAATGCTTTTCCGTGCGCAGAAAATCGTTGTACTTCAGCCCTGGCGATTTGGCGCCGATCACGCCGTCCTTGAACTGCCATAGGCCGGGCGTGTCCACGATCCATCCGGAAAGATCCTTGCCGTTGAACATCGGCGTGAACCCGTCTTCCGCGTGGTCGGCGCCGAATGCCGCAAACAGAACAGCCACCAGCAATAACGGCGTCTTCATCATGCGAATGCTTCCTCCCTGACGCGGGATTCCGCGCGCGCCAGTACATACGGACCTTCCGGGATTACGGCAATCGTCGCGCCCGGTTTCAAACCTGCGGCCAGCACTGCTACGGCGTCCGCGGCTGTCCCGTGGGAAGTGCCCCACAATGACGAATGATACTCGGCCGGCAGACCCGGAACGTAATATAAAACGTCGCAGTTCCCGGTCACGAGCGCGAGTTTCTCCAACTGCCACTGGTCCACCACCACTGGCGCCGCCGCGATGCGATCCATGAACTTCGCCCCATCGGGGTTCGCCGCGAGCATATTGCGAAACTCGGGCGCTCCCGCGCCTTCCGAGCATTCCGCAAGCAGCAGGATCTTGCCGCCGGGTTTCACGATATGCCTTGCCGCCGTAATGCCCTTGATGGCCTGATAGAAAGTGAGGTCGAGGGGATAGCCGGCGGATGTGGTGATGACGGCGTCGACAGGCCGGTCGAGCGTTTCCAGCATAACCCGCGACACAAATTCCACGCCGCGCGCATGCGCAAGCCTGGGCTTTCCCGCAAACACGCCCGCGACCGGACGCTGTCCCGGAGGTCCCGCCGCAAGCGCTGCGTCCACCAGGAAATCGTGCCCGGCCATTTCCGATATCTCAAGAAGTTCCTTGTGCAGCGGATTGTGCTCGATCGATCCCTCGACGGCTCTCGGGTCACGCATGAACTTCGGACTGTGCAGTACTTTAATGGTCTCCTGCGCGGCGAGGCCCGGCGCGATCAGTTTGCGCCCGCCAGAGAAGCCCAGCATCAGATGCGGTTCGATGAAGCCCAGTGTGATGTGGAGATCCGCCGCGACGAACCTCTCATCCACGTAAACCGGGGTTCCGGCCGCGGTTGTACCCAGATGTCTGTGTTCGGAAAGCGAGCGCGCGTCGTGATTCACCACTCGGTATCCCGACGCGATTTCCTCTCCCAAGATTTCGCGGATCTCCGCGCCCGTTGCGGGCCGGTGCAAGCCCGTTGCGATGAGAATTGTAATTCCCTCGCGAGGAATCCCTGCGAGGGCAAGTCGCGCAAGCAGCGGCGGCAAGACAAGACGGTTGGGAGCGGGGCGCGTGATATCGCATACCGAAATCGCCGCGGTTCGCTTCCCTCTTGCGAGATCTCGAAGCGGAGCGCAGCCAATGGGCGCGTCTAGCGCCTCTTCGACGGCCCCGGCCTGATCCGCAAGCGGCAGCGCCGACCTCGCTTCGAGGACGCGGTATTCGAACCCCTCGGGCAATTCCAGGTGCAGACCTGTTTTTCCAAATGCAAAATCTAGACGCATAGAGAGCAACGTACCACAAACAGAAGCTCTCGGCACTCAAATTGCTAGTGCCGAGGTGGGGGTCGGTATGATAGTCGCCGGTATACTCGGAGGCATGGTGATATTCTGCTTGTTTTTGTCGGTTCTTTCGTCGCCGCCGCGCTTCGGAAGGTAAGTTTCATGCTCCGTTCCGCCACAAGCGTGTGACGATCGAATACACAGTGCTCCCCCCGCACGGTATTCGAATGAACGTTTCTTAATCCCGATCTCAACATCTGAATTCCATTTTCCGGAATTGGTTACTATGGCCGCCCTTCCGGCCGGGCGAGATTTTACGTTTAAGCAGTTCGCGGGCCGATGGAGTGAGAGCGGCTATTCACACAGGCACGGGTCCTGTGTGCGCATGACGGAACTGATTCTCTGCTCGCTCGCCACGCTCAAAATTCCAACTTCGCACCAAGCTGGATCTGTCGCTCCCGCGACGCGGTTCCGAGCACCTGACCGAAATTGGCCGCGGAGAGATTCGCCACTGGATTGGCGTAGCGGACGTGGTTGAAGGCGTTGAACGCCTCGACGCGAATCTGCAGACGTGCCGACTCCCGCAGGGGTACCCGGAAGGATCGGAACAGCGAAACGTCGAAGTTCACGGCGCCATCGCCGCGCAGGATGTTGCGGCCCGAGTTGCCGAACGTCAAAGCGGCAGGTGCCGCGAAGGCGGATGTGTTGAACCAGCGTGCGGGCGTAGGGTTCTCGAGTTTGGCGGTGCCCGCAATGTTGGGCCGCATATAACCACTCTGATTGCCCGTGTTGGCGATGTCGCCGGCGACTGTCACGGTGAAGGGTTGGCCGGAGTGAAATGTTGCGATCGTGTTGATCTGCCATCCACTGACGATGGCGCGAAGGGCAGGCTCCCCTGCCTTGCCGAAAGGAAGATCGTACGTTACGCTCGCGTTCAGGATATGGGGGAGATCGGTAGCGGACACGCTCCGCTCGTTGTTGAAGTTGTAAGGATCTTGCACGGAGCAACCCTCCACCCCGAAGAACCCGTCACAACCCACGGAGATGGACTTAGACCAGGTGTAGTTTAAGAGGTAGGAGAGTCCCCCCGAGAATCGGCGACGCCACTGGGCCTGCAGGGAGTGATATTTGCTGCGTCCCCAACTTCGGTCGAAATTCGTGGGTGCGATGTTTGGAAACGGCCGCCGCGCGGCGGAATTACCAGCCGCCGCGCCGACGGCCACGTTGTAGAAACCGCCTATCGGCAAGCGGGTGTTTCCCGATCCGACATAGTTCACCGAGATCAATTCGTTAGCCGCGATCTGCCGTTGCACCCCAAGATTCCACTGGGCCGACTTGCTGTTCTTGAAGAACGGATCGATGAAGAATGCGCCATCGTTGAAGGGCGTAGTGGCGGGCGTCGTGGCTGACGGAAACGGATTCTTTCCAGAGAGGCTCGGCGTAGGCTGCGCGGCGGTCGGAAGATTGAAGTTGGTCGACAGGCGGCGGCCGACGTCGGGCCAGGTATGGCCGAGATTCTGGGATAGCTGGGTGATGCCGGCCCAGCTATCGAAGAATAGGCCAAAGGAACCGCGCATCACCGTGTTCTGGCTGAGCTTGTAGGCGAGGCCAATGCGCGGCTGCCAATTGTCACCGAAGTTCGAAACCAAGCGTCCGCGCGGGTCCAACTCGACGTTGGCAGGCAGCGTCGCCGATGGCAGGCAGGGCGCTTTCCCTGCCTCCGCGCAGGTCTTTGGAACGGCCTGCAGCAGATAGCGTCCAATAATCAGGTCCATGTTACCCATGGCGATGGTGCCGTCGCTCGCCCGGCCGACGGGAGGAACCACCGTATAGTCGTATCGGAGGCCCAAATTGAGGGTGAGCTTTGAACTCACTTTCCAGGCATCCTGTGCGTAGAAACCAAATATGCCTCCGAAGCGCGTGTACTTGGAGAAGTCGCGGCGGTCGGCGCCAAACGGCACGTTCAACAGAAACGAAGCCAATGGACTGCCGGTGAGGGCCTGGTTGTTCGGATCGGCCGTGTTCGGCGAATCAAAATTGATACCGTGATCCGAAAGCAGCGTCAGGAACTTGTTGTAGCTGAACTCACCGCCGAGCTTCCATTCGTGACGGCCGCGAATGTGTGTGAAGTTGGACTTGTACTGAGTGACCTCAGTGGGATGTCCGTATCCCGCTACCTCACCGCCGGAGAAGAATTGGCTTACATTAATGTTGGGCATGATGACTGCGCCGGAGCGAAATGCACAGCAGAACTCCCGGTTAATGCCCGAAGCGCCGGCCGCATCGATGCCCTGCACGAATCGCGAACCGCTCGGCCTCTGGATCACGGTGTAACCGATCTGCGTCTGGAGCACGCTCGACGGCGAAAAGGTGTGAACCCAGCTTCCTCCCGCGTTTACGGTGAAAAACTCCTCGAAGCTCGTCAACGTCTGGCGTCCGCCCGAGCCGGTTCGATCGTAGAATTGGCCGGACCAGCGAAACCACGCGAAGTCCTTCGCGGAGAACGTGTGGTCGAAGCGGCCTGAGTATTCTTCCTGGTTGATGACGCTGGGAGTGAAGTCCAACTGATTGCGATCGGCCACACCGGTCGCGACGGGTGCGGGTACAGTAGCCTTAAGATAGGCCAGCCATCCGGCATCCAGCCTGGCGGCGGGAATCAGGTTGCCGGTGAAAGGCGTCCGCAGAAAGGTGCCGGGCCGGTCGGCGTTGGCGCGCGTGGAAAATGGATCGAAGATCTGGCGCGGCCAATCGCTGAGGTCGCCGCGCAGATTGGCTTCGGTGGGTACGCGATACAGAGAGTTAGCCGGCGTGCGATTGCGGAAGCCCTGGTAGCTGAGAAAAAAGAAGGTCTTGTTCTGGCCGCGATAGCCGGGCAACACCACGGGCCCCCCGATCGTTGTCCCGAACATGTTCTGCCGCAGCGGCGTTTTCACGAGGCGAAACGGATTGCGCGCGTCGAACGCGTTATTGCGTAGAAACTCCCAGGCTGCGAAGTGAAACTTGTTCGTGCCGGACTTGGTCACCACGTTGATCGTGCCGCCCGTGGACATGCCGAACTCCGCCTGATCGTTGTGTGATTGGACCTTGAACTCTTGCACGGCGTCTACGATCGGCGGTACGGCATACGTGGACATAAACACGCCGATGTTGGAAAGCCCGTCCATGAAAAAGAGATTCGAGCGGTTGCTCTGGCCGTTGATCGACGGATAGGTGACTTGTCCGACCGCTACGGCCTGCCCGCCGCCCGCGTTCTGGCCCACCGAGATGGGCGACGCACCTGGCGATAGCGCCAGCAACTGCGTGAAGTTACGGCCATTCAGAGGCAGATCGAGAACTTGCCTGGATTCAACAACAGTTCCGAGTTCGGCCGTCGACGCCTGAAGTTCCACGGCGCTCGCCGCGACGTTGACCGTTTGCTCGATCTGGCCGACTTCAAGGGTCAAATCAAAGGTAGCGGTGCGATTCACTTCGAGCACGAATTTCGCGGTCCGGATCTGACGGAAACCCGCCTTATTAGCCTCAATGACGTACTCGCCGGGCGGGACGCTGAGGAAGACATAGGTACCCGTCTCGTTGGAGGCCGACGTACGTTCAACGCCGGTTTGCAGATTACGCAGCCGGATGTCGACGCCGGGCGCGACAGCGCCAACCGAGTCGCTTGCGGTGCCATTGACGCTCGCGCTGGATAGCTGTCCATAGGCCACCAGCGCCGTCGAGAGCAGGAACACAGTAATGCGAATCATTCGAGCGGCCTCCTTAGACTGGACGGGGTGCGAACTTGTCGTCGTGCTTGTTTTGTTGTTCCGTCAGCCGGCGCTTCATTTCGGCGAGCTTCGCGGCGTGGGCCGGCTCGCCGGAGTGGTCGTGCAACTCCCACGGATCGCCGGCCACGTCGAAGAGCTGGAACCGCCCCACTTTGGGATACCAGATCAGCTTCCAACGATCGTGGCGAACCATGCGCTGGACGTCCTTGTATACGGCGAAAGCGTCATCGCGCACGCGCCGCTGCCGGCCGCGGATAATGGGGGCCAGGCTTAGGCCCTCCACGCTGGACGGTACCGGCACGCCGGCCAGGTCGCACAACGTGGGGAAAAGGTCGTGCATGTGGACGAGGGCATCGGATCGCCCATGCCGCACGCCCGGCCCGGCGACGAGACAGGGCGACTTGAACTCCTCATAGAGGTTCTGCTTGCCCATCAAGCCATGCCGGCCGCCGACGGCCAAACCTTGATCGCTGGTGAAGAGGACGATCGTGTTCGCCGGCAACGCGGCCAAAATGCGGCCAACGTGGAAGTCGAGGCACGTGATGCATGCGTAGTAATCCGCCAGGTGCCGGCGCATCTCTTCCTTCGTCCGCGGGAACGCCGCCAGCATCTCGTCGCGGATCCTCAGGTCGCCGTTGTCAAAGGGGTGCTCCGGCAGATAGTTCTTGGGCAACGTGAGCTTGGCCGGATCGTACAGGTCGGCGAAGCGCTTAGGGGCACTGCGCGGGTCATGCGGAACCGGCGGTGCCATGTAGATTAGAAAAGGACCGTTGCCGCCAGCCCGCGACCATTCGATCACCTGGTCGGCATGGCGCTCGGGCTGTTCCGCGCGTACCTCGAAGCCTTCTTTCGAATAGATCGTGGTTTGAAACGCCTCGCTGGCGGGGATGTACGTATTACCCCGCTTTCCGTAGTGGAAGGTACGGTATCCGGCGCCCTCAAAAGCCTTCGCCAGCACCGTGACCCCGGCCGGCATGGGGTCGTTGCGCTCCGGAATGTGAAACACGGTGCGCCCCGTCATGAGCATGGTCCGGCTGGGCAGGCACATGGCGCCGACCATGCCGCCCTGCGAGTAGAGATTCGAGAAGACGAATCCGCGGCGGACCAGGCTATCGAGCGCGGGCGTCTGGATCTCGGGATTGCCGAGCGCCCGGATGGTGTCGAAGCGCTGATCATCCGTATTGATCAGCAGGACGTTAGGCCGCGTGCCGGCGGCCAGAGCGGTCATTAGGAAATCGCGGCGTCTCATCATGGGGCTTGAGAAGTATTCTATTCCAGTTCAAGGGTCATCGGCGGCGGCTCGCAACCTCCGCATACAATGCGCACCGGAACAGAGGGGGAGGCCCCCTTCCCGGTGGCGCTGCGGCTCCCTTTGGTATCATTCCTTACGCATGCTCGTCACCGTCCAACAGCACATTCTGCAACAGCAGGAAGATCAGTTTCCCGCAGCCCGCGGAAGCTTTTCCTCGCTGCTTTCCGGCATAACGCTGGCGACAAAGATGATCCAGGCCAAGATCCGGCGAGCGGGACTGGTGGACATTCTCGGTTCGGCCGAAGCCACCAACGTCCAGGGCGAAACTCAACAGAAGCTCGATGTCTACGCCAACAGTGCCGTCCTCCATTGCTTGGGAGCGCGCGAAAGCGTCGCGTGCCTGGTCTCGGAGGAAAACGAACAACCAGTCACCATCGACCACTCCGAAAACGGCAAGTACATTGTTGTCTTTGACCCGCTCGACGGCTCGTCTA
>SYKU01000189.1 GCA_005808865.1 Acidobacteriota bacterium
AGTCTGGGTGGTGTCCCGGACTGTAACCACTGTTTGGTGCACGGAACTTGGGACCACGCTTCTAATCGGGTTTGCAAACACCACTGAAATTCCGGCCTACTTCCATTGCCTGAACTTCCTTCAGTGTCCGCCCGCTGATCGCCTCATGCCAAGTTCCTCCCCGATTGGTCCCGCCACCGGGCCCCCAGCTCCTAACCAGGTTCGGAAGTCCCTAGTAGGGGCACCGCCCCGCCCGAGGATCAACGTGTTGCTATTGATTACGGTTTCGGGAGTGATTCCGCCGGTGATCGCGCCGCCCCTCGACCCGCCGGTATTTCGTCGCCCTCCCAGCCATCGTGAGTCTTGCCGTCGAAAATCGGTTCGAAGCCCGGTTCCTCTCCGGCGAATGGCTCCGTCCTGTCGCTCTGCTTCCCTACCAAGCGATCAGGGTCGCGGTTGCAAGTCCGCTCGCGATCGAAGCGGGAAAAGGTCAGCGTCCGGTGAGTTCATGTTTTGCCTTTTTTCGGGACGAATTTCCCAGGGGCCTTGTCGAACGTCTGCTTCTTGCGCGCGCGACTCGCTTCATTTTCGATCCTTCCGGACGGATCTTTATGTATACTGAGGATCGGCCCACCATGTCGTTTCCGAGCGGAAGACACTTCCTTCAAATTCCAGGACCCACCAACGTTCCCGATCGCATCCTGCGGGCGATGGCGAGACCCACTATCGATCACCGTAGCGCGGAATTCGCCGGCCTGGGATTGGAAATTCTCGAGGGCCTCCAGGAAGTTTTCCAGACCAAATCGGCAATCGTAATTTTCCCGTCGTCTGGAACCGGCGCCTGGGAAGCAGCCCTGGTCAACACGCTTTCTCCCGGAGACCGGGTCCTGATGTGCGAGACCGGCCACTTCGCTACGCTTTGGCGGGAGATGGCGGCCAAACTGGGTCTCGACGTCCTGTTCCTGCCCGGCGATTGGCGGCACGGTGCGGATCCGGATGCCGTGGAGACCGCGCTCAGGGATGATCGCGAAGGGCGGATCAAAGGCGTAGCGGTCGTTCACAACGAAACTTCCACCGGAGCCGCCAGTTCCATTGCCGGGATTCGAACGGCGATAGATCGGGCCGGGCACGGCGCGCTGCTTCTCGTCGACACGATATCCTCTCTCGGTTCCATGGATTACCGCCACGATGAGTGGGGTGTGGATGTGACCGTGGCCGGCTCTCAGAAAGGTCTGATGCTACCGCCGGGGCTGAGTTTCAACGCGATCAGTGCGAAGGCGCTCAGGGCGTCAGCTTCGGCGCGTTTCTCGAAGTCGTATTGGGACTGGGAGCCGATGGTGGCCGCCAACCGTAAGGGCTTTTTTCCCTATACGCCCGCGACCAATCTCCTTTACGGGTTGCAGGAGGCTCTGCGGATGTTGCGGGAAGAGGGGATTAGAAACGTGTTCGATCGCCACAGCCGACACGCCGAGGCCGCACGGCGGGCTGTAAGGGCTTGGGGGCTGGACATACTCTGCCTCGATTCGAGCCAGTACAGCAGTTCCCTCACCGCTGTTCTTCTGCCTCCCGAAAACAACGCCGATGAGCTTCGGAGAGTCATCCTGGAACGGTTCAACATGTCGCTAGGTAGTGGTCTGGGCAGGCTCCAGGGGAAGGTTTTCAGGATCGGCCATCTGGGCGACTTCAACGATCTCATGCTGGCCGGTACCCTTAGCGGTGTCGAGATGGGTTTGGCTATTGCGGGCGTACCTCATTCGCCCGGCGGCGTCACAGCTGCGCTCGGCTACCTTGGGAGCGAAAGGCGATAAGCCGTCAGCGGCTGAGCGCTTTTTGCCAGTACTGTGACATCCTGCCGGATAAGCGTGTCCACTAGACCCATGAAAGCCGCGCGTCGCCGTACTAACTTGTTGATGCGAAACGTCTGAAAGAGTGGATGGGTGCGTGCAAATAATTCGCCGGATCTTGTGATGCGCGTTTTTCTCACATTTCTCGCCTGTCTCGGTTCGCTCACGGCGGCCACGCTTGAGCGGATCTCGCTTGACGAAATGATCGGGAAATCGACGGCCATCGTTCGCGGACGTGTGAGTGGTTCAAGTGCGCGATTCCATGGCTCGATGATATACACTCACTTGAAAATACAGGTGTTAGAGCGATGGAAGGGGTCTCCGGCGGCGGTTGAGGAGATTATCGTTCCCGGCGGAAAGGTCGCAAGCGCCAGGCAGAGCTTTTCCGGAACGCCGGCGCTGACTGAGGGAACTGAGTATGTCCTGTTTCTCTGGACCGGCAGAAACGGCCTGACACACATCATCGGTCTTTCACAGGGCGTTTTTGACCTGAAACAGGCCGCGTCCGGCGCAAAAATGGCAACCAGGTCCGCTACTTCGGAGCTGATGCTGGAACCGGGTTCGGGCCAGGTCGTGAAGGACGAAGCGCTTGAGATCACGCTCGAAGACTTGGGCCGGCGGATTGTGGCGGTACTTGGCGGAAAAGGCGGAACCAGGTGACCCGTCGCTTCGCCAGTGTTGTTCTTTTGGCCTCACTAGGTCTTGCGCCCGCGCCAGCCTACTACCACTTCATTCACTACACGAATCGAAATGCCCCGTTTTCGACCGCCGCTGAGAAGTTCGACCTGAACGCTCTCCCCAACAAGACCGTTACGTTTTTCGTTTCGGATCAAGGGCCCAGCCAGTATACAACCACCGACGGCTTTCCCTCCGTTCTAGGCCAGGTAAGCGAGGCGTTGGCGGCGTGGAATTCCGTGGAAACCTCGGATTTGCGCGTGGCTTTTGGCGGCCTGTACTCAGGCGGGGCGTTGACCGGGAATACTCCCGCCGGGGAAGTGGTGTTCGAGGAACTTCCTCCAGGTACGCTAGGCTATGGCGGCCCTACTTCGCGCGCCGACCTGACGGTTGGCCCGAATGGTCCGTTCGTTCCGATCACGCGCGCGACCGTTCGCCTCAACCGCGACCTGACCAAGCAGCCCGGTCCGAGCTACAGCGAGAGCTTCCTCCTCACTGTAGTCCACGAAATGGGGCACGCCCTGGGTCTTCAGCACTCGATGACGTCGAGCGCGATGTCGACCGACGTGACACGCGCCACGTCGAAGGCAAGGCCGATAGAGACTGACGATGTGGCTGCGCTATCTCTTCTTTATCCGTCACGTCTGTTTTCCGCCTCGACCGGGAGCATCTCCGGACGCGTCACGATCTCGGGCCAACCGGCTCACCTTGCTTCCGTGGTCGCGCTGAGGCCGGGTGGATCGGCGGTGAGCGCGTTGACGAATCCGGATGGCACGTACAGGATCGAAGGTCTTCCGGCGGGTCAATATCTGGTCTATGTGCATCCGCTTCCCCCGCCGCGTCAAGCGGGCCTTGGACCAGCGGACGTAGTCTTACCGCTTGACCCTGATGGACGTCCGGTGGCGGCCAGCGGAGCGTTTGAGACGCTGTTCTACCCGGCTAGCCGCGACCCGAATCAGTCCTCGCCGATTGGCGTGCGTGCGGGCGCGGGATCGGATGGGATTAATTTCGACGTGCAGCGCCGCGATTCGGTGGTGATTCAACGCGTCACCACGTACAGCTTTTTCGAGCAGGCCACCGTAAAGCCGGCCTACGTTAACGCCGGTTCCGTGTCGGGTCTGGTAGTGGTGGCGGGAACCGGATTGATTGCTAATAACACAGCGGCGCCGGGTCTTAGCGCGAGCGTAGTGGGCGGATCGGCCGTCGTCAGTGGAGTGCGCGCCTATTTGCCGGCGCCTTCGTTCCTGCAGGTCGACCTGCAATTTAATCTGTTTCCCGGCCAGGGGCCGCGCCACTTGATTTTCTCGACGCCCAACGACATTTATGTGCAACCGTCCGGACTCAATCTGGTGCAGCGGCGCCCGCCTTCGATTACGTCGGTTGCGCCAGGACTCGATGCGAATGGCGCCCGGATTGTCACGCTGACCGGTTCAGGTTTTGGAGCGGACAGCATCTTTTGTTTCGATTCTCTCCCGGCGCAGGTCCGCAGCCTGGACGCAGCGGCCGGCCGGGCCGTGGTTGCCGTTCCGGCGGGCGCGTCCGGGCAGCGGGCAACCCTTTCGGTGTACAACGGCGACGGGCAGAATTCATCGTTTGTTCAGGGGCGGAACGCCCCGGTTTACGCCTACGACACAGCTGCCGGGCAGGCGGTGTTTTTTGGCCAGTCCGTGCTGCCGGCGGGCGTGGAAACGGTGGTTGAGGTCTCGGGCCTCAATACCGGATTTGCCGAAGGACAGACCGTGCTTGGCTTTGGATCGAGCGACATTACGGTGAACAAGTTGTGGGTGCTGAGTCCGTCGCGGGCGCTCGCGAACGTGGTTGCGTCACCGGCTGCCGCGTCGCAAGTGGTTACTCCGAACGTGATCGGCGGCTTTCAGGTATTGTCACAGCCATCGGCGATGCAGGTTGTTCCGTCGAGACCGGGCGCTCCGTCGATCGCTTCTCAGTTGCTCAACGTTGCGACGGGACAACCGGGGGCCGCGCCTGGCGCCGTGGTGTCCGTGCAGGGGGCCAACCTTTCCGCTTCCGGTACGCTGACTCTGAACGATGTTCGCGTCCCGGTGCAGAGTGCATCGGCGGGTCAGATCACGTTTTCGATTCCGGCTGGTTTCACGTCCGGTCCCGCGGTTCTGCGGTATGCGAATGGTGGAGATTCGGCCGCGGTGGTCGTGGTGGTCGAGCGGTAGGGAGTCCACTGCATTTAACGTCGTGCGGGAAGTGTCCCCGGAATCGTCAGGACCAACTCGTGCGCGAATTCACAGCGGTAATCGCCTTGAACCCGGGCCCTGAGCAACTGGGGTGTGCCTGCCGCAAACAAGTCAGGCCTTGTAACCTATCGGCGCTGGCACGCTTTGACGCAGCGAGCGCCGATACGTTCGGATTGAGATAAACTGGAAGCCTATGAAAGCACCAGCTACGTTTATCCTATCCGCCGCTCTTGCCCTCGCGGGCTCGAATCCAAAAGCCGAGGGCGAAGTCAAGGCCGCCATGGAAGCCTTCAGGAAGGCCTACATGAGCGGCGACAAGGCCGCGCTTGACAAGCTCACGACCGCCGACCTCAGTTACACTCACTCGAACGGGAAAATCGAAACGAAAGCCGAATTCATCGCCGCCACCACGTCGGGTAAGACCAAAGTGGAAGCAATGGATATCTCAGATGCGACCGTCCGCGTTCATGGGAACACCGGGCTGTTCCAAGCGAAAGTCATGATCAGGAACAACGCCGGCGGCACGGTCACACCCAACAACTTGAACATTCTGCACGTCTGGATTAAAGGTCCAGGGGGCTGGCAGTTGGCTGCGCGCCAAGCCCTCCGCCTCCCCCCCGCGTCTTAGGCCGGTCCGATGAAAGCGTCTCAAGTCGCTTCCCTCCTGCTCGCCTGTGGCGCGGCGGGCGCGCAGGATTTCGTCCGCGAGATCCAACCCATTTTTGAGAAATCCTGCTATCAGTGCCACAGCGAGAAATCTCAATTGGGCGGACTGCGGCTAGACTCGAAAAAGCTTGCAGCGAAAGCCATTCAACCGGGAAAGGCCGCGGACTCCGCTCTCTATCAACGCGTCGCGGGGATCGGCGATCAGGCGCGGATGCCCATGGGCGGCAAGCCGCTCGACGCAGCGCAAATCTCGCTGATCCGGACCTGGATCGAGCGAGGCGCCGAATGGCCGGAGCAAGCTGCCGCACCGGCTGCGTCCGGCGGTCAGATCAAGCGGCACTGGGCTTTCGCACCTCCGCGCCGGGCTGATCCGCCGGCCGCCCGAATCCGGGCATGGAACGCGAATCCCATCGACCGTTTCGCACTAGCGCGTTTGGAAAAGGAGGGTCTTGCGCCGTCGCCCGAGGCAGATCGGGTGACGCTTCTGCGCCGGCTGAGTCTTGATTTGACCGGACTGCCGCCCTCAATCAAGGAAGTGGACGCGTTCCTCAAAGACAAGAGCCGGAATGCGTGGGAGAGGCAGGTGGACCGGCTGCTCGCGTCTCCTCACTACGGCGAACGTTGGGGCCGTCATTGGCTTGACGCCGCGCGCTACGCGGATTCCGACGGCTATGAAAAGGACAAGCCGCGGCAGGTCTGGTTCTATCGCGATTGGGTAATCAGAGCGCTTAACCGCGACCTCCCCTACGACAAATTCATCACCGAACAGCTTGCGGGAGACCTGTTGCCGAACGCTACGCAGGATCAGTTAATCGCCACCGGCTTCCTCCGCAATTCCATGATCAACGAGGAAGGCGGCGTGGATCCCGAGCAATTCCGCATGGAAGCCATGTTCGACCGCATGGACGCCATCGGAAAGAGTATGCTCGGCGTCACCATTCAGTGCGCTCAGTGCCACAATCACAAGTTCGATCCGCTCACACAGGAAGAGTACTACCGCATCTTCGCGTTTCTGAACGACGCGCACGAATCGAACATCGCAGTCTACACGCCGGACGAGCAAATGAAGCGGGCGGAGATGTTCCGGCAAATCGCGGAGGTTGAAGCGGGTCTGCAACACCGTAACCCTGATTGGCGCGCGGGCCTTGCCGCGTGGGAGGAAAAGGCGAAGACCGGGCAGCCCGAGTGGACGATAGTGAAACCCGAAGTCGAAGATATTTCGACCGGAGGCCAGCGGTTTCTGACGCTGAAGGACGGTTCTCTGCTCGCACAGGGATACGCCCCCACCAAGCATCGGGTGAAGCTTGTCGTGAAAACGAACGCGCCCCGCATCACCGCGTTTCGTTTGGAGCTATTGAACGATCCGAATTTGCCGCTTGGCGGGCCTGGAAGATCGATCCGCGGCACGGGCGCGCTCACTGAGTTTGAAGTGGAGGCGGCGCCGGCCAGCGCAGCGGACAAGCCGGTGAAGATCAGGATCGCGAAAGCCACTGCGGACATCTCGCTTCCCGAAGCGGAGCTTGATTCCATATACGCCGACAAAAGCAAGAAGCGCCGGGTCACGGGGCCTGTCGCGTTCGCGATCGATGGGAATGATGACACGGCTTGGGGTATCGAGAGCGGTCCCGGGTTGCGAAATCAACCGCGCAAGGCGGTCTTCGAAGCAGAGACCCCGATTTCGAACGCGTCTGGGACGATCCTGACCTTCTACCTGAAACAGAATCACGGCGGATGGAATAGCGACGACAATCAGAACAACAACCTCGGACGCTTCCGGCTTTCCATCACGAGCGCGTCTGGGGTGGAGGCGGACCCGCTGCCCGGGAACGTCCGCGAAATTCTGGAGATCGCGGAGTCCGGACGCACGCCCGCGCAAACCCAAGCCCTGTTCAGCTATTGGCGCACCGGCGTCCCGGAGTGGCGCGACGCGAACGAAACGATCGCTGCCTTGTGGAAGACGCACCCGGAAGGTACGTCGCAGTTGGTGCTCGCGGCTCGCGCGGAAATGCGCGGTACGCATATGCTGACGCGTGGAGATTTTCTGAAGCCAGGGAAGGAAGTCGCACCGGGCGTTCCGGCGTTCCTTAATCCCCTTCCCGAAAACGCGCCGCCCAACCGCCTGACCTTTGCCCGCTGGATGACAGATCGCAACGCGCCTACCACGGCGCGCACGATGATGAACCGCGTGTGGCAGTCGTACTTCGGCGTGGGACTGGTGAGCACGAGCGAGGACCTGGGCAAGCAATGCGAACCGCCGTCGCATCCCGAGTTGCTCGATTGGCTGGCGGTGGAATTCATGGAACGCGGCTGGAGTCTGAAGGCGATGCATAAGGTGATCGCGACGTCGGCCGTCTACAAGCAGTCCTCGCGCGTGACGCCGGAATTGTATGCGCGCGATCCGTACAACCGGTTGCTGGCGCGAGGCCCGCGCTTCCGCGTGGAAGCGGAGATCGTGAGGGACATCGCTCTTGCCGCTAGCGGACTGCTGAATGCCAAGGTCGGAGGCCCCAGTGTGTATCCGCCTGCCCCCGAATTTCTGTTCCAGCCGCCAGTGAGTTACGGGCCGAAAATCTGGGACGAATCGAAGGGCGAGGACCGCTACCGGCGCGCTCTGTACACGTTCCGCTACCGCTCCGTGCCGTTCCCGGCGCTTCAGAATTTCGACGCGCCCAACGGCGATATTGCCTGCGTGCGCCGCTCGCGTTCGAACACGCCGCTACAGGCGCTCACTACCTTGAACGAGCCTCTGTTCGTGGAATCGGCGCGCGCGCTTGCCGGGTTGGCGCTGAAGGAAGGCGGTGCGACCGAAGCCCAGAAGCTGACCTATGTATTCCGGCGTTGTGTCTCGCGCGAGCCGGCGAGCCAGGAGCGGGACGAACTGCTGACCCTGCTGAGCAAACAGGTGAAGCGCTCCGCTTCGCCGCTCGATGCGTGGACTGCCGTGGCGCGGGTACTGCTCAATCTGGATGAGACCATAACAAAGGAATAGGCCATGAAAATGAACCCCGAACAAGCGAGGCATGTCACGCGCCGCTGGTTTTTCGAGCAATGCGGCGTGGGCGTCGGCGGGATGGCGCTCGGGCAATTGATGGCGCAGGCCGCGTCCGATCCTCTCGCTCCGAAAAAGCCCCATTTCCCAGGGAAGGCCAAGAACGTGATCTTCCTGTTCATGGCCGGCGCGCCGAGCCATCTGGAGATGTTCGACAACAAGCCGCAATTGGCAAAGTTCGACGGCACACTGCCTCCGCCCGACTTGCTGAAGGGCTACCGGGCCGCGTTCATCAATCCGAATTCGAAGCTGTTGGGTCCGAAATTCAAGTTCGCGAAGCATGGCCGAAGCGGAGCGGAGTTGTCCGAACTACTGCCTCACCTGTCGAACGTGGTCGACGACATCACCATCGTGAAGGGCATGGTCACGGATGCCTTCAATCACGCACCGGGACAGATCCTGATGAACACCGGTTCGCAGCAGTTCGGCAGGCCGAGCCTCGGTGCGTGGGTGACGTATGGCTTAGGCAGCGAATCGCGCGACCTGCCGGCGTTCGTTGTTTTCAGTTCCGGGAAGAAAGGGCCAAGTGGCGGAAATTCCTGCTACGGAAGCGGCTTTCTGCCGACCATGCATCAAGGCGTCGCGTTCCGCGGGAGCGGCGATCCCGTGCTTTACCTTTCAAACCCGGCCGGCGTCGATGCGGAACTGCAGCGCGACTCGCTCGACTCCGTGAAGCGTCTGAATCAGATGCGGCTCGACGCGGTGGGCGACCCCGAGATCGCGACTCGCATCAGCTCCTTCGAGATGGCGTTCCGCATGCAGACGAGCGCGCCGGAACTGATGGATCTTTCGAAAGAATCGAAGAGCACGCTTGAATTGTATGGCGCCGAACCAGGCAGGCCGTCGTTCGCTAACAACTGCCTCCTCGCGCGGCGGCTCGTCGAGCGCGGAGTCCGGTTCGTGCAGCTCTTCCACGAGGCGTGGGACCAGCACTCGGGTGTAGTGAAGGATATCAAGAAGAACTGCGAAGACACGGACAAAGCTTCCGCGGCGCTGGTGGCGGATCTGAAGCAGCGTGGAATGCTCGACGACACACTGGTCGTGTGGGGCGGGGAATTCGGCCGCACTCCAATGGTTCAGGGCGGCAGCGACGGCCGCGACCATCACCCGAACGCGTTCACGATGTGGCTCGCGGGCGGCGGCGCGAAACCCGGGGTTACGTTTGGAGAGAGCGACGAACTCGGCTTCAACGTGATCCGGAATAAAGTACACGTTCACGATTTGAACGCCACTATCCTGCATCTGCTGGGCTTCGATCACACGCGTCTGACCTATCGTTTCCAGGGCCGCGACTTCCGGCTGACGGATGTGCACGGGAATGTCGTGAAGGAGCTGTTGGCCTGAATGCTCCCTCCGCCGGCGCGGACCATTGACGAGGTGATCGGGGCGCTTGATGCGATCATAGCCCGTGCCCTGAAAGACGGCAGCCGCATCGGTTATTTCGCGGCGCTTTACCGGCGGGTAACGCAAAGGGTGAAAGACGGAATCGCGGCAGGGCGCTTCGAAGACGGCCCACGGATGGAGCGGCTCGACGTCAATTTCGCAAATCGCTACCTGGAGGCTCTGGCCGCCTTCGAAAGTGGCAATCCCGTCACGCGAAGCTGGCAGGTTGCGTTTCAGGCGGTCACTGAGCACTCGCCGCTGGTGCTTCAGCATTTGCTTGCCGGCATGAACGCGCATATCAATCTGGACCTGGGAATCGCCGCCGCGGTGACGTGTCCGGGCGATCAACTGCCGCCGCTTCACACGGATTTCAACCGCATCAACGACGTGCTCAGTGAACTGGTCGGAACGGTCGAGAGAGAGATGGCCGCGATCTCGCCCGTGGTCGCAATGCTCGAGAAGATCGGGTTGCGTACGGCCACGGCAATCGTCAATTTCAGCATGACGAAAGCACGCGATTTCGCATGGCTTCAAGCGCGGAAACAGGCGGCGCTGCCGGAGAGCGCGCGCGATGCGACGATCGGAATACTCGATCTGGAAGTTGAGTTGCTAGGTCGTGCGCTCGTACACCCCCCCTTGAAACTGCGGCTTAAACTGATACCAATCCGCGCTGTGGAGAATGACGATATCCGGCGGAATGTGGAGATCCTCGCGGCGTAGCGAAGGGTGGCCGGATCAACAGGGCGCTCTCAATGCAGTGGAACTGATAGAGTGCTTTCAGTTCAGGAATACATGGCGCGCGGCACGGCCGTGTCGCGGGCACCGTTCGAGGAGAATCTGACGAAGGAACTGGAGCAGGCCGGCTTCGCCGCGGATCTCCCTCAGATTCTTTCGGGGCCGGCATTGCCGGCGTTCGATCTGCACGCCGCCGGACCACAAGTCTTGAATCAGCTGGTAGCTCGACCGAAAGGTGGACCTCGGCGGACGCCCATTTTGCCGTGACTTGGCTGATCTTTCAGAACACCAGCTTTAATCCGAACTGGATCTGCCGCCCGGTCGTTGTCGAGTCGAGGAGCTTCCCGAACTGAGGATTGTTGTCGTTACAGGCCGATCCCGGACTGCGCCCGATGCACGTCATGCTCGGGCTGTTTGAGGATGGCAGGAAAAACGTCGGCGTGTTGAACAAGTTGAAGAACTCCGCCCGGTACTGCACGCGGAAGCGCTCGCGGACAATCGCCTCCTTGAATATCGAGAAGTCGTGGTTGATCGAACCCGGACCGCGCGCGACTCGCCGCGCCGAATCGCCGTACAACTGAATAGGCGCGCCGGTCCGCGATGGTGTCGTCCCCGGCACGCGGAATGCCGCCGGGTTGAAGAAGTTGTCCGGGCCGCGTTGGCCTTTCGGGACCTGCACGGGCTGGCCGGAGACCCTGTCCGGTACGTTGAAAGTGTTGAAAATCGGCGGCAAGCGATTGGTCCGGATGTCCGTCGGGAATCCACCGCGCAGGTAGCTGATGCCGTTGATCTGCCAGCCTCCCAGCACCTTCGACACCGCGCCCTGGTTGAGCCACGGACGTCCCGGCCCCCACGGCAGCTCGTAGCCATAGCTCATCACCAGAACCTGGGCGACGTCGATCGGCGCGGGCCCCCGCTCGCGCGACAGGTTGTACGCGTCAAGTGTGATGCTCGTGCCGCCGTTCTGCGTGAACGCGCCCGGCCCCGCGCCTTTGTCCTCCAGATTCTTCTGCACAGTGTAGTTGAACAGGAAATTCATGCCGTGGGAGTAACGCTTCTCTACCTTCACGTTGAAGGCGTTGTAATTCGAAGATGCGTTTGAATAGGTGGGGATCACCGCGCCGTTGACGTGCGGATACGGGCGGTCTCTCTGCTGATTTCGTCCGTCGATTGCCGCCTGAAACGGAAGCTGATTCACGTTGACGAATAGCGAGTAAAGATCGCTTCCGCGCGCGCCGCTATACGACGTTTCGAATAGCCAGCTCGCGAATGGCTCGAACTGGATGCTCACATTGAACTGCTGGAGCATCGGCATGCGCGCGTCGTGGAAGGCCGCGGTTCGAATCGTCCGGGCCAACGCATTGCTTGCGCTGAAGTCCTTGAGCGACGGATCGGATGGCCCGGCTGGAATCGGCGAATTCAAGGTGAAAGGCGGCAGCACGGTTCGCGTCGCGCTCGTCTCCGGAATGGAAAATGTGGGCGTGTTCGGATTGTTGCCTGAGAACTGCGTCACTTCCTGGTTGACGTCCCGCTGGCCGATAAAGATTCCATAGCCGCCGCGAATCACGAGCTTCCGGTTCCATTGATATGCCAAGCCCATGCGCGGGGCGATGTTGTTGTGATCACCGTCGACGATCGCGCGGGAAAAGCCGTTCTTTCCCGGCACGACGAACTGACCGCTTGCGATATCGAACAAACCGCCGCGATCGCGCGCGTCCACCGGTTGAGTGAACAGGTCGTAGCGCCCGCCGAGATTAAGCGTGAGGCGCGGCGTCACTTTCCAATCGTCCTGAAAATAGGTGCCGAAGTAGGTCTCCCGCTGGCGGCCCCAATCGAGCATCTGCGTTCCCTGCAGCAGCGATGGATATCCCAGAAGGTAATCCGCGATCGGCGCACCGGAGCCCGGCGCATCCGAACTCGTGGTGAAGATGGAGCCAAACACATACTGGCCGTGGAACGGCGTGCCCTTGAGGGTCTCAAAGCGCATGCGCCGCACGTCCGCTCCCATCTTGAAGGTGTGTTTGCCGTGTGTGACGCTCAGCGAATCGGCCACATGAAAACGGTTTTCGAAGTTCAGGTTGCTGTCGCCGCCGCCCCAGGGATCGAACTGCGTGGAGCCGGTTCCCTGTCCGGAAAAGAAAAACTGAATCTGCGGGAAGCCGAGCAGAGGGAACGGGAAAAGAGCGAGTCCGGCACTTCTTGCGAATTCGACGCCTCTTACCGCGTTGCCGATGATGCTGCCGTTGTGGCGAGTGTAGCCGGCGCGAAATTCGTTGACCACCGTGGGGCGGAAAATATGCGTGTCGTTGAACGCGACTTGGCGGGTAAAGTCGATGCTGTTGGTTCCACCGCCGATGAAGCCGGCGAAGCGGCCGGGAGTCGGCCGGACCTGGTTCCCGAACGAGAAACGTCCGAAAAGCGAATTCTTCGCCGTAAGCTGATGATCCACGCGTACGTCGAACTGGTCGCCATTGAAGCGCCGGGGAAAACCCTGGAAATAGTTGCGCGAAAGGTCGCCTGAGTTGCCGAAATTCGGCAGCGGCACCTGACCCATGATCGCCGCCGAGGTTCGATTAATGCGATCCGGCGGAATCTGCGCGTTGGGGAACGGTGTCGAAATCACCGTCCCCGCCGGTCCGATGCGGCGCTGTAGCGGATCGAAAATGGGCGTGCGCAGAGCTGTGAGGTTGCCCGACCGCAAAGCGGCGGGTGGCACGGCGCCAATACTCGTGCCGGCTGCCGTGCGCTGGCGCGTCCCCTGATAGTCGAGGAAGAAAAACGTTTTCTGTTTAACGATGGGGCCGCCGAGCGAGCCGCCGAACTGATTTTGGCGGAACTTCGCCTTTGACAGTCCGGCCGAGTTGGTGATGAAGTTGTTGGCGTCGAACTTGTCGTTACGGAGGAACTCAAACAGGGATCCGTGGAGCAAATTCGATCCGGACTTGATGGTCGCGTTCATTACCGCGCCGGCCGCGCGTCCGAACTCCGCCGCGAACGTGCTGGTCTTGACTTTGAACTCCTGCACTGCGTCAACGGAGGGCGAGTATGCCAGACCGCTGCGCCCCACAGCGCCGCCGTTTACGACGGTGTTGTTGTCCACGCCGTCCAGTAACACTTCCGTTGACGTATAGCGCCCTCCTCCAGCGATGAAGGGCAGGTTCGAGCCGATGCCGAACATGGGCGTGGTGTTGCCCGCCAGCAGGCCGAGGCCGAACGCGTTTCTTCCATTGAGCGGCAGATCGAGAATCTTCTTGTTCTCCACTACCTGCCCAAGGGATGATGTCTCGGCATCGAGCAGCGGCGTCACGTCCGTCACCTCGACCGTTTCACGGACCTCGCCTGGTTGCATCGAGACGCGCGCGGTAGCGCTTTGATCAACGCGTAACTGCAAGCCCGAGGTGGAGTTCTTCTTGAAGCCGGGATGCTCAACGCCAACCGTGTAGACGCCCGCGGGCAGAAACGGGGCGAGAAATTCGCCGCGGTCATTTGTGCTGCCCGTGCGAGCGATCGCTGTGTCGTTGTTCGTGACCGTTACCGAAGCGCCCGCCATGGCGGCGCCGGAAGAGTCCTCCACAAGTACCGTCAGATTACCGGTTGCCACCTGCGCGCCGAGCGGCACGAGGGAAAGAAGGAGCGTTGCGAGGATTCGAAGCGAAATCATGGTGGAGCCATGATATCACTGGCAGGGAGAGGTTTGGCGGAACTGAAGAACGCAGATCTCAGCCGCTGCCGCATGACATGACACAGAACCGGGCGGAATCGTGCCGTGCGGAGGATCCGCGGCTTCGCGATCCTGGGCGAGGGCATGGAAACGGCGGTTAGATGCGAACCTCTCCACCGGTGGATTTGATTCAGCCGCCGGCTTCGAGGCGAGGAGTGTGTGGAAACGTGCGGGAAATGCTCCGGTTGGAAGCCGAGGCGGCTTACACGCGTTCCGTTGCACTCGAACCGAAGGAACAGAGGTCCGCGGGCGCTGCCTCGGTGGCTTTGGCGGGCCGCCGAACCGGGTTACGCCTGGATGCGAAGGCGCCCGGCCGAAGAAGTGCGGACGCCCGCGATCTCGGCCACGACCGGGTAGTCGCCGCCCGGCAAGTCCGGGACGACCGTATTGAACTGGTACAAACCCACGCCGCTCATGCCCGCGTAAACGACCTGCGCTTTCGACTGGCCGACGCGGATAGTCACGGGGTTGGCGAGGGGGCTTGAGTTCGCGACCGTCTGTCCGGGAGCGATGGCGGGGTTGGCCGGCCCGAAACCGGTGCCCCAAAGCGTGATCGTGTCTCGCGGCCTCGCCGGGACGGAGATGACTCCGCTCGCGATTCCGACGGGACCCACGTAGCCGCCCTTCGAGTCGGTGGCCATGACGTGCTCCTGGGCCAGGCGGAAGAAACCCGGCAGCGCCTGGCGCAGTTCGACATTTACGGCGGCCGACGACCCGCCTGTGTTGGTCACGATGACCTGCGCCGTGCCGCTGAGCGTATCCGCGGGAGCCTGCACGTTTATCTGATTCGGACTAATGAAATAGAAGTAGGCGTTCCGGCCGTTGATGGTGACGCTGACGCCATCGAGGATTGTAGGGAGTTTGCCCTCCACGATGTCGGCCCCGGCCCATGTCCGCGTCGTGTTCGAGAGACGGAAGCCGTGAATGCTTATCCACGCTCCGGGACTCGCGCCCGGCTGGAAGGCGGCTGCATTGACGACGCCGCTACGCGCCGAGACGACGGGCAGAGTGCCCGCGGGAGCGTCTTCGGGGGTAAAGCCCATCACGATGTCGAAAGTGACGCTTTTCTCGCCGATCGCCGAAGTGTCGAGGCTCTCGATGGGGCGGACCACGGACTGGCGCTGTGCGGCGTTCGTGATCCCGTTGAGCAGCATGTCTCCGCTATTGAGGGGTTCGCCTTCAAAATGGCATTGCGTCACGAGTTCGCCGCGGCCGGGCGTCTTGATCTGATAGTGGATATGGCGGGTGCGTCCCGGATAGATGCCCGGTTTCACGGTGCGGAAAACATAGCGGCCGTCGGACGCGGTTTCGAACTTGCCGTAACCCTGGAAATTCGGCTCGCGATTCGTCGCGGGGCTAGCGGTATGAAGGTATGCGCCGTTGTTATCGGCTTGCCAGATTTCTACAACCGCTCCGCGGACGGGTGTTCCGCCGGTATCGAGGACGCGTCCGCTGACCCACATGATCTGTCCGGCGCTCGGAGTAATGGAGTCGTTGATAAGAAGAAGATCGTTGTCCATGTCGAGCGGCAGGCGGTCGGGATAGTAGGGGCCGATCGTCAGAGCGGGCGTGCGAGTCAGGGCTTGCGCGAAGGCTCCCTTCGTATGCCAAAATGCGGGAGCGAGCGCGGCCGCGCGGAGCATGGAGCGTCTTGATAGCGAGGATTTCATGTGCCTTCATGACACTAGACCCGCGCGGGAAGAATTCGGTTGACGGAAGGGATGTAAACGTTCGTAAAGAATCGCCGAGGTCATAACTGACGCATCTCTCGCACGCTCCGGCGACGCTATTCACGATTCATAACTCCTGAACACGCCGTCGACCGGCCCGGAAGGTTGCTCCGCCGGCGCTGCCGCTCACCACTCCGAGTAGGCCGTTCCGTCCAGTCCCATCTTGTCGGAACCGCTGCGCACGTCGAAGATTCCGGGCTCCGTTTGGTTGACGCTGGTCATCGCTTCTTCCATAATGATGCGCCACGAGGAGTCCGCGTTCGTAATCGGATCGACGGGCACCTTGTGCAGATAGCCTTCGGTAACCAGATCCTGGAGCGACTGAGGCGCCTTCTGCTTGTCGTAAGTGTACTCGTCGATCACCATGCGCAGCGTGAACAGGTTGCTCTTGAGTACGTTCTCCTTTGCGCGGAGAATGGACTTCTGATACATGGGCAGCGCGATCGAGGTGAGGATCATGACGATCGACATGACGATCATCAACTCGATCAGCGTAAAGCCGCGACGCCCGGCGTCACCACTCTGAATACGAGGTCCCATTCGGCGCCTTTTCCGTGCTCTTTGTAAAAACGTCAAAAACGTTCTGCCCGCCGCCGCCCGAGGACTTTGGGTCGTCCTGAACGCTTCGCGTTCCCCAGGTGGTGCTGTTCGTCATCGGATCCTTGGGTATGCGGCGCAGGAACTTGATTTTCTTATCTACCTGCCCGGACATCTTCACGCCTTCGACCAGAATATCGAGCGACTCCGGATATCCCTCGCTCCCCTGTTTCACCGGACCCAAAAGATTCAGGTCGGCGGCGTCCTTGTATTTGTTGATCGCGTTGCGCATCTCGCGAAGCGCGTACAGTAACTCCCGCTCCCGCTCCCGCCGCACCTTCGAGCGCGCAAGCGGCACCGCCATCGTGGAAAGAACCAGCATGATGGTGAAGGCGACGATCAGCTCCACCAGGGTCAATCCGCGTCTTGATCCAAATCCGCCCACACTACTTCACCGTTATCGTCATCTCCGGCAACGAGACGCGAATCGTATTCGTATCCGAATTGTGCAATGTCAGCTGCGGTATGGACACCGTTGACGATCCCTTGCCTATCAATTGAAACGTGATCGTCGCGAGATTGCCCGAACCGCTGATGCCCTGCCCACCCGGCAACCGGTTGAGCGCCAGAGTCGCTTCGCCTGTGTCGTTCTGAATGTTTTTTGTGGGGACGACCTGTTGGCCGTCCGAGGAAAGCAAACCACCGGCGGCGATGTCGTTGATTCGCAGAATCTTCGGATCGAACTTCAGCTTGACGTTCCCTGCGAACAGGTCCTTGGCGTTTTCAAGGCGTAGCGACGCAGTCACGGTGCCTCCCTGCGGGCCTTCCGAACTCGAAGGGACAAAGGTCGCGCTGGCCTCGCCGGGCCCTTGAGTAACGGGGATTGGCGCACCCGGCGCGGCGGGTACGGCCGGCGCGGGTTGCAGCGTGGGAGAATCCAGCGGGTTAGCTCCGGGCGCAACTGCCGGGGCTTGGGCGGCCGGTGGGATGGCTGGAGTCTTGCGCGGCCCGTAGTTGAGCTTCACGTTCGTCGCGTTGCCCACCGCGATACCCTTGAGGTTCATCTCTGTGAAATCGGGCCTGCGCACGATGTGAGGCACCAGAACCACCAGCAGCGAGTTTTCGCTGGTTTCGTATTTCTCGCTGGTAAAAAGCCTCCGCAGCACTGGAATCGCGGCCAGTCCCGGTATTCCGGAAACGTTTTTGCTTGATTGCGTTTGCAGCAGGCCGCCCAGAATATTGATCTCGCCTTCACGCACGCGCATGTCGACGGCCGCCTTTCGCTGCCCGATGATGGGTTGTGAAATGCCGCCCAACTCGATACGGTCGCGCACGGTCGAGATATCAAGTTCGACGTGCATCGCGATTTCATTCTCGCCCTGTACGTGCGGCGTGATGTCTACGTTGACACCCACATCCTGAAAGGTAAACTGCGTGTTCACCAGTGGATTGATACCGACGCCGCCGATGCCCGGCTGGAAACTGCCGCTCGCTATGGGCACCCGGTCCCCGATCTTAAGCGACGACTTGAACCCGTCGGCGGCACGGATCTGCGGCGATTGCAGCACGCGGGTGTTGCTGTCCGAAAGGACCGCCTGGATCAATCCGCCCGGCAGGGTGATCGCGTAGTCCTTTAGGGAAAGGTGAGGGACGCGCCCGAGCGGGATCGCCCCTCCCGCCGATGCGCCTGACCCGGTGCCCGTGCCGATTCCTGTACCCGGATCGGTGCCGGTACCGGTGCCGGTACCGCTCGACGTTGCGCCTCCCGTATAGGTGATAGGCGACGTGATGCCTTTCTGCGCGATCGCCGCCGCAAGGTCGCGCGTGCGCGACCGGCTGACTTCGAGTACCAGAACATCCACCACAATTTCCGATTTGGGCTTGTCGAGATCCGCGATCAACTTTTCGGCGAGCGCCACGCGGTCGGCCTCGGCCCTAACGATGATCGCGCTCTGCGCCGTGTAGGTGAACAGCTTCTGGATATCGGTAACAGTCCGCAGCGCGGTGACGATTTCCTGCAACTCCTGCGCCGTGCCGATATTATTCAGATAGAACACCTTCATGATCATCTCGTCGTGATCGCGCCTTTTCTGCGTGTTGTCGAGCGTGACGAAAATGGTGTTCGGCGAAAGCGGCTTCCAGAACGACTTCGTCATCAGGTTGAGGTAATCGAGCGCCTCTTCGAGCGTGGACCCGTTGAACTCAACCGAGTAGTTTTTCGAGGCTCCGGTTTGGTTGTATTCCGGGTCCATGATCACGTTGATGCCCGCAAGTTTCCCCACCGTCTCAAAGAGGACTTTTGGAGGCTGATTATTCATCTTCAGCGTGATTTTCGCGCTTGAGATCGGCTGAAGTACAGGAATCCCGCCGTAGCTATCGAATCGGTCTTCCGATTCCCGTTTCGCCAGTTGTACAGGCGTCATGCCGGCCTCGCCGGCGCCCGCACCGCTCTCAGATTTCGCGTTTGGATCTTTTTTTTTCTCCCGCTCAATCATCGCACGGGTACGACGGATCTCCTGATCCGCCATGCTCGACGCGGGATCGATCGCGTACGCCTTCTCGAATTCCGCGAGAGCATCGGCCAGGTTCCCAGCTGCACGCTTCTTTTGGCCCAGGTTGATATGCGATTGCGCGGCCTGGAACCGCACGCGGTTGACGGAAAGCTGGTAGGCGGCGTCGCCCGGATCTTCGCTCAGGGCGGCCTCATACTTTTCGAGAGCCGTGTCGTAGTCTTTCTTGACCTCCGCGGCGCGGCCCTCCGTAAGAAGCTTTTCGCCCTTGCGGTTGCGGGCATCCGCGGGGCCGGAGCCGGGCCCAAGCATCGTCAGGACGGCGAGAATTGCTATGATGAGACTCGAGCGGTATCCCATTACTATCCAATCTGTTGACGTATTGACGCCGTCTGGCGTTGAGAAGAAAAGTTGGCCGATAAATCTTTCCAGTTCAAAATCCTGAGCGACAACCGGCAGGCCGGACACAACTATTTCCTCATGGACCGCTATGAAGCGGGAATGGTTCTCAACGGCACGGAGGTTAAAGCCGCCAAGGATGGGAAAGTCCAATTGAAGGACGCCTACGCATCGATCGTCAAGAACGAAGCGTGGCTCCTTAACGCCCACATCAGCCAGTACTCGCACGGAAACCGCGAGAACCACGAGCCGGTCCGCAGCCGCAAGCTGCTCTTGCACAGGCGCGAAATCGACAAGCTGCTCGGCGAGACTCGCGAGAAAGGCCTGGCGCTGATTCCGACTAAAATGTACCTGAAAGACGGCCGGATCAAGTGCGAAATAGCCGTCGCCAAAGGCAAGAAGCTCTACGATAAGCGAGAAACGGAGCGGAAACGATCGGCTGAAGACGAGGCGCGGGCGGCGGTAAGAGCAAGTAAAATTAAGAACGCGGGGTGAGCAACGAATGGAAATCGGATTGGAACGTGCGGCAGCCGCGGCTATTGAGACCGAAGCGCTGGTGGTGCTTGGATTCCTTGAGCATGTGCCCGAACCGGTCCGCGACCTTGGCGAGTTTTCCGGAAAGGCGCTGGAGACCACCTTGGTTCACCGGCCAGCCGGCTTCCTGGCAAAACGGCTGTTTGCGATCGGCGGAGGCAGGCTCTCCGAATTCACATCCGCGGATCTGCGAAAGGCTGCGGGCACGGCAGTAAGGGCGCTGAAGGCGAAAGCTGTGACGCGGATCGCTCTTTCGCTCGACCCTGGATACGGGTCCGCGGAGTTTGTCGCGGCCGCCGTCGAGGGCGCGATTCTCGGCGCTTTTGAGCCGGACCTCCACAAGACCCAGAAAGGCGACAAGCCGCCCGTCGCGAGCTTCACCATCGTGACCGCTTCGGAAGACGCCGAAGCCGGTATCGCTCGCGGGCGAATCCTGGGCGAAGCGCAGAACCTGACGCGAACGCTCGTGAATGAACCGGCGAATCTTCTGCCCCCAATGGCTCTTGCCGCGCGGGCCGAGGCGATGGCGCGGGCGCAGGGGCTGGAATGCGAGGTGCTCGATCAGGATCGCATGAAGCAACTCGGCATGGGATCCCTGCTTGGCGTCGCCATGGGCAGCGCCGAGCCTCCCGCCTTGATTGTAATTCGCTACCGCCCGGCGGACCCTGCGGCGTCGAACGGTGCGCACCTGGGTCTGGTGGGTAAGGGTGTGACTTTCGACACGGGCGGGGTATCCATCAAACCGGCCGAGGGCATGGAAAAAATGAAATACGACATGGCAGGCGGCGCCGCCATGATCGGCGCCATGCAGGCCATCGCGCAGTTGAAGCCTTCGATTCCGGTGACCGCTCTGATTCCAGCTGTCGAGAACATGTGCGGGAGCCGCGCCCAGCGTCCCGGAGACATCGTAACGTCGCTTTCAGGCAAGACGATCGAGGTTCTGAACACGGACGCTGAAGGACGACTGATACTGGCTGACGCCATGACATACGCCAGGCGGCTCGGTTGCACGCACCTTGTTGACGCGGCGACGCTTACGGGCGCCATCGTGGTCGCGCTCGGACACGTAAACGTGGGTGTGTTCGCAAACGACGATGCCCTCCTGACAAAGCTCCTCGCGGCCGCGAAGGCCGAGGGCGAAAAGATGTGGCACATGCCGCTCGACGAAGAATACAAGGATCAGCTGAAGAGCGCGTTCGCCGACTTGCCAAACATCGGCACCCGATGGGGCGGCGCGGTAACGGCGGCGATGTTCCTCAAGCAATTCGCAGATGACACACCCTGGGTGCACCTCGATATCGCGGGCACGGCTTGGCTCGACGAGGAGAAGCCGCATCTGGCCAAAGGCCCTTCGGGCGTGGGTGTGCGGACGTTCGCGTATCTCGCGGCGAACTGGTAGTGCGGTTGAGTGTGCCACCGGACCGCTCGGAGGAGTTAAACCGAAGAGTGCCGGTGGGGAACTGAGCCAGAGGCAAGATGGAATGCCTTCTCCAATCGCGGCAAGTGTTCTGATTTTACAGGCAGGCGAATGGAACGGGCTTCCCGGGAGTTCGTTCGAAGAATCTGGCCAGTCCCGGCCCCGGGAGTGTGTGGGAGTCGCTTCGAAGCGCGTATATCGGAACGTTGACGGAGGGCAGAATCGCCTGTGGCTGAAAACCCTCCGCTGGGAGTTACCTGCTGATAGACTGAAATCTAGGTGACTACTCCCACATCCCCGGTCGTTGATGAGCTTGCCCTGGTTGAGCAGACCCGCGCCGGGTCCTCGGCGGCGTTCACTGAACTGATACGCAAGTACGAAGGAAAGATCTTCCGCCTCGCGATGAACATTACGCAAAACCGCGAAGACGCGGAGGATGTGCTGCAGGAAACCTTTCTCAGCGCCTACGAGCACCTGGACAGTTTTCGCGGCGATTCCAAATTTTACACCTGGATTGTTCGGATCGGCGTCAACAAAGCGTTAATGAAGTTGCGAAAGCGGAAACAGGAGAAATTGGTGTCGATCGATCAGGAAATCGAGACGGGCGAAGAGACCATGGTTAGGGAAATCGCCGCATGGGGGGAGAATCCTGAGGAGCGTTATACCCGCGAAGAACTCGGAGGCATCCTGGACAGGGTTGTGCAGAGCCTTTCGCCGCCATTTCGCACCGTGTTTGTGCTGCGCGACATCGAGGAGTTGTCCACAGAGGAGACGGCCGAGGCCCTCAACCTGTCCGTGGCGGCGGTAAAGAGCCGTCTGCTTCGGGCGCGGCTCCAGCTTCGCGAGAAGCTCACGCGATTCTTCAAGCTGAAGGGAGACGATACCTTTGCTTACCTGTAAACAGTTCCTGGAAGAACTTACCGACTACCTTGACGAGTCCCTGTCCGGGGAATCCCGCGCTGCGATCGAGAAGCACATTTCGGAATGTCCGAATTGCTGGGTGGTCGCCGACACGACGCGCAAGACGATCAAGATTTACAAAGGGATGGATCCCTATCCAATCCCGCAGGACTTGCACGACAGGCTGCTCGCGGCGCTTGAACGGAAGAAGGCGGGAATGCGCCAGACGTAGCGCACGGCTGGTGGGGCCGGCGATTGTTTTCGCCGCGGCGTCGTGACAGACGCGCGTGATCCAGTTGAGGGCGAAGTTGTCGTTCTCAGCACTGTCTGGAAAGTGGGGCAGCCCATCGCTGTATGTGGCGTGCCATGTGACGGCAAGAAGGCAGTGTCAGAACTCCTGACCTCGCACAGCGGCTGATGTGGCCGCGTGAAGTGAACCACTCTCTACGAGTACCTTGCGAAGCTGGTGAGGCTCGACTGTCAGACGAGCAGGATTCGGTGACGCGCCCTACCTCGTAACCTTCTCCAACTGCTCCTCAAGCTCCTCGTACGTCATCTTTCCCGGATGGTACATGCGAACCACGCCTTCGCGGTCTAGCAGCACAAGCGTCGGCGTCGAACTCGCTCCGTAGCTCTTGAAGTTCTCTTCGCTCACCGGGACCGCCATCTTGGCAAGTGCTCCATACTGCTCCCGGCGCACGCTTTCGATGTACGGTTTCTCCTTCTCCGGAGGCGCGTCCTCGCCGCGCGCGACGTAGCCGTACCGCTGAGTCGGCCCAACCAGGACCAAACCCTTGGGGCCGTATTTCTCCATGAGGCGCGCGATCAGGGGCGCTTGTGCTTTGCAGTCGCCACACCAGTGCGCCCAGAAAAATAGCAGTACCGGATGCCCCTTCAGCTTTTCGATCGGCGCTGGCTTTGCATTCAGCCACTCCGCCACCTCGAGCGCTGGCGCAGGTTTCCCCTCGAGACTTAGCAGATGGATGTTCTTCTGCAACCGCGTCCGTATCGACGTTCCGTGGTACTTCTGCAACTCACGCCGCAGCATGGCTACAGCCTCGCTCCTTTGTCCCCTTGCGTTCAGCACGTTCGCGTGGACCTCAATGGATGCCCCGAGGGCAATCGGAGTGTTCGCGTCACTGTCGACCGGCCGCTTCTTCAACGTTTCGAGGACCAGTTTTCGGGTTTCGGCCGCGTACAGTTCCGCTTCGTCGTACCGTTTTGCCGCCAGCGCCCCTCGCCCCAGCCATGAGAGCGCTTCGAGCCCCTCCGGCTTTGTTCCTTCTTTCGCGAGGTATTCCCTTACCCGCCTTTCACCGAGCTCGAAGTTCGAGTCCGCAATGGCGGACCGTACGTCCTGAATGATCCCCGCACGCGACACCTGCGCGCCCGCAGCCGCCAGGAGCGCGGCGAGATGAAAATAATAAACGCTCTTCATATCTTTATATCTTCAGTACCTTTCGACAGTAGTCGATGCTTGCTTCCAGGTCTTCTATTTCACGCGAAGCTGCCTCTTCCTTGCGCAGGGGCGTCAAACCTTTGTACGGTTCGCCCGCGTCCGCCAGAGTAAGAAACCGCGCGAACTCCCAAGCCGGAGTATTACGATAGGCGTCCCAGAACTTCGAGTCCTTCCAGGCGAATATACGCGGCTGCGTCACAATCACTTCGAGCGAGAACGGCCGGCCTGGGCACAACTCCTGGAACCGTTCGGCGTACCGTCTGATTCCGATATTTCCCTCGCCCATCCGCACCCACTTTACCGCTATGCCCTCCTTTTCGCGCCAAACTGCGGTATCGCGCACGTGGCTCGTCAGCACGTAGGGAGCGAGTGTTTCGAGGGTCAGCAAGGGGTCTTCAATGGTCCACAGAGGATTTCCCGAATCGAGGCAGACTCCCACGAAGTCCTTGCCAGCCTGTTCCACGAGCGTCTTCAGTTCGCGCCCCTGCATGTCGCCCGCATGATTCTCGATCGCGATCTTAACGTTTGCGTCCCGCGCCTTCGCGCGTGCCCCGCGGAGTGCTTTTGCCGCGTTCTCGATATGACCCTCGATCGGAATCGGCCCCGTGCGGTCCGCCATCGTCCCAAGAAATGCCCGCACGATAGGCGACCCTACGGTCACGGCCGCGTCTATCATCCTTTCAACCTGTTCGACCGCCGTGCCCTGTGCGGCGTCGAACGATTTGGACGAGGGGCAAATCGACCGCATCCCGATTTCGAGTGCGATCCCAAGTTTCTCCGCATGCGCCCGCACCGCTTTCAGGTGCGCCGTCTCCAGGCCTCCGATGAACCGTATTTCGGAAAAGTGGACCACCTTCGTGTTCCACTTCGCGCAGTAGTCGAGAAACTGAAAGGGTGTCCAGTTCTGCGTGCGGATACTGAAGAGGTCTATACCGAACCGGACGGACGCATTGGCAGCGACTGCCGGCGTTCCCGCCGCCGCCGTAGCCGCAAGAAAAATTCTACGTCGCATGGGTTGATTATCGCGCAAGAGCGGCGCCTGATGCCCGCGGCATCGACGAACACGGCAAGATGTAGGCATGACCTCGGGGACTCCGATACTGACCGCGCGTTCCGCCGCCGCCAGCGACGCGAGCGCGATCGCCCGAATTTATGATGAGGGCATCGAAGATCGCGTGGCAACGTTCGAGACCCGTCCGTAGTCGGTCGATGACGTGCGCGGCTGATTCGACGGCGTTCACCCTACGGTCGTCGTGGAAGCAACGGGAGACAGTCGTAGCGTTTGGCGCCACCTTCACCTAACGCTCTCGCGACTGCTACTCCGGATCGCCGAAGCCTCGCTCTACGCGGCGCGCGAGTGGCGCGGAATGGGAGCGGGGCGATTGGCCATGTCCGCGCTGATCAACGCCGCCGAGTCTGCCGGCTTCTGGAAATTGCTCTCGCGCGTTTTTGTGGAAAACACCGCCAGCCGCAGGCTGGTCAAATCGATGGGCTTTCGAGAAGTGGGTACCTGCGAGAAGCACGGCCAATTGGACGGCGTCTGGCGCGATGTCGTGATCGTAGAGCGGTTGATTCCGGCGAATTCCGATTCATGACCATCGTTCGAGCGGGCGTCAGGGAATCCGCCGCTCCAGCAACGAAAACGCGGCAATGGTCGTAAAGCCGAAGTTGACTGCGCCGGAATGAGAGTTGAAGAGCGCGCCTCGACGCCGCGCGGTAACCGCGGCACTCTGTGGACCCGTTATCCAGGTTCGAGCCTGGCAATGCCTTCCGACGTACCGCTGCCGTCGGCGACGCCCATCAAAAACCGCCGCGAGCCGTCTCAAAGATGATCCGTCCGCCGGTGTCCCAATCGCCGCCCCGAGGACTGGGTATCGCACACGGTGTCGGGAGCGCCGCCGCCCGAAAATGTGAATGGATCACTGCGGACCGGGATTTCGCAACCACCGCGCAAGGCTCACGGCACCCGACGCTTCACCTCGTCGAAGAAGTTGATCAGAACCGTCGCCCGCACATTGCCCTTGTCCGGTTCCCCGGCCGGAAACGCTAGAACGCGCTTCCCGTTGGGGGCGACATCGTAGTTGATCGAACCCCCGGCGAGGTGGATCGGCGTTTCACTCCACAGCCGCGGCTTGCCCGCGGAGAAGGTCTCCCCGCTTACCGAGTAATCCACGACCATCACATGGCTGCTCGTGGCGGTTCTATAGAACAACTGCCGACCGCCTCGCGACCACCTTGGCATGAAACCGCCTTCCTGAGACACCGTCCACTTCCCGGCCCCGCCGCGAAACGGACGCACATAGATCTCCGCCCGTCCCGATTCGGAGGTAGCGTAGGCCACCCAGCGGCCGTCCGGCGAAAAATCCACCGTATCCTCGTCGGGCCGCGGGTTGTGGAACAGAGGTTCCGGCGCGCCTGCCTTTGGATGCTCCGTATCGGTTGTGTCGATCGGCAGCATCCAGATCCTGGCCGGGCTCTGCGGACTTCTGCCGCCGCATGCAAGGTACCGGCCATCCGCGGAAAACGCATAGGGCGTGAACGAACCGGCGTCCGGCAGCAGCTTGACCGCCTCACCGCTTCCATCGGCCCGCTGCCACCAGACGGCGTTGTCACGCCCGCGGAAGGCGAGGTGCTTTCCATCCGGCGTCCAGATCGCCGGGGAACCGAACGCCGCGGCAACGTTCAGGCGCGTCATGATCTCGCGCGCAAAATCCCATACCCGGACAACACCGCCCAATTCGACCATGACCGCGAATCTGCCGTCGGGAGACAGGCGCAATTGCCGGTAGAGGTTGGGCGGCACGCCTTTGACCGGCTCCACTTTGCCTCCCGCTGCCATCCAGCCGATAGGATATTGGTAGGAATGCTGCTTGCCCGCCACGTAGACAAAGAGTCCATTTCGGGCAAAATCGAAACCTCCAAAGCCCCCGGTGTTCCCGGCAACATCCTGGAGTAGGACCACGGGCTGTCCGGAGATCTCCGCCCGGCGGGCGTCGAAGCGAACGCCGAAGAGTTTCCCGCCCCGCACGTACACAAGGTACCCGCCGGGCAGGTAGCGCCCGTAATACGCTCCGCGCACCAGCGTTTTTCGCTGTCGCGTCTTCATGGAGTAAACCGCGATATTCGCCTCGTCGAAATTGACCACGTCGGAGTGAGGGTTGAAGATCACGGCGTCGCCGGCGGGCAGAAGTTGGGGCCAGCGGTGGACCAACTCTCCCGGCTCGAGGGTGGTCAGGGGTTCTGGCTGGCCGCCGCCTTCGGCCACGCGGATCAGTCCGCTGCGGGTAGGCTCCAAAATAATCCGCCCGTCTTCGCCCCACCAGGCTCCGCGCGCGATGGGAGCGTCGCACAATGTGACCGGCGCGCCGGCGCCCGAGACCGCGATTTTTTTGAGCTTCCTGTCGGCGAAGAAGCCGATCCACCGCCCGTCCGGAGAGAAGAACGGCATTTCGGCGCCCGCGGTTCCCGCCAGTATCGTTGTCCCTGGCTGGTTCAACTCGCGCACCGCGAGCGCCGATATACCCGGGGCTGTCCGCTCCGGAAAAGCCACACGCGCTCCATCCGGCGAGATGGCGAAAGCGAGACGCATATCGGTGAAGCTCTCGGTTGCCAGGTCTACGCTCAGATTCAGCAGGGGGCGTTCCACGGGACGGGTGGCGCGCCACCAGCCGGCTGCGGCCAGCAGGGCGGCGGCGCCACAAAGAGCTGTGGCCGCATAGAGCCAACGCGCGCGCCGTGTTTCCACCACCGGAGTGGGAGTCGTCTCGTCCTCCGCTCGAACATCCTCCGGGCGAACGTCCTCCAGGGCGATCCGCGCCTCGCCGATATCGCGTAGTCTCCGCCGCGGGTCTTTCTCCAGGCACCGCGCGAGCAGCCTGCGAACCGGCGCCGGTGTAGCCGGTGGCAACGCATCCAGCCGTACCGGGTCCTTAATGACCGAAGCGACAGTCTCGGTCGCGGTCTGGCCGCCGAACATCATCTGGCCGGTCAGCATCTCCCACACGAGGATTCCGAAGCTCCAAATGTCCGCCCGCCGGTCAACTTCCCTGCCCCGGGCCTGCTCCGGGCTCATGTATGCGGGGGTCCCGAGGATCGCGCCCGCCTTGGTCCCCATCGTGAGGGTTGCCGCATCATGACCTGCCGAGGCTTCACTCGAAAGGGCCTTGGCAAGTCCAAAATCCAGCACCTTGACTCGCCCCTGCGGCGTAACCATGATGTTGCCCGGCTTCAGGTCCCGGTGGATGATGCCTTTCTCGTGTGCGTACTCCAACGCATCGGCGATCTGCCTGGCAATCGGCAGCGCGTCCTCAACCGGCATCGGACCCGCCAGGGTCCTGCCCTCCACCAGTTCCATCACAATGGCTCGCTCTTCCACGCCGTAGATCACCGCGATATTCGGGTGGTTCAGCGACGCCAGCAGGTGCGCTTCGCGCGTAAAGCGGGCCATGCGCGCCGGGTCCGCGGCAAAGGTATCAGGGATAACTTTGATGGCGACGTCGCGCCCGAGCTTTGTGTCAGTGGCGCGGTACACGGCTCCCATACCGCCCTCGCCGAGCTTGGATAGGATCCGGTAGTGAGCGATGTTCGACTGCGGGTTCATGGAATCCTTCTTTTCACGTCGTCGAAGAATTGAGGGGAAAATGCCGGTTCGCCTCCACCGGCGCGCTCCGTCACGGTCCTTGGTATCGCCCAGTATATCGCGGAGGACGCCGCCGAAAGGCATTCAGCCTGGCTGGTAGCCTGCTTGCCGTGCGAAGCACCGATTCAACAGTGTGCGCTTTCATTTCGGCGGTCCTCAGAAGTTTCTTCACCTCGCGCTTTGCGTGAACGATGCGGACAAGTCGGAGGGGCTTCGAATTCGTGCGGATGACAAGATCCGCGTATGCCACGCTGTCCTCGGAAACGAATTCCCAGATATCCCGAAGGTCCAGGACGCGCGGCGCGCCAGTTAGAATGTTTTCACCCGCCGTGCCGTTGACGCCCAGCACTGTGGCTGCGGAGCCGACGGAATGCGTCTTCACCGTCCATGGTAACGCCCCGTTCGATATCGTCGAGACCTTCGGCAATCATGCGATTCGGTTTCTTCGGAGGTGTATTCCTGGCCGAGGTCCCGCGCCACAACGTAGTGGTAAACGGCATTGTTGAGGAACTCATCGACGCCGGCTGAACGCCCAGCCTCCACACCGTCGGCGATGAGCTTCACGATCTCCGGTTTCAAGGTCACGTTCATGAGTGGTTGTGTCGAGGTCTGCGCTCCGTTCACAATTGTGCGCTTGCGAAAATCTCTCACGGAATCCGGTGCCGTAGCTCATCCGGGAAATTCAGCAGCACTACCGTATGAAAACTTCCCGGCTCTTCTTGCCTACCCGGGGGAAACGCAAAAATCCGCTTCGCGTCGGGCGAGACATTGTAATTGATGACGCCGCCGCCGGAATGGACCGTCGAATCGCTCCATCGCCGTGCCACACCGGCCGAAAAGGTAACTCCGGCAACGGTGTAATCCAGCACCATCAGCCTGCCCGCTGTCTCATAGAACAGTTGGCGGCCACATCAAGACCACCGCAGACTGCCAGCCGTCGCCGCGAGACACGGTCCATTTGCCGGTTCCGTTCCGGAACGAGCGGACATACACGGCGCTCGGACCAGCCTCGCATCGCGCCGCCCGCTTAGTAGAGCAGATGCCTGCCGTCCGGCATCCAGACCACGGGCCGCGAGCCGACTTGCGCGGCGGCTTGCGCGAAAGGCTGGAGAGTGCCCGCCGCGAAGCCCCATAGGAAGATTCCCGACCGACCGGTGTTTAACGCTACGCGTTTGCCATCGGGCGAAAGACGGGGGGCAGATAACGATCGGCGGGGGCTCCGGACACAGATTCCACCTTGGTGCCGGACGTCAGTCAGCCGAACTTATGCTGTTCGTCGTATCGTAAGGCTTGCCGGCAGCGGTAAGTAAACATGCCGATTATTCGCAAAATCGAACTGTCCGGTGCCGCCGCTGAGAACAGATGCGGCATCCGCGATGAACTCCACGGCCGCTCTGGAAGTCCCCATGCGGCGCGGATCGAACCGCATGCCCATGATCTTTCCCAGGTGTAGATCAAGGTAGATAAAGGAGGTAGCCGCCCTTCTAGTCCGCGCCTCGCTGGTACCGGCCGAAGTAACCACCCCGAACCAGCGTCTTCCGTTGCCGCGTCTTCAGCGACCACGCCACGATGTTGGCGTTCCCAGTTGATGAACGCGATGTGTGCGCTGAAGAGCAGCACCAAGGGGTAACCCACACGAATCGGAGCGACCCGGGCAAGTCGGCCGCCACGAGCACCAATAGGAGGTAGGAGCGGTACAATCGGAAATATTGTGATACCGGTCGCCGAACTTGATCAAATCGCCGAAGCCCGATTACAGGACGGGAAGGCTCTGTTGGCTGCGGCGCGCTATGATGGGGCCACGTACGTTTGTGGGTACGCCGTGGAGGTCGGGCTGAAAGCTCGCATTTGTCGAACACTCAACTGGTCCGGCTTTCCAAGTACCTCCGGAGAATTCAAGTCGTACCGAAGTTTTCAGACCCATGAGTTGGAAGTGCTTCTGCGGCTGTCGGGACAGGAGGATCGTATCAAGCAGCAACATTTCGCCCTTTGGAATGCTGTCGCGGTGTGGAAGGTGGACTCGCGCTACGATGTCGTCGGCAAAATCCAGAAGACTGATGCAGACATGATGATTAACGCGGCTGAACATCTGCTGAAGGCTCTATGATAGTTGCCGAGTTGCCGGCCAAGTTCGCAAAACTGGAATCCGATGTCGCTACAGCAAGGGGCGCCTTCACGTTATTTGCATTATTTCTCCGGGAAGATGTTCCGGACCGGTGGGATCTGATTATCTCTGCTCCTTGGGCGTCGGCAGATCAAGAGCAGGCCCTCGATTATTTGGTCAATAGAATCAAGTCGGACTTGGGTCCTGCGGATCTGACCCAACTGTCCCGTATTGTGTTCATTGACCCCACGGATGTTTCAGTTCGAGCCCTAAATCGGGCGATTCATGTGGAGCATGGGTCTGTGGAAGTGCGCGACGGCAGTTTCTTCGGTCTCCCGATTAAGCATGCATTCATCATTACGTCCAAGGAGCCAAGCACCGCAGTGTAATGCGCCGCCTAAAAAGGTATGCAACGAACCGCCCAAGAACGGGCGTCTCGTGATGCCTGAATCGCCATGCTGCCCCTCGCAAGATTCCTAGGTGACGAAGAGCACAGTTGAGGAAGGTTGAAGGTCATGCATAGAGAGAAAAGGTTGTTTCGTTCGTTCTCATTGATTCTGGGCCTCGCCCTTGTGCCGCTGGCGCCTTCTGTTCCGTCCTTTGGTCAGACGAGCGACAAGCACCTGGAGACCGCTCTAGCGGAGATAGCGCTACTGAACCGAGTCATTGCGGAACAGGATCGCCGGATTACAGATCTAGAGAAGGCTCTGACAACGCTTCCGGTGACATCGGTTCGATCGACGCCAAGCTCCTCGGCAGGCCAGGCACTTGGACGACAAGCCGCAATGGGGCGCCCGTCGTCTGATTCCTGGAAAGCGCCCGCTGTCTGGGAAAAAGTCAAAGATGGAATGTCCCAAGCTCAGGTTGTTGCGATACTGTCCCAACCGACTTCGGTTGAGAGCCTTGGGTCCTTCCGGACGCTCTTCTATCGTGGGGAAGTGTCCGGATCGGGATTTGTAAGCGGCAATGTGAAGCTAACCGACGATCGAGTTTGGATGGTAAACAAACCGGTCTTCTAACATCTGACTCTACCCGGAACACCTTCTGATTTTGGGAGTTCGGTTAATCGCCATCTCGCGCGCCATGTACAAGCCGGTAACCGCAGTATACAGCTCCATCCCGCCCTCGCTGGCACGCGCCCCTGCGGCGTAACCATGATGTTGCCCGGCTTCAGGTCCCGGTGGATGATGCCTTTTTCGTGCGCGTACTCCAGCGCCTCGGCGATCTGCCTGGCAATCGGCAGCGCGTCCTCAACCGGCATCGGACCCGCCAGTGTCCTACCCTCCACCAGTTCCATCACAATGGCTCGCTCTTCCACGCCGTAGATCGCCGCGATATTCGGGTGGTTCAGCGACGCCAGCAGGTGCGCTTCGCGCGTAAAGCGGGCCATGCGCGCCGGGTCCGCGGCAAAGGTATCAGGGATAACTTTGATGGCGACGTCGCGCCCGAGCTTTGTGTCGGTGGCGCGGTACACGGCGCCCATCCCGCCCTCGCCGAGCTTGGAAAGGATCCGGTAGTGAGCGATGTTCGACTGCGGGTTCATGTTCGGGGCACCGGGCCGCGTAGCTTCTCACGCTCCGTACTGTTCCAGAAAATGGGCGATCGTGCGGATCCCCTGATAGTAATTCTCCAGCCTGTACTTCTCGTTCGGTGAATGCAGGCCGTCGTCCGGAAGCCCGAACCCCATGAGCACGGTCGGAATGCTCAGGTGGTTGGCGAAGTCGCCGACAATCGGGATTGATCCGCCCGAGCGCACGAAGACGGTCGGCTGCTCCAGAATCTCCGCGAACGCGTCTGCAGCTACGCGAATTGCCGGATGATCGGGATTCACCATCAGCCCCGGCGACGCACTCAGCACGCGCACCTCCGCCCGGATTCCTTCCGGCGTGTTCGCCGAGACGAAAGCACGGAACGCCGCGACCACGCGGTCTACATCCTGATTCGGAACCAGGCGGATGCTTACCTTCGCGGTGGCTCTTGCCGGGATCACTGTCTTCGCGCCCGCGCCCGTGAAGCCGCCGGCGATGCCGTGAACTTCGAGCGTCGGCCTCGCCCAGATGCGCTCCAGCACGCTGTACCCAGACTCGCCGGTCAGGCGGGTGGAGCCCACTTCCTTCTCAAGAAACGCCGCCTCGCTAAACGGCAGACTTTCCCAACTGCTCTTCTCGGCGGGGGCCGGCGGCGCAACGTCGTCGTAAACGCCCGGTATCTGAATTACGCCCCCCTCATTCTTCAGCTTCGCCAGGAGTTCCACAAGACCGAAGACGGCATTCGGCGCGGCGCCGCCGTACAGGCCCGAGTGCAAGTCGCGCATTGGTCCGTGCGCTTCCACCTCCATATAGACTAAGCCTCGCAATCCAATGCACAACGTCGGAATACCCTCGGCGTAGAGCGCGGTATCCGAGACCAGCGCCACGTCCGCTTTCAGCTTTTCCGCGTTCTCCGCGACATATTTCGCGATGGACGCTCCTCCTACCTCCTCCTCGCCCTCGACCAGGAACTTCACGTTCACGGGAAGCTTGCCATGCACCGCGAGCAGGGTTTCGACAGCCTTCACGTGCATGTACATCTGGCCCTTGTCGTCGGCCGATCCGCGCGCATAGAGATTGCCGTCGCGCAGCGTTGGCTCAAACGGCGGTGACTTCCACAACTCGATTGGGTCGGGCGGCTGAACGTCGTAGTGGCCGTAGCACAGCACGGTTGGCTGGCCGGGCGCGTGAAGCCAGTCCGCGTAGATGAGCGGGTGCTTCGCCGTCGCGACGATCTCGACGTGCTCCATCCCCGCCGCCCGGAGGCTCCCGGCCACGAACTCCGCCGCGCGTTCGATGTCCGCCTGATGCTCGGGTAGCGTGCTGATGCTCGGAATGCGAAGGAACTCGTCGAGTTCTCCAAGAAACCGCTGGCGATTTCCGTCCACGTAGGCGCTGGCTGCTTTTGACATGATTCTCCTTACACGACCTTATCCGGCCGCATGACCGCGACGTAATTCAGGTTCCGGTACGCCTGGTGATAGTCGAGGCCGTAGCCGACGACGAAATGATCCGGGATTTCGAAACAGCGGTAGTCGACCGGTGTCTGAACAATCCGTCTCGACGTCCGGTCGAGAAATGTGCACACGGCAAGCGAGTTGGGGCCGCGTCCGGATAACGTTTGCAGCAGATAGCGCAAAGTGAATCCAGTATCCACAATGTCTTCCACCAGCAGAACGTCTTCGCCCTCAATGCCTTCGTCGAGGTCCTTCGCGATGCGCACGAGACCCGGCGCTCCGGCTTTCGCCGAAAAACTCGATATCGCGAGGAAGTCGATTTTGAGCGGCAGATCGATGCGGCGGGCAAGTTGTGTCAGAAAGAATACCGAGCCTTTTAGAACACCGATCAGTTTGAGTTGCCTTCCAGCGTACTTCGCCGTGACTTCTGCGGCCACTTCGCGAATGCGTCCCTCGATTTCCTCTTCGGTGAACAGGACGCGTTCGATACCAACTGGAAGCTGCCCGCTCATGCAGTAGTGAGCCGTTCGGCGAGCCCGTACTTGAAGATCAGGTTTTCGAAATCTTTCTGGTAGAAAACCTGGATGTTAACTTCTGGATACAGCTCGCGCAGCAACTTGACCTTTCTGTTCTTTCGGGTCACGTGCGATTGTTTCATGGTCGTCAGTTCGATGTACGCCTCGAACTCAGGAAGATAAAAGTCCGGGCGGAACCCCTCGAGCACACTCCCGTCCTTGTCCCACTTTAGCGGGAAAAAGCGCGGCTCGTATTCCCAAGCGATGCGGTAGAAGTCGAGTAGATTGGCAAAGATACTTTCGCTCGGGTGCGCGAAGTCGGCCTTCCGCAGTGCGGCCTTCCCGGGAGGCACAATGCCGTGACGGGCGAGACGTAGCCGCACCTGGAACTGGATCTGTGCCTCGGCGGCCGAAGAGAGCAGCCCGCGCGCGCTCAGTCCCAGTTCGCCGATGGCGGCCTCGATGAGCGCGGCCATCTGATCGGCGCCCAGCGTGCCGCTGTTCAGAACGGCGTCGTACAAATGTGCCTGCAAGCTCGTCTTCCCGATGCGCCGCTTGCGTTCCGCTTTCTGATCGGTCTCCATCTTGCTGATGAGTTTGCCGGCCGCGGGGCGGTCCAAGCGGCGGTCGAGCATCACGTTCCCGGTGCGGACTGGCTCCGGCGCCACGATATGCACGCGTAGAAGGCCGGGGAAATCGCGGAATAGTATTTCGGCCCCATCGGAGCAGAACACCAGATGATGACGAGTGGCGAGTTGCGCGACGATGGAAACCAGCGCGTCGGCGTAGGCTCTGTCCGGTATTTGAGCGCCGTCGCCGAATTCACCTTCGATCAGCCTCGCAAGCCGCGCGTCCGTAACGAGTTCAAATTCGAGGCGCTGCGCGCATAGCCGCGCCACCTCGTCGAGTCTGCAACCCGGCTGGCCGGAGATTGCGATCAACATGTGTGCTGCGGCGGCCGCATGAGTTCATGATATCGTACGTACCGGATGACACGGCGGAAAATTCTCAATCTGATGCTGGCCCCCGCTGGGAACGCCCAGCGCTACGATGCCGCCGTTATAGGAGGCGGCGTGGGCGGCTGCGCGGCGGCGCTCGCCATGTGCCGCAATGGGCTGCGCGTGGTCATGACGGAAGAGACGGACTGGATCGGCGGCCAGCTTACCTCGCAAGCCGTGCCGCCGGACGAGCACCCTTGGATCGAGTCGTTCGGCGCCACCCGTATGTATCGCGCGTACCGCGAGGGCGTGCGCCAGTACTACCGCGCGCACTATCCGCTCACCGCGGAGGCGCGGGCGGCGGCCTTTCTGAATCCGGGCGGCGGACGTGTTTCCCGCCTCACGCATGAGCCGCGCGTTTCGCTCGCCGTGCTCGAACAGATGCTTGCGCCGCACGAAAGCAGCGGCGCGCTGACCTTGCTTCGCCGTACAAGGCCCGTTGCGGCGGACGTCGAGCGGGACCGAATCCGCTCGGTCACCGTGAAAAGCCTGCAAAGCGGCCGAACGGCAGCCATCGACGCGGAATACTTCCTGGACGCCACCGAACAAGGCGATCTGCTGCCACTTGTGGGCGCGGAATTCGTCACTGGCTTCGAGTCACGCAAGGACACCGGAGAACCGCACGCGCCGGAGATAGCTCAGCCCGCGAACATTCAGTCCTTCACCTATTGCTTTGCGATGGATTACCGCAAAGGCGAGAACCACGTGATCGACAAACCCGGAGAGTATGCCTTTTGGAGGGATTACGTGCCCGAGCTTCGTCCGCCGTGGAGCGGCAAGCTGCTCGACTGGAGTACGACGCATCCCATTACGCTCAAGCCGCGCTTCACCGGCTTCGATCCGGAGTGCGATGCCAAGGGTACCGACGGCGGCTGGTGGCTCTACCGTCGCATCGCCTGCGCGCGCAATTTCGCGGGCGCGAGCGACATCTGCCTTGTCAATTGGCCGCAGAACGACTACTGGCTGGGAAATCTACATGGGGTAAGCGAAGCTGAGGCCGCGCGCAACGATCACCGCGCGAAGCAACTCAGCCTGTCACTGCTCTATTGGATGCAAACCGAGGCCGGGTGGCCGGGACTGCGTTTGCGGCACGACGTCGTGGGCACGGACGACGGCTTGGCAAAGTATCCTTACATCCGCGAATCGCGCCGCGTTAAGGCTGAGTTTACGGTGCTCGAACAACACGTCGCGACGGACGTGCGGAAGCAGCCGGCGGCTGAGGCCTTTGACGACTCGGTTGGCGTCGGCAGCTACCGAATTGACCTGCATCCAAGTTCGGGCGGCGACAATTACATTGACGTCAGCAGTCTGCCGTTTCAGATTCCGCTCGGCGCGCTGATTCCGAAACGGATGGTGAATCTGATTCCGGCGGCGAAGAATGCGGGCGTAACTCACATCACGAACGGCTGTTACCGGCTCCATCCCGTGGAGTGGAACATTGGCGAATCGGCGGGCCTGCTTGCCGTGGAAGCGCTGCGGATCAAGGAACCGCCGCGCGCGATTCGCAATCAAACGAAGCGTTTGCGCGAGTTTCAAACCCGAATTCAGGCGCAAGGCGTGGAAATCGCGTGGCCGAAACTGACGCCGCGCTGAGGAGCATCGATGAAAGCACTATCACTGTTGTTGGCGATTGCGGCGGGATCCGGGCAACTGTCCGCGCAAGCTGACAATCCTGCGTTCAAGCGCGCGGAAGAATTCCCTGGCCGCCCGCGCGTGCTGCTGATCGGCGATTCCATTTCCATCGGCTACACCATCCCCGTTCGCGAACTGCTTCGCGGCGAGGCCAATGTGCAGCGCATCCCCACAAATGGCGGACCCACCACCAATGGACTTGCGCACATCGACGAGTGGCTGGGCGGCGAGAAGTGGGACGTCATCCATTTCAACTGGGGCCTCCACGATCTCAAGATCATGGAGGGCGGCAAGCATCAGGTGGCGCTCGACGCCTATGAGGATAACCTGAGGCAGCTTGTTGCGAGACTCAAGAAGACCGGCGCGAAAATGATCTGGGCCGCCACCACACCCGTTCCCGCAGGCAAGCTCAACCCTCCACGGAACCCGGACGACGTACCGCGATTCAATGCCGCAGCCGCGCGCGTCATGAAAGAGAACGGTATTCCCACGGACGAACTCTATGCCTTCGCTATGCCGCGCCTGGCGGAAATCCAGCTTAAAGAGAATGTCCACTACACGCCGAAGGGATACGAGACGTTGGCGGTCGAGGTCGCTGCGAGTATCCGCAAAGCCCTCGGGGCTTCCGGAGGAGTGACCATTCGCACGGATTTTGAAGGCGGACGGCTCGGACGGATCGAGCGCGCGGGCGATGGGCGTTTTCTTTGCGGTGTCGCGGGTGAAAGCGATCAGGACAAGCGTAACTGGCAGGCCAACTGGTACTACTTTCGCGTGGATGGCGCGGCCGGCCGCGAAATCACCGTCGACCTGGTAGACCTTCCCGGCGAGTACACCTACCAGCCGAATCGCGGCGCGGTCACGCGGGATACGGTGCCGGTCTATAGCGAAGACAACCAACACTGGAAGCATTTCGAACGCACCGCGTACGACGCGGAAACGCCAAGGTTGCGGTTGCGGTTTACGCCTCACGGAGACCATTTCTGGATTGCGCACGTGCCGCCTTACACGAACGAACATCTGGCGCGGCTGCTCTCGAACTTCGCCTCGAATTCGAATCTGCGCAAGCACGTGATCGGAAAGTCGGTGGAGGGGCGGGATCTGCTGCTGCTTACCGTAACGGACCCAAGCGTTTCCGATGCGTCGAAGAAGACCATCTGGCTGATGGCGCGTCAGCACAGTTGGGAGACGGGGAGCTCCTGGGCTGCTGAAGGGGCGCTGCGCTGGGCGCTTTCGTCTGATCCGAAGGCCCTCCTGATGCGCCGCGAAGTCATTCTGAAGATGTTCCCTCTGTGCGACCCCGATGGCGTCGCGCGCGGCGGCGTCCGCTTCAACGTTCACGGTTACGATTTGAACCGCAACTGGGATGCGGTGGACGCAGCAAAGATGCCGGAGATCGCGGCCGGGCGGAAGGCCCTCCTCGACTGGGTGGATGGCGGCCGCCGGGTCGATCTGTTCCTCACGCTCCACAACACGGAAACCGGTGAATATTTGGAAGGACCACCGGACAAGGAAGGAAAGTACCGCGCTCTCATGCTCCGCTGGTTTTCTCTACTCGAGGACACGACGACCTTCGAGCCAACGATGCCGGCCCGCTTTTCAGCGGTCTCGACGACGCTCGGACAGCGCGGACGCATGAACGTCGCGCAAGGGTTGTACTACGACCGCAAGCTTCCGGCGTTCGTAATGGAGCAGAAAATCTCGTTCAACAAGCGGCTCGGGCATTTGCCTACGGTCGAGGACCGCGTCGAGTTCGGCGCGGGTCTCGTGCGGACCATGTGGGAAGCGGTTATGGACCGAAGATGAACGGAGGCCAGTGCCTTCCAGGGCCAGCGGCGGCCGCCGCGCAAGATCCTGGCAATTCGCGGTGCGCCTGCACCGATATTGCCGCCGGGCGCCCCGCGCGGTCCGTCAACGCGTGAAGAACACGCTCTCAGCGGTTCGCGCGAGAAGCCAGGCGCGGTCTTCCGCGCTGAGGAACGTCAAACGCTCGCGCACCAGATCTACGGAGGCCTGGTAGTTGTGTGGCGGCTGCACCTGATAGGGAGCATCGCTACCCCACATCAGCCGCCGCGGACCGTACGTCTCGAACACCTGCCGGATCATCGGCGCCAGATCCGTGTACGGAACCTGCTTCCGGCCGAGCGCATAGAACGCCGATATCTTGACGTGCACTCGCGGGAAGCGCGCCAAGCCGCAGAGAACGCGTACTTCGGCATCTGGAGGTTTCGCCGACGCCGCTCCCACACGGCCCAGGTGATCGATTACGACGTTCACGTTCGGGTGCTTCTCGCACATCGCCGCGACCCAGGGAAGCGCTTCGGGATTGATGAGCGGACACATGGCCATCCCGGCCCTCCCCGCCGCCCGCCATAAACCGTGCATCCCCAGCCACGCCGCCCATGGTTTGTCTTTAGCGGCCGTAATTCTGAAACCGCGCACACCCTGGCTTTGAAGCTTCGCCACTGTCGCGTCAAGCAATTCCGCACCGGCGTCGGCATCGGCAACGGCTACCGCTGAAAAGATGCCCGGGTGCGTCCGGACCGCTTCAAGCATGTACCTGTTATCGAAGCCGTACATCCCCGGCTGGATCAGCACGGTCCGCAGCACGCCCGCGGGCCGCGAAACCGCGAAATGGTCGGCTGCCGTGTAGCGCCCGGGTTTCACGTCGCCGGACTCGGGCCAGACGTGAATGTGGGCGTCGACGAATCCCGGCGCTAGAACCACAGCTTGACAACAAACAGTCCGGAAAACTGGCCTCCGAGGCAACACCAACCCCCAACCGTGCCCGTCGGTTTGCCGAACAGGCCGGGGTTGACGATGTTGACGGAGGACGTTGGATTGCTGAAGTTTGGCATTTTGAAGATGTTGTTGATGTCGAAGCGGACGTCGAGATTGTACTTCTCCTTAACGGTGATGGTCTTTGCAAGGTTGCCCTGCGACCAGTTCATGCCGGGGCCTTGAATGACGTTTCGTCCCATGGCGCCCTGGGTGTAGGCGGCCGGGTTGGCGAAAACGCCGATGTTCCACATGGAATTCTTAAGGGTGTTGTTGAACCTGTCGCCGATTGTCCAACCAGGGACATTGATCTGGTCGTACGTTCCGTTGATGTTCGGCCGCACGGTGCCGGGCAAATACCGGTTCGGGCTGCCGGCGATCACGAAATCGATCGGTGTCCCACTCTGGAAGGTCTGGATCCAGCCGATTTTCCAGCCTCCCAGCAAGTAATCCTTGATTCCCCCGCCGTGCATCCACCTTTTGCCCTTGCCGACCGGCAGGTCATACGTGAGGTAAGTCACCTGGCGGTGGCGGAGATCGTAACCAGCGCGGGCCTTCTCGATGCGCCGGTTGTAATACGTTACGCCGGATGCGACGCCGTCGTTGTCGGCTTCATCAATCGCCTTGCCGAAAGTGTAGAACGACGTCATCGTCAGTCCCTTCGAGAACCGCTTTTCGAACTTGACGGTGCCGGAATGGAAGCTCGAGTGGCCGAAATTGCTCCACAGGTTTACCGCTCCGAAGTTTGAGTAAGGACGGAAAGGCTGCTGGTTGACGAAGATCCGGTCAAGAGTGGCTCGGTCGTTCGAAATGTTGAGCGGGATTACGTTGGTGTTCCACGCGTTCAGCAGTCTGACACCGGATGAACCCTGGTAGCTCAACTCCATCAGCCACGTGTCCGCGAACTGATACTGATACGTGCCGTTCCAGTTCATCGTATACGGACTGCGCATGTTGGGATCGTACTGAGTTGCGCCCCGCGAACCGAAGTTGGCGCCGACAAAGGGGGAAGTGCCGTTGGGGAGAATCGAAAACTGGATGGGGCCCGGTCCTTGGCTGATGTTGAAGATGGTGCGCGGATCGCCCGGAGGATTCTCGCGCGTCACCCCCGTGAAATACTCCTCAAAGTTCTGATCAAGTCCGACGGTATAGAGGTCGACGGTCGTCAGACCGAAACCACCGCGGAAAACCATCTTGTTGTTGATCTTGTAGGCCATTCCCACCCGCGGCTGAAAGTTGTTGAGATCGCGCTTCGCGAGCGCCTTGCCCGGGTGGAGGATCGCGCCCAGCCTTCCAGTGAGCGGATCGGTGGCGTTAGGGTCGAATTGGCTGTGCTGGCCGTACTTCGTGGTGAAGGGTGACTCGTACGACCATCGCAGCCCAAGATTGAAGGTCAGCTTGGGGGTGACGCTCCAGTCGTCGTGGAAATAGAGAGCGTGGCTCCTCCAGCGCGGCAGCCAGTTGGCGAGTGCCGTATTGAAGTCGGCGCGCACGACCGAACCGAGCAGGAAGGCCGCAAAGTCGTTACCCGTATTCGGAGTAAACGGATTTTCGGTTCCGCCGAAGCGATAGACGCCAGCGGGTAACGACTCGGCCCGGGTGTTGGCGCGAGTCCGGACAAATTCGTATCCGGTCTTCATGGCATGCCGGCCGCGAATGACGGTCAGATTTTCCTGCCAGGTAAAATTCTCCGTCACATGGTAGTAGGATCCGCGTGGCATGCTGGCGGAATAGAAAGCGCCGCCGCTCGAATTATAGAACGACGGGAACGTATCTCCGCTGATTCCGGGAATCCCGAGTTTCTGGCCCCAGTTCTCGCCGATTCCAAGCGGCGTGCGCGACTCCTTTCGGCGATTCATTCCCAGACGCGTTTCAAGGATGAGCGTCGGCCCGAACATATGGGTGTCGGAGATGACGGTGTTGATCTGATCGCTCGGCGTCATGACGCGATTGCCGTCGAGCAGTTCCCAGTTCAGTGCGATCGCATTTCCCCATGCGCGATTGCGGGCGTGCGAGTAACGCCCGAACAGGCGGTTGTTCTGGTTGACTACGTGGTCGATCTTGGTGTCCCAGCGGGTACGGTAGGATCGGTATTTCGATTCCGTTCCGAAGTTCTGGTGTGGACCGGTGCGATCCACAAACCCCGCGCCGCCCAGGTTATTTGGCTTGTTCCAGGGCTGATTATCGAGAAATTTCACCGCAACAGGATCAAAGCGGTTCCTCGGAATCACGTTGTTCGGAAAGGCGTCGCGAATCCACTGGCCCGCTGCGTTCTGCCGGGTGGAAGCCGGATCGAAAATGGGGAAACCTTGGCCGCCGAAACCGAAATCGCCGCCCAACATGGCGTCGTTCGGCACATCCGCAAACACCTGCTGATTGTATTTCTCGTGGTGCCGCGACCATCCGTAAAGGAAGAACGTACGATTCTTTCCGTTGTATAGTTTTGGCAGATAAACCGGGCCGCTGCCCAGACCGGAGAGTTCGTGGTAGTTGAATGGAGCCGTCGGGCGAAGCAGATTGAAATAGGCGCGGTGGAGAAGCGGATTGTTGATGTAGCGATCCTCGGCTTCGACGTGAAGGTTGTTGGCGCCGGACTTGAAGGTGATGCTGAGCATCCCGCCGGCCGAGTGGCCGCTGTCCGCGGGCAGCACTGTCGTCACCATCCTGACTTCTTCAATGGCGTTATTTGTCGTGGACATGATCCGGTTCGTGGCAACGCCGCTTCGAATGGGTTCAGTGGCGGGAATTCCGTCCGACTGGTAGCCGATGCCTCGGTCGCGCGCGCCGGCGATATGGAATCCATTCACACTGGTTACGCCCGGCATCAGGTACATGGCCATCCACGTGTAGCGCTGCATGATGGGAATCGCATTCATTTGCTGTCCAGCCAGCACGGTGCCGGTAGTGGATGTCGCGGTCTCGAGCAGCGGCGTTCCCGCCAGGACCTGGACGCTCTCGACAATACTGCCGAGCTGAAGCTGCGCGTCGATCGTCAGCGTATCGTTCGATCGTAGAGCCACTTCAGTTCGCTGCAGCTTGCTGAAGCCAGCCGCCTGGAAGCTCAGGTTGTAAATTCCCGGTGCAAGATAAAACGCGCGATAGATCCCCTGCCCATCCGCTGTCACCTTTGTGGAAATGCCGGTGGCGGGGTTAACGATCGTGACTTCGACGCCCGGGGCGATAGCTCCCGATGCGTCGGTTATGTGGCCGATGATGCTCCCTGTCGCGGTTTGCGCGGACATGGTGGCCGCCGTTACCGCCAACACCAATGCAAGCCGTATCGAATGTCTGAGTCTCATGGAGCCTCCTTATTAGAGCATTTTCATATAAAGTAGGTTCGCAGTCTGATTGCCAGCAATAGTCGATGAACTTCGGAGCAGCCTCAATTTATGTGAAAATGCTCTAATTATTTTGGCCGGGACGTGATTGTTCCCTGCTTGGTGGGTAGTCTATCAGAAAAATGCGCTAAGAAAGACCAGGAAAGGCTTCGCCGGGAGTCCACCCGCTCCTTCTTTCCCTCTTCGCGACCTGCTCTAGCTTGGAATCAGCGGCTCGGTTGGATCGATCTTCAGCCAAAGCAGCGCGCTGATGGCGAGCATTGCGGCGATCGGCAGCAGCGGGATATCGTAGCTGTTCGACATCGTGACGAAATAACCAAACAGCACGGAGGAGAGGAAGGACCCGATTTGTCCTGCCGTGTTCATCGTCCCGGTAACCGCACCCGCGTATTTCTTGCCCACGTCAAGGCAAACCGCCCATGCTGTCGGAAGCATGAAGTCCGACCCTGCGTAGCTCAAAGCCAGGAACACGAGCGCCAGAATTTTGTGCTCGGTTAGCACGGTTGCCACGGTAAAGATCGCCGACGCGGATAAGCCTGCCATCGCTACGGACCGCCGCCCCCACTTCAGGCCAAACCTCTTCACCATCGCGTCACTCGCGAAGCCGCCGGCGCCATTCGCGATCGCTCCCAGTACGAACGGCAAGGTCGAAAGCAGGAGGTCCTTCTCGCTAAAGCCCCGTCCCTTTACCAGATAGGTGTGGAGCCACGACAAGAAGAAAAACGAGCCGTAGCAGTATGTGAAATACATCAGCATGATGAACCAAAGGTTCCTGCTGCGAAGTGCGATCATCCAAGGCAGTCCGTGATGCGCTCCGCGCGGATCCGTGCCGATTTCCTCGAGTTCCCTGGCCGTCACGCCGGATTTTTCGGACGGGTAGTCGCGATACCACGCGTACCAGCCGGCCGACCAGATCACACCCAGGAAGCCGAACGCGAAAAAGGCCGCACGCCATCCAAATGCCTGTTGAATTGGAACTACTAGAAACGGGGACAACGCTCCCCCGATCCGGCTGGCCATCCATACAATCCCGTGGGCCCGGGCCCGCTCGACGACAGGAAACCACCGTGAGATGCTGGAGGAGCTGTTTGGATACGCGCCCGCCTCGCCTGCACCGAAGAGAAACCGGATCGGCAGCAGCATCGCGAAACTGGTCGCGAAACCTGTAAGGGAAGTGAACGCCGACCACCAAATAACGATCCGGGTCAGTACTTTCCGTGGGCCGATCCGGTCACCCAATGTCCCGCTCGGAATCTCGAAGGCGGCGTAGGCGATCGCGAAGAGGCCGACAACCCAGCCCCATTGCTCCGGGGTAATTCCCAGATCCGCCTGCATTCTGGGCCCGGCGACGGAGATGCATACCCGGTCGATATACGTGATGATCGACAACAGAAACAGCATCCCGAGCACGCGATGGCGATAGCGCATTCGAGTAGGCTATCACATGCAGGCGAACCTCCAACCCGCACTTTGCAAATTACGTCTCGAGAGTTTCCACGAGGAAAGCTCTTTTTCGCCCCTGTGCCACCACCTGTCCCTGATACTTGGTCTTTCCGTTTGCGAGCAGCGCGAGCGGCTTGCCTACAGCGTGATCGAAGCTAAGCACATCGCCAACGTCCAGTTTCAGGAGACTATCGACCGACAGCAACGGTCCCAATAGACGCACTTCCATGTCGACGTTCGCCTTCTTGATGATGTCCAATACCCGGGTCTGCTCCTCTTCGGTGGAATCCGTTTTGCGCACCGACCATTGCTGGTCGAAACGGTGCCGCAACATCTTGATGATGATGGACGGCACGCCGATGTTCATCATGCCGGTGGTTTCGCCGATGCGGACTTCGATGCCGATCGAGACCACGGCCTCGGTGGGTGCAAGAATCTGGAGAAGCTGCGGCTCCGTCTCACGGCCCTCGATTGTGAAGTTGATGTTGGTGACCCCCTGCCACGCCTCTTTAAGATCGTGCAGCATGATCCTGAATAGCGTGTCGAGAATCTGCTGTTCGATTTCCGTTACCTCGCGGTTAATGCGCGTCAGCCCGCGGCCGTTCCCGCCCAGCAACATTTCGAGCAGCGGAAAGATGAGCGAAGGGTTCAACTCCATGACGGCGCTGCCATCGAATGGCTTCATGCCGAGACAAACCATGCACGTAGGGGATGGAAGACACTGGGAGAACTCGGCGAACGACAATTGCTCGACGGATACCAGGTTGACGATGACGTAGGCGCGAAGATATGCGGAGAGGCTCGACGCCAGGTTGCGGGCGAAGTTGTCATGCAGCAGGTGAATGGCGCGAAGCTGGTCCTTGGCGATGCGGTCCGGCCGGCGGAAATCGTAGGTGACAGCCTTTACCAACGTTTCGTCGCGGAGCGGGTCTTTCGCCCCCTTGGAAACCTGATCGACGTCATCTTGAAATGAGTGCGCCACGTATGATTTATCGGATCTTTGAGAGAAAACTTTATGCTGCGGCTACCGCCCGCCCGCGCACTCCGGGAAGCCGCGCGAGCTGGACCCGCCCGGAAACGCTAGAATCGATGATTCGGACCATCCCCATTCGCCGAAATGAGGAGCTTCCATGAAACGCAGAACTTTCCTGACTACCGGAGGAGCGGCGTTGGCCGCGCCATTGGCTTCCCCACAAACGCCAGACCTGGGCCGCGGCAAGATGAAAATCACCAGCGTTAAGATTGTCAGGGCGCGGCCGCGTCTTCCGGTCACGCCCTTCAAACCCACGCCGGGGGCGTGGAGCACGCAGGAGGTCGAAGTCGCGAACCCGATGTCGGTTTACCCGAAATACAAGGCGACGCGGTCCTTGTTCAACCCCGATCCCGGGCAACTCGAAGACTTCACCGTCGAAGTAACGACAGACAAAGGCCTCAAGGGATATGGAAACGGCGGGAGGGCGGGGAATTACATCATCGAGGGACACCTCGTGAAGCTTCTGCTTGGTGAGGATCCGTTCGACGTCGAGAAGTTATGGGACATCATGTGGCGCTCCACCATGAGCTACGGCCGGATGGGTGTGACAATGCACGCTATCAGCGGCGTCGATGTAGCCCTGTGGGACATCATCGGAAAAGCCCTCAACATGCCGGTATACAAGCTTCTTGGAGGGCAAACCAAGGAGCGGATTCCTACCTATTGCACAGGCAACGACATCGAACAGCATGTGGAGTTCGGGTATAAGCGGCTGAAACTCGCCATCCCTCACGGTCCGGCGGATGGACGCGAGGGGATGAAGAAGAACGTGGACCTCGTGAAACGGGCAAGGCAGGCGCTCGGCCCGGATGGCGACATCATGCTCGACTGCTGGATGGCCTGGACGGAGCGCTACACCCTTGAGATGGCCGAAATGCTCGAGCCCTATCGCATCTACTGGATGGAAGAAGTGCTTCAGCCGCACGACTATGCCGGGTTCGGCCGTCTCCGGAAAGCAATCAAATCGACGCGGATTGTGACCGGTGAACACGAATATGGCCGGTATGGTTTCCGGCTCCTCCTGGAAAATCAGTCCGCGGAGATCTGGCAGCCGGATGCACAGTGGTGCGGCGGGCTGACGGAGTTGCGGAAGATCGCCGCTATGGCGGCCGCCTACGACATTCCGGTGATCCCCCACGGCGGAGGATTGACGCCCGAGACGGTGGCGTTTTCGATGGCGACAGTGAACGCTCCGTGGTGCGAAATGTTCATGCCTCCGCCCGGTGGACCGGCGGATTACTACAAGAAATTCGAGGAATCCTACCGGCTCACCCGCGGCCCCGAGGGGATCTACATGCAGCCGCACGATAAGCCCGGATTCGGTTGGGATCCAGCGTAGGGCTTTCGTCTGAGTCCTGAAATGCTCGAGGCGGAGGGCAGGCGGCGAAAATCGCGATCGCTTGCCCCTGCCGCCCACAGCGGCGGTCGTTTCATGGATCGCGGTTGGAGCCGCACTCCGCGGAGTATAATTCACAAGATGCCCAAAGCGTGGCAAGTCCACAGGTGGTGCGAGCCGGAGGAAATGACATTCGCAGAGGTACCCCTGCCCGAGCCCGGCCCGGGCGAGGTTCGGGTCCGCAATCTCGCCTCCGCGATCAATTTCTTCGACATTCTTCAGATTCAGGGAAAGTACCAGGTGAAACCGCCTTTTCCGTTCACGGCGGGAGCGGAAGTGGCGGGCGTGATCGATGGTGTGGGTGAAGGCGTGAACGGGTGGAAGCGGGGCGACGAGGTGGTCGCGCTACCCTGGGGAGGGGGATTCGCGGAGTTTTCAGTGGCACAGGCAAACCGTGTATGGCCTCTTCCACAAGGCATGTCAGCCGTTGAAGCGGCATCCATGCCGATCGTTTACCATACCTCCTGGTTCGCGCTGACTCATCGTGCCGCGCTCAAGGCAGGCGAGTGGCTGCTTGTCCATGCCGGCGCGAGCGGTGTCGGGATGTCGGCAATTCAGATTGGCGCCGCGCTTGGCGCGCGGGTTATAGCGACAGCCGGGAGCGCCGCGAAGCTAGATTTTTGCCGCGCGCAGGGAGCCCTCTACGCGCTCGACTATTCAAGTCCCGAGTGGGTCGAGCAGGTCAAGGGCATCACTGGCGGAGGAGCGAACGTAATCTATGATCCCGTGGGCGCCGATATCTTCGATCTCTCAACGAAATGCATCGCCGCGGAGGGCCGCCTGCTCGTGATCGGTTTTGCCGGAGGCCGCATTCCAACGGTCGCCGCGAACCGGGTTCTGCTCAAGAACATTTCGATCGTCGGCGTGTTGTGGGGCGGCTACGTTGCCAACCGGCCGGAGTACCTGGCTGCTACACAGGAAAGCCTTGTCCGTTGGTTTCACGAAGGGCGTATCCGGCCAGTCGTGGGACCAACATACGCGCTGGATGAAGTGCCCGCCGCGCTCCGCGATCTGGCCAATCGCAGGGTCTTAGGTAAAGCAGTGATAGCCTTATAAGATGTCGATCCTGAACGGCATTCGCGTCATCGATTGTGGTACTTACATAGCCGCGCCGGCTGCGGCGTCGATCCTGTCGGACTTCGGCGCCGAAGTCGTCAAGGTGGAGCACCCGCGTGGTGGGGATCCCTACAGGCGCCTGGGGGCCGTTCCCGGCATGCCGGTTTCGAGCCACAACTACTGCTGGATTCTCGATGCGCGGAACAGAAGGAGCCTGGCACTTGACCTTTCCAGGGATGAGGGTCGTGGGATCCTCATTAAACTCGCGGCGAGCGCCGATGTCTTTATCACGAACTTTCAGCCTGACCTGGTGGCGCGATTTCACATGTCCTACGAGGACCTGTCCGCCGTAAATCCGCGCCTCATTTACGCCTATGTGACCGGCTACGGCGAACAAGGAGGCGAAGCCGGGAAACCGGGCTATGACACCACGGCCTATTGGGCGCGTTCAGGCCTGATGGGACTGATGCACAACGCTGATACCGAACCGACGCTCGCCCCGGCGGGTTTTGGAGATCATCCCACCGCGACATCTTTGTTCGGGGCCATAATGCTGGGGCTATATCAGCGCGAGCAGACGGGGAAAGGGGCCCGGGTCTCCACGTCGCTCATGGCCAGTGGCGCGTGGTCGAACAGTTGCCAGATTCAGGCCGCCCATTGCGGCGCGGAGTTCCCGCTCCAGCGCACGCGGAGCACAACGATCAATCCGCTGGTCAACCACTACGTGACGCGGGACGGCTTCCGTTTCATTCTCTGTTGCCTTGATCCCCGCCAGGACTGGCCGCGGCTCTGTCACGCGCTGGGGTTCCGGGAGATGATCGGGAACCCCCGCTTTCACGCATTCAAGGCTCGCACGGAGCACTCGCGAGAGTTGACTGAGTTGCTGGACCGCGTCATCGGAGCGCTTGATATGGCGCAATGCGAGAAGCTGTTCAAGGAGCACGGAGTGGTTTGGGGGCCTGTGCCTGGGCCGGTCGAAGCCGCCCGCGACGAGCAGATGCAGAGGAACGGTGTGTTCCCCGAGCTGGATCAGGCGCAGGGCGGACCCCTGAGAACCGTGGACAGCCCGATGCGGGTGGACGGTGTACAGAAGCGCAAGCCGGCGATGGCGCCGGAAATCGGCCAACACTCGCGCGAGGTTCTGATTGAACTTGGATTCTCGGAAGAGGAGGTTGCCGCGCTGGTCGCCGCTGGAGCCGTCGGCGCGTGACCGGGTTCGACCGTGGCATCTATCTGTTCGATGCCCGCGAGTATTTCGAATCCCATGAAGCGCTCGAAGCCGAGTGGATCGCCGAACGCGGACCACGGCGGATGTTTCTGCAGGCGTTGATTCACTTCGCGGTCGCGGCGCACCATCAAAGCACCGGTAATCTGATTGGCGCGCGGCTGCAGATGGACAAGGCGCTCCGGAAGTTGGCGGGATACCTGCCACGATATGAAGGTATCGAAACAGGCAGGCTTTACCGGGAAGGGCAGTCTGCTTCGGCGCTCCTGGCGAACGGGACGGTGAGCCCACCGCTTCGGTTCCGCGAAACGCGCCGACTCTGCTGACAAATGGAACAGTTCTCCCTTCAATTCGCGCCTCCGCGGCGGGTGATGACTGTCGCGGAACTGAACGCCTCGATCCGCGCGCTGCTCAACGTTGAGTTCGCGGACGTTTGGGTATCGGGTGAAATCTCCGGTGTCAAAACCGCCGCGAGCGGACACTGCTACTTTACGCTGAAGGACGCCTCGGCTCAGGTCCACTGTGCCTGCTTCAAGTCTTCGCTGCGTTTTCTTAAGTTCAAACCTCAGGACGGCGTGGCGGTGATTGCCCGCGGCCGACTCGACGTCTACGATGCGCGCGGCGAATACCAGTTGCTGGTCGAGACCCTTGAGCCACAAGGCTACGGTGCTCTGCAACTGGCCTTCGAGCAACTTAAGAAGAAACTTGCGGCCGAAGGCCTGTTCGATCCGGCCCGCAAGCGGCAGCTTCCGCGCTTCCCCCGCCGCATCGGTATCGTGACGTCGCCTCGCGGAGCGGCGATCGCGGACCTGATTCAGATTCTTGGCCGCCGCTTCCCCGGCCTCCATATCCGGCTGTATCCGGCGCTGGTGCAGGGCGAGGGGTCGGTTTTGGAAGTCTGCCGCGGCATTGAATATTTCAGCCGTAGCGGATGGCCGGACGTGCTGATCGACGCTCGCGGCGTCGGCTCGCTTGAGGACCTTTGGACGTTCAACGATGAGGCAGTTGCCCACGCAATCTTCGACTGCAAGGTGCCCGTGGTTTCCGCGATCGGGCACGAAACCGACTTCACGATCGCGGATTTTGTTGCGGATTTGCGGGCTCCGACGCCATCGGCTGCGGCAGAACTGGTAGCCCCGAATCGCGAGGAGATTTTCGAGCGGATAGGGGCGCTCGATTCGAGGGCGATTTCGATTGTCCGGTACCGATTTTCGATGGCATCCCGCCGTCTCAGGGAGCAAGGAATCGAGCGTGCGCTGCTTCTCTTGAATCGCGCGATCGGCCGCAAGCTTCAGCGTACCGACGACCTTCAGTTCCGGCTTCGGGACCGCGTCCGCGAGGCTCTTGAAGAACGAAAGCGCGCGCTCCAGACCGTGGGCCGCCGATTAGCCCGCTTCGACCCGCGCCCGCAACTGGCTCGCAATCATGCGCGGCTGGAGAATGCACACAGGAACGCCGTCGAAATCGTCCGTACGGGTCTTGCGCGGCGGCGTGCGCACCTCGAAACGCTTGAGGCCAAACTCGGCCAGTTGAGCCCTCTACTCGTGCTGGAGCGTGGCTATGCGATCGTGACCGGCCCGTCCGGAGAAGCGATTAGGGATGCGGCCGAAGCGCCCCTTGGTTCCGAGATTCGCGTGCGTGTGTCGCGCGGACGTCTGCGCGCAACGGTTACCGCGACTGGATCTTGAAACTTCTGCTCGAACGCTTCGGCCGCAGCTACCGCTATCGTCTCACCGGAAAGTGAGTCAAGGCGGCACTCATGTTTATCCTTTTCCATCAACGCGTCTGGGGGCCCTTTTGCCAATTCGCAGTTCCACCACCGGCCCGACCAGCCATTGAAGCCCGCCAGCAAGATCGAAGCCGCGTACCACAAAGCCGATCACGCCATCCAACAAGTACTTGATCAACTCGCGGCTTGGCGATTTCGCAGAGATAAGCTCCCAAATCGCCCGGTGCTGGAAATTAGAGTTTCGCCGCCCTCTCCCGTGTCAGCAAATATCGATTCCCGCGCCACTCAATCGTATTGGCAAAGGCCGAGCTGACGAGGGTAACAAGCCAGATCCAGGTAACGAGGGGCACCCATATCGAGTGCACCCAGCCATACCGCTCGAACCAGGCGTTAAACGCCGGCAGTTCGGCTTTGGCAAGCGTCGCACGGTTAGCCCCCTTTAGCATTCCGAGACCAAGCTGTATCACGAGCGCCCATTCCGCGGCCGAGTGTCCATTCTCAATCGCAATGATCGCCGCGGCCATCGCTCCGCAATAGATCACGTGCGCCGCGAGCGCGGTCCACCATAGGCGGGGATTGTAGATGCGCGTAATCGTAAGCTGACGGCGTGCCCACGGGAAGAATTCGGCGGCGGTTGTCCTGTCCGTTGAGGCCACCATCGCCCCCGGTGCGAAAGCGACGGTTAACCCGGCGCTTTTCACGGCATTGGTCAGACCGTAGTCGTCACTGACGGAACCTTTCCAGAAATCCGGCACGCGCGCATCGTCGAAAGTCGTTTTGCGGATGGCCATTGCGCCGCCCCAGGCGAACCGGTTGTCGCCCGGTCCGAAGCCGCCGGCGATAGCGGCGTTCCAGACACTTCGCACAAGCGCCCAGAAGGAAGGCGGATCGGGCGCGTACCAGCGATATCCCGTGCTAGCTCCGACCGCGGGATCTTCAAGCGGCGCGACCAGCGCCTTCAGCCAGCCAGGTCCAGCGCGGCCGTCTGAGTCGGCAAACGCCAGAACGTCGAAGGGTTTCCGCGTGGAGCGCACGGCGGCAAGCAAGTTCTGAATTTTCTCACCCGTGTGCCCGTCACTGCCTCCGGCCAGCACCACACGCGCGCCCGGCGGGACCACTCCGGGCGGGATATCGCTCGCGGAACGCGCCACGACGATCAGGGAATAGTCCGGGTAATCGAGCGCGGCGAGAGAAGCGAGGTTTTCCTTGAGTCCATCGTCATGCCCCTTGACGGGGACGATCAGCGCCACACGCGGCGTCGATTCCACAGGCTCCGCGGCAAGGCGCGAACAAACGTACTCGGCGCGCTTTCGTTCTCCCCGGAAGGAAGCCGCGGCGAGCAGAGTTGCGGAAACCACAAAGAACCAGAACAGGAACACTCGCCAAAGTCTAGCGCATGTGGGGCGGCTCCTGAGGGGCTGCCCTAGCCATCCGTGTCGAGAACTCCCTCAAACTCCGCGATAACCCGGAATTGGCCCTCTTCCTCTACCTCAATTGGCTCGAACTCGGGGTTTATCGGGACGAGCAGTATCCGGGTGTGCCGCCAAGTGCCATCGAAACTCGCCTTGTCGCTCAAGTACTTTTTCACGGTGTAGCGCGCGATGGGATCGGCGACATCGAAGAGTTCCACCAGCAGGATCCTGCCCGTCCGCGAGCCAACCACGCCGAAGCGGAAAACGGCGAGCGATCCATCGGGGATCTTCGGTTCCATGGAACGCCCCTGGATCCTCGCGACGAACTTGCGCGGATTCGGATGAAAGGAATCAGGGACGGGCACCCATTCGGCCGCGGCTTCGACTATTTCGGCCTGTCTATCCAGGTATCCGGCCGCGACGGGCATGGCAAGCAGAGGCAGACAGTTTTGGTACGGGATCGTCGCTGGCTTTTCCATCTCGACATATTCGGCGAATAACTTGTCGAGTGTCTTGTTGAAATCCCGGACCATCACGGTTTGCCGCTCCGTAACCCGCAGCACGTTCGATAACGTGTCCTCGAGCCAGATGAGAAATTCCTCTCCGTCGATCTCTTCCAGGCGCTTCGCAAAGTCTTCGCGCAGTTCGGAAAGCACTTCGGCCTCATCGGGGTTTGCGACATTCCCGAAGAATTCACGGAGTTTGCTGTACAGTTTCCGGCTGGACGGGTCAAGGAGTAGAACGCCGATGTTTGCCACAGGCCTCTCCGGTAAGGCGGCTTGCAGCACGGCATATTCCCCGCGGTAGGTCTGTATGGAAAGAGCCGTCATGTATAGGGCTCATCGGTTCGCCACGCGAAAATGTGAGGAAACGAACCTCCTAAGGGTTAAAGGGAAAATATCCCTTCCTTGCCCTTACCTTTACATTCGGCAACTCCACTTGTACCCGAATGCTACGATAAATCTTGGGATTATCCGGGTTAACGCCTTCGGGGATGTACCGCATGATGTACTGCGTGGTGATCTCTCCGGCGATTCCGGCTACCGCCTTAAAAATGCCGCCCGCAATCTCAGCCGCGTAACCGCCAGTACCTACTTTGTAGGCATAGTTCCCTTCGTCCGATGGCGTTGAAAGATATCCCGAAACGGTGGAATAGAGTTTCTGCAGCGGGTACTCGACGCGGCCCCCGGTTTCCTCCGCGAGGCGTGTCAAATTTTTCTCGCCCTCGCTGCTGAAACCAAAGGCGACCGTGCTCATTGAGTAGATAGTGACCAGATTCCGCTGGGCGAGTTCAAGCACCTCATCGATCGACTTTTTGCTCGCATTATCGTGCCCGTCGCCGATCACGATGAGAACACGTCTGGGCTCGTACGGTTCTCCCTTCACAAGATTCCGATTCGTGCAGGCGATGTAAATGGCGTCGTACAAAGCCGCGCCGCCCCCCGGTTTCATCTTGCGGATTTTCTCCACGATCGCCTCTGAATCGGACGTTGTGTTCACCAGCAACTCGGCGTCGTTCCCGTAAGAGATGAGGTAGCCGCTATACTTCTTGTCGCCCGGCAATAGGTTCAGAACCAGCTCCGTCGCCGCCTCCTGGTATGTCTTCCAATGCAGCCGGGTGGCACTGCTCATGTCGAGCAGGAAGCCCACAACCACGGGCTGAGCGCGGTCCCTCGTGAAGAACCGGACCGTCTGTTCCTTTCCCTCGTCGAAAATGTGGAAGTCCTTCGAGTCGAGATCGGAAACAAAACGGCCCTTCTCGTCGGTAACGGTAACCGGGACGATCACCTCGTTGACGGATACCTGGAACGGCTTCGGGGGCTGCTGCTCGGTCTGTGTCCACGCAGCAGTTCCGGATGCGAGGGTCGCGAGCAATCCACGGCGCGTCATAGGCAGCATGGCAGTTTCCAATTCACGAAATCCTATTTCGTGCTCCCGGAGCGGAAAGGCAGGAAGGACTCGTTGTCGAAGACGACGCCAAGGAACGCCAGGCACATCTCGTCTTCCGTTCCCTCCCCCCACCGCACCGCCTTCAATGGGTTATTCGGATTCCGCGGATTGTTCGCGGAGTTATCATAGCTCGATGTCAGCCAAACCGTGGAGAAGGCAGGCAGTTTCACGGCCTCCCCAAATGTATAGAAACCCTGCCAGTTGAAATCCCAATCCTCGATATTGATCATGGGACGTACGGTTCCATCGGCATCCTTTACTTCCACTTTGATCGTACGGCCGAGCAGGTGCATATGCGGTGCGATCAGAATCGCCTTCCCAGTGAGGAACGGGAAAACAACCTGCGACGCCTTCACTACCACGTTGCTTTCGCCGGGGGGCAGCACAAACGTCTGATTGATGAGAGGAATATTAACCAGCCGCTTCTCGACCTTGTTCGCGGCACGGTACCAGAGACCGACCTTGGTTTGGTCAGGCGCCGTACGCCCACCCGGATGATAGTGGACCTGCATGACAATGCGGCTCTTTCCCGGAAGCACCTGGCCGATCCCGTCTGGGAGATGACGGGTCCGTGCTCCAGGAGCCCACCCACCCAGCAGACCGCCGATAGTCAACTCAATTCCTGGACCGCCGAAACAGGAATAGCCGGGCTGACCGTCCTTTCCGTCCAGCTTGGCCGATTCGCCCGTCTGATCGATGTACAGAAGAACGTGGTGCACCTGACGCTTGTCGCCGGGAAGCGCCTGGGAGGCGCTGACGTACCGGGTCTCATCGAGACCGGTCGGCAGCACAAAGCAGCGATACGTATCAGCCGCGCGAGGCGGAGTGAACTCGGGCATCGAGAGAATCAGGTCCGGCTCGCCCAGTTCCCAAGGGCTGGCGTTCACGGGAGCAGCTTCAGGAAGGTCGGCGTCATCGCCTTTGGGCGCACCTGCATCCACCCATGAGAGCAGGGTGCGGCGTTCCTCGGCGCTGAGATTGAAGTTATCCTGGAAAGGCGCGGATCCCTCATCGGCGGGCTTCCAGGGCGGCATCTTACGCTCGCCTACGACACGCTTGATATCGGGGGCGTAGGTGGACGCATCTTCGAAGTTCATCAGCGCGAATGGCGCGATGTCGTTGGGCCGGTGGCACTGCTGGCACTTCTGCTGGATAATTCGCGAAACTTCCTTAGTGTAGGTTTGGGCTGGCGCTGTACACGTCCCCAGGAAAACAGCGGCCGATAACAGGCGGAAGGCCTTCATACTGCTTTCATTGTATACGAAGAGAGCTCAACGCGGCTTTCCGCTGGTTCGTGATACTTTAGGCATATGGCCGAAGAGCCCGCGACTGAAGCCCCCAATAAATCCGAAGGGCGTGGAGTCAGTTGGCTCGTGCGCCCGCTGCTTGTCAGCGCCTTACTAATCGCCCTTCCGGCATACTGGATCTTCCGCACGATCCGAAACACGGAAAAGCCGAAGGCTGCGGAGACGCCCGCGATGACCATGACTCCGATCGACCCTAAGGTGGAAGCCGAACGGGAAAAAGCCCGCCAGGAAGAGATGGCGCAAGCGCCCGCCGAAAGCGCCAAACCCGTGGTGGAGGTTGTTTCGTCGCGTGCCGTCATCGATCAGGACGGCTCGATAAGAATTCTTGGAACGGCCAGGAACAACACGGATCAGAACTTCTACGAAGTCGAAATCGAATTCGAGGTCAACAACGCCCAGGGCCAGATCGTGAGTACCGCCCGAACCAAGGTGAAGAACGTCGCCGCGAAGGCAACCGTGAAGTTCGAAGCCTCCACCTTCGCTCCCCTGCCCCGCGGGTTCCGTGTCGCGAGCATCAACGCCCGTTGACGCATCCAACCGATCCCCACCTGTAACGAGGATGTACTGTTGGCCGTCGGGGATGTGGGTCTGGAGTGCGCGTTGCCGGCCGAGCCGATGCGTGAGTGCGAAAGTGGCTTGCCCGTCGCGGCCTGACAGGCGACCAGGTTCTGGCCGTCGCCGCTGAACAGCATGCCTCCGCGGTGGAAAAAGTCCGGCGCTGCCGGATATTTCATGACGCAACGAGACCTTGCCGCCCCTGTTATCGATGGCTTCGATGCCGGAAGGGTACGAAAGGCCATCCCCGTTCACTGTGCCGCCGACGCCCATGGAGCCGCGCGGATCGGCGCCGACGAGGTAAGAGATGCGATGCGAGTTGTTCTCGGGTACGCAATTCCGGCGCGACGCCGGCCGCGATCGCGAACCTCCCGATGTCTCGTCTCGGATAGAGCATTGACTCATCTCCGGTGCCTATCGTTTCATTTTCCATCTGTGCAAGCAAGGTGGAACATGCCGCTCGTTATTCGCCGACCGAAGCCTGAGTGGAGTGACTTGTCTGGTGATTCGAGAAGCCGCGCTCCTTTTTTGTCCCTCCGTCATGACGAGATGCCCGGCATTGGCGGCTCTGGCGGTGACGACGCTCGATCGTCCACCCGCGGCGGGGAAGTATCCTTTCGACCGGATACAACCTGAATCGACGATAATTGACAGATGTCTCGCGTGGTCCGGATCGCAGCCGTGTCGCTGATTCTCGCCGTCTATTTGTCGGGACTCACCGGCATGGGGCTGGTCGGCCCCGACGAGCCTCGTTACGCCTCGATCGGCCGCGAAATGGCGCGGTCCGGGGACTGGGTGACGCCGCGACTCTGGGGCGAGGCCTGGTTCGAGAAGCCGGCGCTCCTCTACTGGATGACCGCTTCGGCATTCCGCATGGGCCTCTCGGGCGAACTCGCGTCCAGACTCCCGGTCGCTCTACTATCGGTTGCGTTCCTCGCTTTCTTTTTCTCCATTCTCCGGGAGAAGTTCGGAGAACGCGCGGCGTGGTATGGATCGGTAACGCTCGCGACCTCGGCTGGCTGGCTCGGCTATAGCCACGTTGCCGTGTTTGATTTGCCACTTGCCGCGACGTACGGCGGCGCAATGCTCCTGGCGCTCGACTGGATCGAATCCGGAGACGCGCGTAGATTGCCGGCGGCCTCAGCGCTGTTGGCCGCGGCAACATTGGCGAAGGGCCTGGCTCCCCTCGTTCTGATTCTGCCGTTAGTGTGGTGTGGACGGCGCCGGATCCGGGATTTTTTTTCCGCGCGCGTGATTGGCGCGTTCTTCGCCATCGCCGTGCCCTGGTACGCGGCTTGCTGGTGGGCAAACGGCGCACGGTTTCCGATGGTTTTTTTCGTCGAGCATCATCTGGGACGCTATTTCTCTCCCGATTTGCAGCATGTGCAGCCGTTTTGGTACTACGCCTGGGTTGTGCCCGCCGCGCTCTTCCCCTGGACACCCGCATTCGCCGGGCTGTTTCGAAGGGCGCTTTATGCGGACCCAATGCGCAAATTCCTGCTCGGGTGGTTCCTCTGGTGCATTTTGTTCTTCTCGCTTTCCACCAACAAGCTGCCGGGCTACGTGTTGCCTGCGCTGCCTGCATCAGCGGCGTTGATGGGAGTCGCGCTCGCCGATAAGCGGAACGCCCGCTGGACTCTGGCTGGAGTCGCCGCGGGTTTGGTCGTTGCTGGGCCGCTCGCCGGCGTGCTGCCGCAGGCTCTGGCCGGAGGAATCGGCAGGGCTCAAATTCCGGCGTTCGAATGGCACTGGCTCTGGCCGTTGCCGGCGGCCGCCGTGGTCTGGGTGCTCGAAGACCGCGGTCTCCGCAACGGGTCTCTAGCGGTGCTGGCTTGTGTGCTTGCCGCTGGGATCATGTTCCTGAAAGCGCGCGCGATTCCCGCGATCGACGCCGGCTATTCCGCGCGCCCGGTGTGGCGGGAAGTGGGGCGCTTGAGCGTCGCGCGGGATGTTTGCGTGGAGGGCCTGCATCGAGGCTGGCGATACGGATTGAACTACTATTCCATAGTCCCCTTACCCGATTGCACGGGAGCGCCGCAGCCGCGCGAGATCCGGCAACTTCCCGGGCGTCCGCCATATCTGGCATTAGGACCGGCAGGCAAATGAGACGGGCAAAGCTATAATCGGAGATATGGCTCGCGGGTGGATATTTATCCTCGTTTCGCTACCGGCGCTGGCTCTCGGGCAGGAACGCCAGAAGCTCGGACCGTCCAAAGACGATCCACAGAAAGCCGAGCAGTCTCAAAGGGAAGGGAGTACACAGGAGCAGGCGCCTCCCGAAGAGGACGAGGGCACGAAGGAGAAGGAGTATTCCTTCAATCCGTTGCAAGCCGCAAAGGAAATTCAGACCGGCAATTATTATTTCAAGAAGGGTAATTTCAAGGCTGCGGCAAGCCGTTTTCGCGAGGCTTCGCGCTGGGATCCGACTTCCGCCGAACCCTACGCCCGCCTTGGGGACGCGCAGGAAAAGCTCCGGGACAGGAAGGCTGCGCGCGAAGCTTACACCAGATTTTTGGAAATGGATCCGGATTCGAAACGTGCCGCCGAGATTCGCAGGAAGATCGGTGGCATGCCGTCAAAGTAACGTGACCAGCGTCGCGCCCCATCCGCCCGCCTCCGCCGGAGCGTCGCCATACCACGCGACCGACGGCGTTCGCGCCAGCACCCCGCGCACCGTTTCCCGTTGTACCCCAACACCACGTCCATGAACGATTCGCAGGGCCTTCAATCCCAGGCGCCCGGCCTCTTCAAGGTACGCTTCAACAACCGCTTTCACCTCGCGCGGCGGTACTGTGTGCAGGTCGAACACATCGGATATCGGAATTCGCACCGGCTCGCTCATGTTCTTATTCGCTCAGCGCCTCTTCTATCGCCTGCTTCATCTCTCCAGCTGACTGATACCGCGCCTGTTCCTTTTTTCGAACCGAACGATCCACCACCGCCGCCAGTTTCTCTGGAATCGAAGGCGCCTGATCCAGCAGCGGTATCGGCTCATCCTCGAGCACGATCGCCAGTTCGGTCTTGTGCTTCTTTCCGAACAAGCCGCCCAATACCCGGTCCAGTGGGGAGGGGAAATGGAACGGCAGCTTTCCCGTCAGCAGGTAGTAGAAGCTGATGCCTGTCGAGTAGAGGTCAGCCGTGGGCTTCACATAGCGGAAGTTCGTGATCTGCTCCGGCGCCATGTAAAGCAGGGTGCCTGCGGACTCTCCGTGCCTCGTCATGAAGGATGCGCCGGCTGCGGCAAAATTCTTGGCGAGTCCGAAATCCGCGATCTTCGCCGTGAGTTGTCCTCCTGTCGCGGACAAAAGCATGTTTTGCGGCTTAATATCCCGATGCACGTAGCTGCGGTCATGCGCATATTGCAGACCATCGAGGACCTGGCCAATTACGCTCGACGACTCCGCCACCGATGCCGCGGAACGCCTTGATTTGAGCAACGAACCCGCGTCTCCCTGATCGAGGTATTCGGAGACAAAATAGTAACGCCCGTCGTCCGCTCCATGATCGATAAGCCGTACGATGTTCCTGTGCCGGAGGTCCTGTAACACGGCCATCTCCCGCTGAAACAACTTTGCCACTTTCTCCGTGGCTGCCGCTCCCGGCAGCATCTGCTTCAGCGCCAGGAAGCGTCCGGTCTGTTCGTCGAGGGCCTCGTAGACTACTCCCATCGTGCCTTGTCCCAGCAGGCGCAGCAGCCTGTACGGACCTACCCGCAAGCCGTCCAGTTCTGTTTTCAGGTCCTTCGCGCAACCGCTGCACAGGTAGGAGGCCGCTCCCCCGATGTCGGCCGCCCGTCCGTCGACGTTAGCGTTTTCGGCCATTCCACGGCATTTCCGGCACAGCCAGATCTCGCCAGTTTGAAAATCCGCGCCGCCGGCCCCCGCGTCATTGGACTCGATGTCCGTGATGGTGAAGGCTGTCACTCCGACGCGGATCTGATCGCCCTCCTTCAATTTCGTTTCGCCGCTAACGCGTTGCCCGTTGAAATAGGTGCCGTTGGTGCTTCCCAGGTCGACAAGAACGCAATCCTGTGGATCCATCCGCAGCAGCATGTGCTTGCGGGAGACGATATGGTCATCATCGGGAAGTTTCACATGTGCTTCCGCGCCACGGCCGATGATGACCGTGTTTGTTTCGCCGAAGACGAGACGCTCGCCGGCGCGCGGCCCTGTGTCGATGGTCAGAGTGACTTTCAATCCGTGAGAGGCTCCGGTTCAGATCTTCAGGAAAAGCTTCCGCTGGTATAACCAGTAGCAGAGGTACCACATCGCAGCCAGAGCCAGCAGGTTATGAGGAATCGCGCCCGCGGGCCCCAGAAACTTGAAGCTGTCGGTAAACACACCGATCCCGCGTCGAAGCCAGCCGCTCAGCACTTGGGAGAACGAATAGATGAAGATCGAATTCATGCCCAGCACAATCATGGGAAACGCCCATCGCCGGTAGCCCCTCATCTCGATCGTCCAGTAAAACGCCAGCAGCAGCGCGAGCACCCAGCCCGCGCTGGCGAAAGTGAACGACGCAGTCCAGATCCGCTTGACCATCGGATTGAACGGCTGGAGCGCGTATCCGGCGGCGAAACAGGCGGCGGCTGCCATGGCGATAGTCTTGGCCTTTTCCGCGTGCGGTTTCGCTGTCATCAGAAATTGTCCCGCCCAAGCTCCGAACAGCATGGTGATCGCGCTGCTCAGGAAATTGATCGTTACGTAGTATCCGGAATAGTTGTAGCCGAGCACGGCCTTGTCGATCACTTGGCCAATATTGCCTTCCCGCGAGAATGCACCCTCCGGGCCAGGGAAGATCGTAAACAGCGCCCAGTGCGCGGCAAGGACTGCCGCCGCGGCCGCCACCTGCATTCTCATTTTCAGTTGCATCACCGCAAAGCAAAGCACGTACGCGAACGCGATCTGACACAAGACGTTGATCAACTGAAACACCGGTGGTTTCGAAGAGTTGAAATTCGACAAAACGTTGCTTAGCAGGATCAGCATGAGCGCTCGCCAGAGCACGTGCCCGAAAACCTTGCGC